>JANNGT010000283.1:0-8208 GCA_031404015.1 Gammaproteobacteria bacterium | reverse complement strand
CTCCAGGTCGAGGGCGATGCCGAGGAGGCGGAAGTGACTTTTGCCATCGCGCAGGAGACCTTGCAGACCAGCGCCACGCAGCAAAACGCCGACGCCATGGCGGCCTTGCGCGGCGGCGTGAAAAGCGGCAACACCCGGACGAAAGGAAAACGATGAAAAAGGAGTCACCCGCAAAATTTGAACTCCGGCTCTACGTCGCCGGCCAGACCGCGAAATCGCTCACGGCCCTGGCCAATCTCAAGCGCATCTGCGAGACGCACCTCGCCGGGGAATACGCGATCGAAGTCATCGACCTGACGAAGAATCCCGCGCTCGCCGCCGGCGACCAGATCCTCGCCGTGCCCACGCTGGTCCGCCGCTTCCCGGAGCCGATCCGGAAGATCATCGGCGACCTTTCCAATGAAGAGCGCGTGCTCGTGGGGCTGGATGTGCAACCGGTGGCGCTGTGACCCATTGATGAAAATGAACACCCCAGCCCCGCACGGTTCCGTCAATTTCGAAGCCGCCGCCGCGCGTGACACGGCCTGCTACGTCCTGCGGCTTTACATCACTGGCAGCACGCCGCACTCCGTGCGGGCGATCGTGAACATCCGCAAGATTTGCGAGGAGCATCTGCAAGGGCGCTACGAACTCGAAATCGTGGACATCGCCCAACATCCGACGCTGGCCGAGGGCGAGCAGATCATCGCCGCGCCGACCCTGATCAAAAAACTGCCACTGCCCCTGCGTCGCTTCATCGGCGACATGTCGCACACGGAAAAAATTCTCCTCGGGCTGGACTTGCGCGAGCAGGGACCCAAGCCGCAATGAACATGCCGCCGCAACCTGCCACCGGCCCATCCCTGCGCGCCGAAAACACCGAGCTGCGCGCGCGGCTGGAGGAGGCGGAGGACATGCTCCGCGCTATCCGCGCCGGCGAGATGGATGCGCTCGTGGTGGAGGGTGTCGCCGGCCCGCGGCTCTACACCCTGCAAGGCCTTGACGCGGCGCAGAACCGCTTGCGCGGCGAGATGCTCGCGCAGGTCAGCGATGCAGTCATCGCGGTGGATACCGAAGAGCGCGTCACTTTCCTGAACGCCGCCGCCGAGCGCCAATATGACGTCCGCGCCGACAAGGTACTGGGCCTCCATCTCACCGAAATTGTCACCCAACACTGGCTGAGCCCGGCGGCAGAAGCCGGGATGCGGACGGCGCTCAGCGCGCATGGCACGTGGCGCGGCGAGCTGATCCATTGCAGGCCCGACGGTAGCGAGCTGCATGTCGAGACGAGCGCTACCGCCCTGCACGACCCCGCCGGCGCGCGCATCGGCTACGTCACCTCCATCCGCGACATCACCGAGCGGCACCAAGCCGAGGCGGCGCTGCGCGAGAGCGAGGCTCGCCTGGGCGACATCCTGCGGCGATCACCGGCTGGCATTTTCCAAACCGACGCCGCAGGCCGCATGACGCTGGTCAACCCGCGTTGGTGTGAGATGTTGGGCTACGCCGAGGCGGAGCTGCTGGGCCGGAACATCGTCGAGATCACCCACCCCTCGTCCGTGGAGCCGACCGCTGCGGCTTTCGGCCGCCTGGCCGCGGGTGGGCCGGACTTCCAGATCGAGACGGTCTTCTGCCGCAAGGACGATTCGGACCTGCACGCGCAGAGCAACGTCGCCGACATCCGGTCACCGGACGGCAAGTTCGTCGGGATCATCGCAGTGGTTCTGGACATCTCGGAACGTCTTCGCTCCGAGGAGCACCTGCGCCGGCTTGCTGCGGAGCTGTCCGAATCCGACCGCCGCAAGGACGTCTTCCTGGCGACCCTCGCCCACGAACTACGCAACCCGTTGGCTCCGATGCGCAACGGTTTGCAGATCATGAAGCTGACTAAAAACAACGGCGAGGCCGTTGAGCAGGTCCGGGCCATGATGGACCGGCAGCTGTTGCAATTGGTCCGACTGGTGGACGATTTGCTCGACGTGAGTCGGATCACTCAAGGGAAGGTGGAGCTTCGCGTGGAGCGGAACGATTTGAAGACCGTGCTCGCTGCCGCCCTGGAGGCGAGCCGGCCGGCGATAGAGCAAGCGGGCCTCGAACTGACGGTCGTCGTACCTGACGCGCCGATCTTCGTGGACGGGGACGCGGCCCGGCTGGCCCAGGTCGTGTCCAACCTGCTCAACAACTCCGCCACGTACACCCACCGTGGCGGACATATCCGGCTGACGGCCAGGCGCGAGGACGGCATGGCGGTGGTGTCGGTCAAAGACGACGGCATCGGCATCCCTCCCGCCATGCTCGACCGGGTGTTCGAGATGTTCACGCAAGTGGACCAGACGCTGGAGAAGACGTCGGGCGGGTTGGGGATCGGGTTGTCGCTGGTCAAAGGCTTGATGCAACTGCACGGCGGGACCATCGAGGCCATGAGCGACGGGGACGGCATGGGCAGCGAGTTTGTGCTCCGCCTGCCGGTCGTGGTGGATGTCGTTGCCGGGCCGGAACATCCGGGCGGGCAGAGCAGCGAGGTCGCGCCGTCCGCCCCACGCCGCATCCTGGTCGTGGACGACAACGTGGACGCGGCAGACTCGCTCGGTCAATTGCTGGAAATGTTCGGCAACGAGATCCGCATCGCTAACGACGGCGAGGCCGGGATCGAAGTGGCGGCGCAGTTTCGGCCCGATGTGGTGTTGATGGACATCGGGATGCCGAAGCTGAACGGGTACGACGCAGCCCGCCGCATTCGGCAACACCCGTGGGGCGCGGCCATCGTGCTCGTGGCATTGACGGGCTGGGGGCAGGAAGAAGACCGGCAGCAGAGCGCGCTCGCCGGGTTCGATCATCACCTGGTCAAGCCAGTGGACGTGGATGCCCTGATGAAGCTGCTGTCTTGATCGTTCGCTCTGCGGAGTGCTCCCTACGAACGAAGCGGTGGCCGCTTGCGGCGATAGCGCAGCGCATTCTTTTCCAGCCATGCCGTCGCGCGCAGGCGCACGGTATCCGCCACCTGGTCCGCCGCCGTGTCGCGCTCCACGCGTGACAGTTCATGGGCCGCCACCTTCAGTGCGACCAGGACCGGTGTCGCCAGGGCCACGCCCGGAACGCCCCATAACCAGCCACCGAACCACAACCCCAACAGCACGAGCGGGGGACTGATGTCCACGCGACGCCCGATGACCACGGGTTGCAGCACCTGGCCTTCCAGTGTCGTCAGGATCAGGTACGTGCCCGCAACGCTGAACGCCTTGCCGACACCGTCGAACGACACCAGCGCGACGATCGTGAGCAGGGTGAGCGTAGTGGCGGAGCCCGCATAGGGAACAAAGTTGAACGCGAACGCGATGACACCCCATAGCAGCGGATTGGGCATGTCGAGCCAGGCCATGGCCACCGTCGTCGCGACGCCAAGTATCATATTGCTGAACGTCACGGCCGCGAAGTAGCGACCCAACTCTCGTCGAACGCGCTCGACCACCTGCCCGGTACGCCCCCACGGGGCGCCGGGCTCGCCCTCCCTGCCCAGGTGTGCCAGATCCGTCGCGAGCAGGAACAGCGAAAGAAACAGCATGCTGACGAGGGTAATGAGCCAGTCCTGCGTACTCTCGATGAAGCCTTTCGCCTCGACTGCGACTGGCGTCGCCTTGTCGTGCGGCGTCGAACCCGACTCGGTCATGCGTTCGGCTTGCGTCGAGACCGACTCAATCTTTGCAATGAAGCGCACTAAGGGTCGGATCTTGACTTCAAGCGTGCGCATGGTCGCCGGGGCGGTTTCGAGCAGGTTGCGCGCCGGTCGCCACGTGGCACTCAGGCATGCCGCCACGACCGCGACGAGCGCGACCATGACCAGCAGGGCTGCTGCCGGTCGCGGCATGCGCCGGCGCACCAGCATTTCGACAGCAGGCGATAGCAGCAGCGTCACGAAGACGGCGAACAGCACAGGCACCACAGCCTGCTCGGCCACCATGAGCGCCCCCACCAGCGCGATGGCCGCCAGCACCTGCACCGAATGGCGCAGCCACGCCTGGTCGAGCCCGCGTTCCGACACCGCAGGTTCCGGCATGGCGGGCAAAGGACTCGTGGTGTTTTCAGGACCCGGCTGCAGCATCCCGGCGAGTATCGGGCTCGCTTCGAACGAGCGCACACTCATGTTGCTGTAGGCAGGGGCCTACTGATTGCCCGTGGTAGTCAACGCGGGCGCAAGGTCAGCGGTGCACAACCTGCAGGATGCTGTTGCGGATCTGTTCATGCAGCACCAGCTGGGCATCCGCCGCCACGGCCTCGAGCACCGTCACGTCAAAGACGATGCGATCCTCGCCCGCTGCGTCGATCACGCGCCGTTCGCGCAAGCGTTCGATGAAATTGCCAAAGAGGGCGCGGTCGAAGAACTCTGGCGAATTCAGTTCGTACAGCATCGCCATGCGTTGTGCCGTCAGCTGGCACTGGTGCTCGAGCGCATCCTGCGTCAGCCGGCCACTGCCGGCGCGCAACAGCAACGAGATCGCCAGGTAGTACCGCTCCAGGATCGGCACGGTGACCCGCGCCAGGATCGAAAGCTGCACAGCCTCGGTCGATTCGGCCGCCGGACGGCGCCACTCAGTGCGATCGTCCGCTGCCGTCAACAAGCCATGATTGAGGAGGTCTTCGAGCAACTCGTCGACGACGGCCGGCAGTTCGTCCTCCCGCCAGCGCAGGAAATACTCGTCGGCGACGTAGGGGTAGACGCGCCCCGCCAGCCGCAGCAGGTCGACGCGGCGCACGGACGCGTTGTTGAGGAACGCACAAGCGAGCAGCGAGGGCATCAGCAACAGGTGCAGCACGTTGTTGCGGTAATAGCCCGAGAGCACAGCGGTCGATTCCGTCATGCCCACGATGTCGCCGAGCGGATGCGACTGGCGATAGAGCATGCGCAGCGCCGTGCAGTGTCGCACCATCGACTGGCCGTCGAGCGGAGTCACCCAGACACGCGGCGAGTACGGCGCCTGCCGCATGAGCGACGCATAGAGTTCCAGCTGGCGCACGAGATCGCCCTCACCCATGCGCTGCCGTGGAGTCGCAAGCAGCACGGTGCCCATCAGGTTGACGGGCGTCACGCACGCGGCCGCGTTGATGCGCGCCATGATCCGACCGGCGAGATCCGTGCAGAGCGGCGATAGCCACGCCGGCTTCTCCTCGGTCACCGGCAGCCTGCGGTCCCGGTCGGGTACGTGGTCGGCCATCACGTCTTCGAGTGGCAGCGGCTCGCCGAAACTCACGTAGACCTTGCCGAAGCGGCTGCGCAGCTCCGGCAGCGTGCGCAGCATGCCCAGAATCGACTCCTTCTGCTTGGGCTGGCCGGACAGTTCGCCGATGTAGGTGCGGGCCTCGACCAGGCGCTCGTAGCCGAAGTAGATCGGCACGAACACGACGGGGCGAACGGGGTTGCGCACGTAGGCGCGTACCGTCATCGCGAGCATGCCTGTCTTCGGCTTCAGCAGCCTGCCCGTGCGGCTGCGACCGCCTTCGATGAAGTACTCGAGCGAGTGGCCGCGCGCGAGCATCGTGCCGAGGTAGCGCGAGAACACCGCCGCATACGTGGCATTGCCACCAAAACTGCGGCGCAGGAAGAACGCGCCGCCGCGCCGCAGCAGCGAACCGATCACCGGCATGTTCAAGTTCACGCCCGCCGCGATGTGCGGCACGGCATAGCCCTTCTGGTAGATCACGTATGAGAGCAGCAGGTAGTCCATGTGGCTGCGATGACATGGCACATAGACGATTTCACTGCCCTCGTCGACCGCCTGCAGACTCGAGAAGTTGGCGAGTTCCACGCCGTCGTAAAGCCGGTTCCACAAGCGGCCGAGCAAGCCGGACATGAACACGATGAACGCGTGCGAATAGTTCGCGGCGATCTCGAAGGCATAGCCACGGGCCACCTTGAGCGCGTCGCGGCGGGAGAGCTTTTTCTCGCGCACGTCCTGTCGCACGGCAGAGCGCACCGCTTGCGTGCGCAGCACTTCCGCGATGATGGTTCGACGGTGCGACAGGTCCGGGCCGATGGTCGCCGCGCGCTGGTGGCGGAACTGCACGCGCAACTGCCGGCAAAGTCGCCGTGGTCCGCGCGGCATACCGCGCGTCTCGGACAAAGCCGGCTGCAATGGCATGGGCTCGCCGATCAGCACGAGCAGGTTGCGACCGTTGACCAGCAACGAAAGGAACTTGCGGAACCGGCCACCGATGTCCCAGTCGTCCGCGACCGCCAGGCGCAGCCACGTGCGCTCGCGATCAGGGGCACGGCCCCAGAACAGACTCACCGGGACCAGCTCCGGGTTGAAGGTCATGTCGGTGCCGGCAGCGGTCGTCAGCGCACGCAAGGCCTCTGGCATGCGCCGATCGATGCGCTGGCCGAAGAACCCCGCGCGACGCTCGAGGAAAACCATGGAATCTGCGAGTACTGCCGGGTTACCCAGTGGCGCGCCCGGATCGCGCAAGCCGCGCTCCCGGCATACGTATTCGAGCACCGCCAGGTCGATCACGCTGCGCTTCTCGAGCGCGTACACCGGGACGCGATCTGCCACGGGCCGACTGCGCAGGTCGTCGGGCAAGACGGATGGACGGACCCACAGCGCGACCAGCCAGCGGACGAGCGGCAAGGCGAGCCGCTCGAAAGCAGTGAAGTCGCTCATTGCGAGGGCAGACGACCCGTGACCAGCAGGTGGCGATCGGACACGGTTCGCACGGCGAGGCCAGCGAGCCCGTTGGCGCGCAATTGCTCCCTGATCTCGCTGGCGTCGAAAGCCGCGCACAGGGACGCGTGGAAATCCTGCCGCAGGATGTCGGGTTCGCTCGCCGCGTATTGATCGACTATCGCTTGGGCGGCCGCAAGCGACTCAGGACGAAAGAGGTCCATCACGAGCACCGCCGCGCCCGGGCCGCCGGCCTCGCGCACCGCACGCCAGAACACGTTGGGATCGTGCAGGTGGTGCAAGAGGCTGTTGCTGATCACAGCGTCGTAATCAGGCAAGGGTAACGACGCGCCCGGCAGGATACCTTCGATGAACTGCACGCGACCGCCGAGTTCAGGCGCTGCGTGCAATCGCTCGCTGGCAAAACGCAGCATCGCAGCGGAGCCGTCGATGCCGTGCACCGTCAGGCTCGTGTGTCGTGAGGCCAGTCGCAACACGATGTCGCCGGGTCCGCAGCCCAGGTCCAGGACGGAGGCGTGCCGCAGTTCCGGAAATTCGTCCTCGAAGTAACGCACGAAGCGCTCGTTGGGCTCGGTGAAATCGGCCAGCGCATAGGCGCGGGCCTGCTCGGCCTCGTCCATGAGTTCGGGTTCGGGAATACGCTGCATCAAGGTGCTCCGCCACGGCGCCGAGGGGCGAAGGCTACTGGTCGTCGGCGGAACCGTTGCCTGCAGACTCCTCGAGCGCCTTGTCCAGATCGTCTTTGTGGCCGAGCACGACACCCTCGACGGCGCGTGCGCGATCCTGGGTCTGGATCATGTCGTCCAACACTGTGGCGTCCGTGTCGCGGCCAAGTGCCTTGGCTGCGGCTTTTTCGTCAGCTTCGTTCGCGGACGCGGGCTCCCGCGCAGATGGGCCACCACAGGCAGCCAGCAGCAGCAGCGCGAACGCGGCAAGGGACGAACGTACGACAGCGGTCATGGTGATTCCCCCGGGGCTTGGGCCCGGTGGGAGAGTCTAGCGCACCCTTCCTGCGCTTCCTGCCCTTCCTGCGCTTCCTCGCTCAGAGAAACTCGTCGATCTGAAACAGGAAATAGGCGAAGTAGTGGTTGATCGCCCGGATCTGGTCGAGCAACCGGTGGTCCGAATCGACGATGTGCAAGGTCGCCTTCTGCTCTTTCGCGAAGCGGATGCTGTTGTCGACCGGGATGACTTCGTCGCGCCAGCCGTGCACGATCGTCGTCGGGCAGTGCGCCGGGCGCGGGCTGAATTTCTCAAACCCCGGCATGTAAAGTGCGGGCGCCAGCAGGAACATGCCACGGGCCTGCAGCAGCGACGAACCTGCAACGGATACGTAGCCACCCATGCTCGAGCCGACCAGCACGAGCGATCCGCGCAGGTCCTTGCAGAACGCAAGCAGTCGCGTCAACCGTGCCTGTGGATCGTCGATGCCACGGTAATCGACTGACTCGACGTGAAAGCCTTCTTCGCGCGCGATTTCGGCCATGGCCGCGATTTTGCTGCCCCAGGGCTCGCTGTCTTTGCCGTGCGAAAAAACGACGTAGCGCTCAGT
>JANNGT010000282.1:0-5404 GCA_031404015.1 Gammaproteobacteria bacterium | reverse complement strand
CGAGGCCGTCGAGAACTGCATCAAGATCGCAAGGGCGCACACGGGTCGTGCAGGCGTCATCGCATTTGGCGGTGGCTTCCACGGCCGGACGTTCATGGCCATGGCGTTGACGGGCAAGGTCGCGCCTTACAAGGCCGGTTTCGGGCCGTTTCCCGCCGAGGTGTACCACGCGCCGTTCCCGGTCGCGTACCACGGCGTCAGCGTGCAGGACAGCCTCGACGCGCTCGAGCACATCTTCAAGTTCGACATCGAGCCGTCGCGCGTCGGCGCGATCATCATCGAACCCGTGATGGGCGAGGGCGGCTTCTACATTGCGCCGCCCGAATTCCTGCAGGCGTTGCGCGCGCTGTGCGACAAGCACGGCATCGTGCTCATCGTCGATGAAATCCAGTCGGGCTTCGCCCGCACGGGCAGGATGTTCGCGGTGGAATACGCAGGCATCGAGCCCGACTTGATGACGATGGCGAAGAGCCTGGCGGGCGGCTTCCCGCTCGCCGCCGTCGTCGGCAAGGCGCACATCATGGATGCGCCCGCGCCGGGCGGCCTCGGCGGAACCTACGCGGGATCGCCCATCGCTTGCGCGGCCGCACTTGCCGTGCTCGAAGTGATCGAGGAGGAACAACTCTGCAAGCGCGCAGAACACATCGGCGTGCAGATGGTCACCGCGTTGCGCGATGTGCAGAAGACCCTGCCTGCCATAGGCGAGGTGCGCGGTCTTGGCGCGATGGTCGCCATGGAACTCGTGAAGCACGGCGACGCGCACCAGCCGGATCCGGAGCTGACCAAGGCGCTCGTGCATCGAGCCGCAGCGAATGGCCTCGTGCTGCTGTCGTGCGGCCTGTATGGCAACGTCATCCGACTGCTCGTGCCGCTCACCGCATCCGACGACATTGTTCGCGAAGGGCTCGGCATCGTAGTGGATTCCCTGCGCGAACTGACGGGCGCAACCAATAACGAAAAGAAAATGGCGGTGAATTCATGAGCACGACGCAGAAGCTGGCGGGCAAGGTTGCCATCGTTACCGGAGGCGGCAGCGGCATCGGCCGCGCGATCGTGGACCTGTATGCGGCTAACGGGGCGCGCGTGCTGGTGGTCGATCTGCCGGGCCGCGATTGGCAAGGTCACTTCAAGGACAACGCGTCGGTCGTGTGCCTGGATCAGGATGTCACTGCCAGGACCGCGCCGGAGACGATCGTCGGCGCGTGCGTGCGAGAATTCGGCGGTCTCGACATCCTGGTGAACAATGCGGGGATCGCGATCGGCGCACAGTTCGAGGACACCACGGACGAGCAGTGGGACCGCATCTTCGGCATCAACGTTACTTCGATCTTCCGCATCTCGAAGGCCGCTGTGCCTCACCTGCGTGCGCGCGGCGGCGGTCGCATCATCAACCTGGGCTCGATCATGTCGAACACGGCGGGCCCAAGCCTTGCCGCCTACGGCACCACGAAGCACGCGGTGGCCGGGCTCTCGAAAGGCATGGCCGTCGATCTCGGCAAATACAAGATCACCGTCAACTACCTGCAGCCCGGTTCCATCTGGACTGCGCTCTCGCAGCCGTTTTTCGACGACCCCAATTTCAAGCAATACTGGGAAGCCAAGGCGCCGATGGGTCGCATCGGCGATCCGGAGGACGTCGCGGCGGCGGCGTTGTTCCTGGCCACGGACGAGGCGAAGTTCGTCTCGGGGGCGGGCATCGCGGTCGATGGGGGGGCTGCGGTCAATTTCTGACGCTGCGAGCAGGCAGAAAAAAGGGCTTGCCTGCGCAAACCCTCATGAATAGTGGCTCCGACACCTGGATTCGAACCAGGGACCCGCTGATTAACAGTCAGCTGCTCTACCGCTGAGCTATGTCGGAACGGTCTCGAAAGAGCCGCCAATTTTGGGAGGGGCGGGGTTTTTAGTCAAGGAAGGCAGATTTCGAATCCCTCACCCGGCCAGACGGCCGACCTCTCCCGCAAGCGGGAGAGGTGGGGAGGTCCCGCGCTGGCGAGAGCCTTACCCATGCGTTCCAGCGCCTGTTCGTGCGTCGTCATCGCCACCGCGAACGAAAATCGAATGTGCCCCGGCGCGCCGAAGCCCGAGCCTGGCACGCCCGCCACACCTGCCTTTTCCAGCAGGAATTCGGCGAACGCGTTGTCGTCCGCGAGTCCGCGCATGCGGATGGCTTCGCTCACGTCGCACCACGCGTAGAACGTGCCAGCGGCCGGCAGCACCTTGAAGCCGGGCAGGGCATTGAGGCCGGCGTTGAAATAATCGTGCCTGGCCTTGAAATGCTTGTTCATCTCGCCGACGCAAGCCTGGTCCGCGTTCAGCGCGACAGCCGCCGCCTTCTGCGCAATCGACGACGGGTTGGACGTGCTCTGGCTCTGGATCGTCGACATCGCCGTGACGATCTCTGCCGGCCCGCCGCAATAGCCGATGCGCCAGCCCGTCATCGCATAGCTCTTCGACACGCCATTGATGGTGACGGTGCGGTCGTAAAGATCGGGGCATGCCGTCAGGAAGCTGCAGAACGGCTCGGGCGCCCAGTAGATGTGCTCGTACATGTCGTCCGTGGCGATGATCACGCGTGGGTGCTTGCGCAACACCGCGCCCAATGCCTCGAGCTCAGCGCGCGTATAGGCTGCGCCGGTGGGATTGCTCGGGCTGTTGAGCATGTACACACGCGTCCGCGGCGTCATCGCGGCGTCGAGCTGCGCCGCCGTGATCTTGTAGCCCTGCTCGGGTCCTGCGGACGGAGTGACCGGCACGCCATCGGCGAGCAGCGCCATGTCCGGGTACGAAACCCAGTACGGCGCAGGAATCACGACCTCGTCGCCCGGGTCGATCACCGCCATGAACAGGTTGTAGATCGTCTGCTTGGCGCCTGTCGACACCAGGATCTGCGGCCGGGAATAGGTGATCGCATTGTCGCGCTTGAACTTCGCGATGATCGCGTCCTTCAGTTCCGGGATGCCTTCGACGGCCGTATAGCGCGTGAAGCCAGTACGGATCGCTTCGATGCCGGCTTCCGCGATGTGCGGGGGCGTGTCGAAGTCCGGCTCGCCGACGCCGAGGCCGATGATGTCGTGGCCCTCGGCCTTCAAACGGGCCACGCGGCCGGTGAGGGCGACGGTCGGGGAGGGTTTGACGCGACGGACACGCTCGGCAAGTTGGACGGGCACGGGGAGGGGCTTCCGGAGGGTGAAAAAGAACGCGCATTTTAAGCTAATCTGCCAAGCCTCCCAAGGCAGAAGACACCGATCGGCGGCAAATATCGATGACCGACGCTCCCCGTCCTTTCCAGTTGCAGTCCAGCTATAAGCCCGCCGGGGACCAGCCCCAGGCGATCGCGCGACTGATCGAGGGGCTGCAGAACGGGCTTGCGCACCAGACGCTGCTGGGTGTGACGGGATCGGGCAAGACCTTCAGCATCGCCAACGTCATCCAGAGCGTGCAGCGGCCGACCATCGTCATGGCCCACAACAAGACGCTGGCCGCGCAGTTGTACGGCGAGTTCAAGGAATTCTTCCCCAATAACTCCGTCGAGTATTTCGTCAGCTATTACGACTATTACCAACCCGAAGCCTACGTTCCGTCCTCGGACACGTTCATTGAAAAAGACGCGTCCGTGAACGAACACATCGAGCAGATGCGGCTCTCTGCGACCAAGGCGCTGCTCGAACGCAAGGACTCGATCATCGTCGCAACGGTGTCCGCGATCTACGGTCTCGGCGACCCCAACGCTTACTTGAGCATGGTTTTGCACCTGTCACGTGGCGACCGGCTCGAGCAGCGCAAGCTGCTGCGCCGTCTCGCGGACATGCAGTACACGCGCAACGAACTCGACCTGACGCAGGGCACCTATCGCGTGCGTGGTGACGTGATCGACATTTTCCCGGCCGAATCCGAACGCGAGGCTGTGCGCGTCGAACTGTTCGACGACGACATCGAGGCGCTCAGCTATTTCGACCCGCTGACGGGCGAGGTGCTGCGCAAGGTGCCACGGCTCACCGTGTACCCGTCATCGCATTACGTCACACCACGCGAGCGTGTCGACAGCGCGATCTCGGGCATCCGCGACGAATTGCGAGAACGACTGGTCGAGTTGCGTGCAGCCGACAAGGGCCTTGAGGCGCAGCGTCTCGAGCAGCGCACGACGTTCGACCTCGAGATGATGATGGAGGTCGGTTACTGCTCGGGCATCGAAAACTACTCCCGCTACCTGTCCGGCCGGGCTTCCGGCGAGCCGCCGCCTTGCCTGTTCGATTACCTGCCCGAAGGTGCGCTGCTCGTGGTCGACGAAAGCCACGTCACCATTCCGCAGATCGGCGGCATGTACCGCGGCGACCGCTCGCGCAAGGAAACGCTGGTCCAGTACGGCTTCCGCCTGCCGTCGGCACTGGACAACCGGCCGTTACGCTTTGACGAATGGGAAAAGTTGTCGCCGCAGATGATTTTCGTCTCCGCGACACCCGGCCCGTATGAGATGAGCCACGCGGGCGGCGACGTGGTTGAACAGGTGGTGCGTCCGACCGGGCTCATCGACCCGCAGGTCGAGATCCGGCCGGTGCGCACGCAGGTCGACGACGTGCTGTCTGAAATCGGCCGTTGCGTCGCGCTACACCAGCGCGTGTTGATCACGACCCTCACCAAGCGCATGGCGGAAGACCTCACCGACTACCTCGCTGAGCACGGCGTCAAGGTGCGCTACCTGCACTCCGACATCGAAACGGTCGAGCGGGTCGAGATCATCCGCGACCTGCGTCTGGGCAAGTTCGACGTGCTGGTCGGCATCAACCTGTTGCGCGAAGGCCTCGACATGCCCGAGGTCGCGCTCGTCGCAATCCTCGACGCCGACAAGGAAGGCTTCCTGCGCTCTACCGGCGCGCTGATCCAGACGATCGGCCGCGCCGCCCGCAACCTGCACGGCCGCGCGATCCTCTACGCCGACAGGATCACGGGCTCGATGCAGCGCGCGCTCGACGAGACGGACCGGCGGCGCGCGAAGCAGGTCGAATACAACCTGCAGCACGGCATCACGCCGCAATCGATCGTGAAGGCCGTGCAGGACATCATGGAAGGCGCTCGCATGGACGGCGTCGGGCCCGGGCGCCACAAAGGCGCGCCGGATGAGACAGACGAACTGCTTGCTCCCGAGCAGGCCATGAAACGGATCAAGAAGCTTGAAGCCGAGATGTACAAGCATGCCCGGAACCTCGAGTTCGAGGATGCGGCGCGGCTGCGCGACCAGATCGAGAAGATGCGCCACGCCGCGTTTGGCGTACCGGATTCCCGGGCTGGATAAGGAAGGGGTTAGGGGTTAAGGGTTAGTCGGAGGTACCGCTGCACCAGACGCTAAACAGCTCCGTTCCGACTAACCCCAAAACCCCAACCCCGAACCCCCAAACCCCCAACCCCC
>JANNGT010000281.1:0-2881 GCA_031404015.1 Gammaproteobacteria bacterium | reverse complement strand
GCCAGGTCTGCATCACGCGCGATAACACGCAGCTGCAGGTCGACGGCATCATCTACTTCCAGGTCACCGACCCGATGCGCGCGAGCTACGGCTCCAGCAACTACGTGCTCGCGATCACCCAGCTGGCGCAGACGCTGCTGCGCTCGGTGATCGGCAGGATGGAGCTGGACAAGACGTTCGAGGAGCGCAATGCGATCAACGCGTCCGTCGTGAGCGCACTCGACGAGGCTGCGGGCAACTGGGGCGTCAAGGTGCTGCGTTACGAGATCAAGGACCTCACGCCGCCGCAGGAGATCCTGCGCTCGATGCAGGCGCAGATCACCGCCGAGCGCGAAAAACGCGCGCTGATCGCTGCCTCCGAAGGCCGCAAGCAGGAGCAGATCAACATCGCCACGGGTGAGCGCGAAGCCTACATCGCGCGCTCGGAAGGCCAGCGTCAGGCGGAGATCAACCAGGCGCAGGGCGAGGCGTCGGCGATCGTGGCCGTGGCGACCGCCAATGCGGAGGCCATCCGGCTCGTGGCGGAGGCGATCCGTGCACCCGGTGGCGAGCAGGCCGTGCAGCTCAAGGTGGCTGAACGGGGCGTCGAGGCGTTTGCCCAGCTCGCACAGAAGAACAACACGATGATCGTGCCGGGGAACCTGACAGAGGTGTCGGCGTTGATCGGCTCGGCGATGGCCCTGATGAAGGGCAAGGCGTAGGAAGCGCAGGACGCGCAGGACGCGCAGGAGTAAGAAAGGTACCTAACCCCGTCCCTGGAAGCGCGACACGTGAGCGAAAAAAGATATGCAGGCTCCTGTCTGTGTCGCGCGGTCCGCTTCGAGGTGGAGGGCGAGTTTCAGCACTTCTATCTCTGTCACTGCGGGAACTGCCGCAAGGACACCGGCTCGGCGCACGCGGCCAACCTGTTCTCGACGACGGCGTCCGTGCGGTGGGTCTGTGGCGAGGAGCAGGTGCGGCGATTTGATTTACCCGGCACGCGTCATTGCAAAAGCTTCTGCGGCACGTGCGGGTCGGCGTTGCCGACGGTGCCGATGACTGGCCGTCTTCTCGTCGTGCCCGCGGGAAGTCTCGACAGTCCTCTGGAGGTCTCGCCGGATGCGCACGTGTTCACGTCCGATCGGGCGGGGTGGGATCGCGACCTGGAGCAGGCGCCTGCGTATGAGAGGTTGCCATCGGGACCTTGATCGCGATCCGGGTGGGCGCCGGCCAAGGGTCGGCCATCGTCTTGCTATAGTCGAGGCATCCGTGGCCTTAGGCCACCCTTGGACGGTCTAAACATCATGCGTTCCGGCAACCCGGTCCTGAAGGACTCGACGTTTCAGCAACACCGCTCCCAGGACGTCGGCGAGCGGATGACGCTGGCGGGCACCGTCAACAAGACGGCGATGCTGCTGGCCCTGCTGCTCATCACGGCCGTGTACACCTGGGGTCGGTTCATGGAGACCCAGGACGCCGCGAGCATCAGGGGATTGATGCTGGTGGGCGTGGTCGGCGGGCTGATCGTGGCGATGGTCACGGTGTTCAAACAGACCGCCGCGCCGTACACCGCACCGGCCTACGCGCTGCTGCAGGGGCTTGCGATCGGCGGCATTTCGGCGACCTTCGAAGCGCGCTTCCCGGGCATCGTCCTGCAGGCCGTGGGTCTCACCTTCGGCACGCTCCTCTGTCTGCTGGCGGCGTATCGCAGCGGACTCATCAAGGCGACCGAGAATTTCAAACTCGGCGTGGTGGCGGCGACGGGCGCCGTGTTCCTGCTGTACCTGGTGAGCTTTGTGCTGGGGTTCTTCGGAATCTCCATCGGGTTCATTCATGAGGGCGGAACGTTAGGGATCCTGTTCAGTGTCGTCGTGGTCACGATCGCGGCGCTGAACCTGGTGCTGGACTTCGATTTCATCGAGACCGGCGTCGAACAAGGCGCGCCGAAATACATGGAGTGGTACGGCGCCTTCGGTCTGCTCGTCACGTTGGTCTGGCTGTACCTCGAGATCCTGCGGCTGCTGGGCAAGACGCGCGATTGAGAAACGTTGCTGCGGTTCAATTGCAGGTTCGCATCGTGCACATCGACCCGTTGCGCGAGACGCTCGCGGCGTCGCGCCCGCCGATGGCCTGGGCTGGTACGCGCAGCTCCTGAAGGAAAATCACATTTTGACGGCTGCGTGATCGAGGGACGCGCAGACTGTGTTTGCCGTCGCCGTTTTTCACTTTTTTCGATGACCGCAGTAGACTGAAGCGGACACTCGTCGACCGGCCGGAGTCGGCCATGAGCGGTCGTAGCCCGGGGCCGGGCTTTCGGAGAACTGCGATGCAGGCGTTGTTGTCAGCTGCTTATACGGAGCAATGCCATATAGCAGCGCGGTCTAATTGTTGTTCGGCGTCAGGTTCATAGCTGTGCCAACCCGAGCGCTTGGAAAAGCCGTGATTGTTTGGCTCGCAATCCTCGTACTCGCTGTCCTCAACGGTGCGCTAAGGGATGCTGTCTTGGTCCATGCCCTCGGCCCGACGATGTCTCGGTTCCTGAGCGGCATCGTGCTTTGCGCCATCATTCTTGCCGCAGCTGCATTGGTTGCGCCCTAGTTCGGAAAGCTCCCGCGCCGTTCATTCTGGCTCATGGGTGCTCTTTGGCTGGTGCTCACGCTTGTGTTTGAGATCACGGTGGGTTTTGCGCAGCACCAATCCTGGGAACATCTGCTTGAGGCCTACACGCTTCAGGGCGGTAACCTGTGGCCGCTCGTTCTGCTCACTACATTTATTGCTCCGTGGGCAGGGGCGCGGATACGTGGTAGGGGCGCCATCTGGCCCCTCCGTCCTCGCTCCCCTGGCGCCGCCCGATCAATAGACGAGACGCTGTTGGATGATTTCTCTCTATGAGAAACGAAAA
>JANNGT010000280.1:0-2560 GCA_031404015.1 Gammaproteobacteria bacterium | reverse complement strand
CCGCTCGATCCCGAGGAGGCCCGTCCATGACCATTGCATTGGTCGTCGAGGACGACCCTCAAATGATGGAAGCAATCACTGACACCTTGTTCACGCTCGGCCACGATCACGAGTTGGCCACGAATCTGCAGGACGCCCGCGAGTTGATCCAGCGCCGAGACTTCGACTACGGCCTCTTTGACCTGCAGATACCCGCCAAACCCGATCGTGTCTTTGCCAAGACCGCTGTCCTGTTGGGCTTGGAAAGGCAGACACGCGCCCGCCAGGACAGGCCGGATCGAACGCTTGACATCACGCGCCTGAGCGATCTCCCCGCAAAGCGGGAAGGTCGCACGGCGCAAGCAACGTCACTATCTGAACCGAAGGCGGCAGCAAAAAGTGCTCTGGCCGAGGTGCGCTGCGCAAACGTGGCGCAGCGGGGCCATGTTCCAGCCGTCGGCCAGAGACGTGCATGGACGTTGCGAGATGGAAGCCGAAAGATTGCGTGAAGAGTTACAGCGCGAAACGCAGCGTCAGGCCCACGCGCCGGCCTTCGCCGTACACCAGGTCGAGCGGCCGGGGCGAGACCGGGTAGAACGGCGCGCCGCGCGAAGACACGCCGCGCACGTACTGCTCATCGGTCAGGTTCGAACCCCACAGCTCCAGCATCCACGGGCCGCGCAGCCATGAAACGCGCACCGATAAGAGCGTGCGCTCGCCGAACTGGGCGCCGTTGACGGCACGGTCGTAGACATCGCCCTGGTAGCCGACGTCCATGGACGATGCCAGTCGCCAATCCGCGCCCGCGGGCGTCAGGTCCCCCTGCAGCGTGAGCGCCCACTGATCAGCGGGCGCCCGCGGCAGGGCGTTGCCATCGATGTAGGGCACGTACGTTCCACTCGGCGCATTGCCGCTGCGCGACGGCCCGACGCGGCAGAACGTCGAGGTGATATTCGTTCCCCTGAGTCCGCAGAATGCACTGGAGCCCGGATCGTCGCTGCCTCGATAAAACTCGGAGGCGGCATGCGAATAGGCCGCTCGCAGTCCCAGGCGCTCGTGCAGTTGGGCCCGGAATGCCAGCTCGACGCCTGCGGTCGTCACCCCGGCGGTATTACGCGTGATCAGCGTGTTGATGCCCGGCGTGAGCGGAAAGCCGGGCAGTTGGGTGTCCTGCCAGTCGATGTAGTAAAGCGTCGTGTCGGCGCTCCAGCGCGACTGTTCGATGCGCCCACCCAGCTCGTAGGTCCAGTTATATTCGGCTTCGAACGTCTGCTCGTTCGGCGCCAGCCCGGGGGTGGCATTGATGCCGCCGGCACGTGAGCCCTTGGCTGCGGAGACATACAGCATCGAATTGGCCGCCGACGCGTACTGCACGCTGAATCGAGGCATCGTGTCGGTGAATCTTTGCGAAGGGATCGCGCTGCCGGCGATTTCCAGGTACTCGCGTGTGGCTCGACCTTCTGCGCGTCCGGTCCAACGCTCGGCGAACCGGTAATCGATACTGCCGAACACGGCGAACGTCCGGCGCTCGGTCTCGCCGTTCGACTGCATGACCTGCTGCCGATTGGGGTCGTCGACGAGGGATGCATTGGCGCGTGCGATGGGCCCGGCCAGGCCGGGACTCAGCGGCAGAAGAATCGTCAGCGCCTCGTTCGACGCGAGGTCGCCCCGCTCGAACCCGAAACCCGATCGAGTCGACCGCTGCGTCACGATTCCGGTCCAACCGATCATCCACGAGAGCGCGGGCGACGGCGCGCCCTGCAGCCTGAACTCTTGTGCCCACTCCGATGTCACGGGTCTTGACCTGAACACCGAATCGACGCCGACCAGCCGATCGACGGGCCAGGGCGGACCCGGGCCGAACGGACAGGCCGGGGAGACGCACGCGCCGAACGTTTCGCCGACGGAAGACGCATCGAAATCACGGATTGTTTCGGTGCTGCCCCGGTAGTAACTGGTAGCGCTGTCAATGGAGAAGTGTTCGCCCCGCCAGGAAACGTCGACGGCGGTCTGGCTCACGTCGACTTTGCTGTCGGGTAGGCCGGATGAAACGTCGTAGCGCGCGGCGCGCGGCAGCGATCCACAGTAATAGCTCCACATGCGCGTCGCGCGATCGACCGCGCCGCAGTTGTAGTCGGCGCCAGTGACGCTCGACACGGCAGGATGTCCCAGGCTGGCGGAAGACCAGCGTCCAGAAAGCTGCGCGCTCCAACGTCCCTCCCAGTCCGACGCCAGTGTCCAGGCGACCGCCGCTCGTTCGACATCGCCGAGGCTGGTGCCGTCGGCGCCGTTCGTCAAGGTCCCCTTTGAATTGCGGTAGCCGGCGGCGAGTCTGCCCAACGCAACGTTTCCCAGCAGCGGGCCAGACACATAGCCATTGGCTGCAAGGTACTCATCGGTACCGACCACTGCCTCGGCGCCGGCGTCCAGCGCGCGCGTCGGCGCTCGCGGCACATAGTGAATTGCACCCGCGAACGTCGACTGCCCGAACAAGGTGCTCTGCGGGCCACGCACCACCTCGACGCGCTCGACATCGATCGGCGACGAATCGATGGCAGTGCGCTCGGCCTGGTAGACGCCG
>JANNGT010000279.1:0-34648 GCA_031404015.1 Gammaproteobacteria bacterium | reverse complement strand
CGGGGCAGCGTCTGGAATGACTGGACCATGCGGGTGCACATGTCTTGCGGCAGGTCGTCGTCATAGGTGCGAATGTAATGGCGCAAGTCGGTTGAGTTCATGATGGGTAGAATATCGTGGCGGGCCAGCCACGTTGGAGGGGTTTGTTGAGCAGCCTGGACTTAGCGCGACAGTTATTGAGCCTGGGCCGCGTGGCCGAGGCGGAACGTGCCTGCGAGCAGGTGCTCGAACACACCCCGGATGCGGTGGAGGCCCTCAACGTCTGCGCAATCGCCTCCATGCGCGATGGCAAGAAATTCCGCGCCGTGGCAATGCTGGAACGTGCTGCCGCGGTCGCCCCCGACGACGCGATCAGCCGGCACAACCTTGGGCGTGCCTACGAAGCCGTAGGCCGCATTGACGATGCAATCTCCGCGCTGCTGCGTTCAGTGCAATTGCGCCCCGTCTATCACGTGGCGCGCCTCCGGCTGGCCACATTGCTCGAGCAGCGCGGGGAACCCGAGCGGGCGGTGCTGCATTACTCGCGGGCATTGGCGGACGCGCAGCAGCAGGGCCGCTGGCTCGACGCAGCCGGCACGCCCGATTCGTTGCGGCCCATGGTCGAACGCGCTGTGATTGCAGTGCGGACAAATCGTCGCAGCGCACTGTATGACCTGCTGGATAAACTCACTGAAAAATACGGTCGTGATTCGCTTGAGCGAATCGCCGAAGGGGTGAAAATTTACCTGCGCGAGCAGGTAGCGACGTATCCGGACCCGCGGCAACAGCCGACTTTCCTTTACATCCCGGGCGTGCCGCCCACGCCGTATTTCGATCGAGCGATGTTTCCGTGGATCGCCGAGTTCGAAGCCCGCACCAGCGTGATACGCGAAGAACTGCAGCAGGTCCTCGGCTCGCCGGATGGCAGCGAACGCGTCTTCCTGTCCACCGATCTCGAGCAGCAGAACCTGCGTGCGGACGCCGGGCCACCGAGCTGGACGGGCTACTATCTCTACCGCCACGGCCAGCGCCGCGAGGACAACTGTCAGCGTTGTCCGCGCACGGCAGCCGCAGTGGACAGGTTGCCTTTGTCCGTGGTGCCGGAGCACGGTCCCGAAATCCTTTTTTCCGTCTTCAAGCCGGGCACGCATTTGTTGCCGCACCAGGGAGTCACGAACTCGAGGGTGGTCGGGCATCTCCCCTTGATCGTGCCCGAACAATGCGCGCTGCGTGTCGGCGGCGAATTGCACGAGTGGCAGGAAGGCCGCGTCGTGGTCTTCGACGATACGTACGAGCACGAAGCGTGGAACCGCAGTGGCACGACTCGCGTGGTACTCATCTTCGATCTTTGGAATCCGTACCTGACCGAGGCTGAGCGAGCTGCGATAGTCGACCTCGTCGTCGCGATCAGTGACTTCCGCGAAGCCTCGGAGCAGGCCTGACTGTCGTGCGCCTGCCCCAGCCGTTCTACAGGTTGCCGCTGCAGTTCGACGTCGAGCGGCTGCGCGCCGAAGTTGCGGCGTTACCCGCGTCAGCCTGGGTGAGCCATCCAAACAGCATCGCGGGCAACACCTCCCTGCGACTGATCAGCGTCGACGGCGCCGAGAACGACAACCTGCGCGGTCCGATGCGGCCCACCGAGCACCTGGGCAACTGCGCGTATATCCGGCAAGTGCTGGCAAGCTTTGGCGTCGTCTGGAGTCGCTCGCGGCTGATGCGGCTGGCTCCCGGTGCCAAGGTGCCGGAGCATGCCGATGCCAGCTATCACTGGTTCAATCGTGTACGGCTCCACATTCCGGTGTTGACCCAGCCAGAGGTTCGCTTTCATTGCGATGGCAAGACCGTCCACATGGCGGCCGGTGAAGCCTGGTTATTCGATAACTGGCGCCGCCACAGCGTCGACAACGACAGCACGGCGGAGCGGGTGCACCTGGTCGCGGATACGACGGGCACTGCGGCCTTCTGGCAATTCGTCGGGGCCAGTGTGGCGGCAAGCAGTGATCGGGTCATTGAGTACCTTCCTGAGATCGACGCGCACGTGGCGACCGAACAGACTTGTCCGCGGCCCGTGATGCCGCCCGCCGAAGTCGAATTACTGCTCTCGGACTTCATCGGCGAACTGGTGGTCGCGGACGGTGTCCCCGAGGCCGGCCAGAACATGGCGAACTATGTGGGAATCCTGAACGGTTTCCTGTTCGACTGGCGCCAGGTGTATCTCCTGCACGGTGAAGATCCTGCCGCCGAGGGCAAATACGCCAGCGTGCTGCAGAACGTCCGGGACGCCACGCGGCCGATTGGTCACGGCCTCGTGATGACAACGAATCAGTCATCGGCGCAGGCGGTGCTCGAAAGTCGACTCCTGCAGCACGTGGTGCGATTCGACGATGAAACTGCGCCGGCGCGCAATGTCCGTCATGCGGTCCGGTCAGCCAGGGTGCCGCTGCCCGAGGCACCGCTGATGATCGTTTCGGCACCGCGCTCCGGCAGCACGTTGCTATTCGAAACCCTGGCGGTATCACCGCAGGTCTGCACCGTCGGCGGCGAGGCGCACTGGTTGGCCGAACAATTTGCGCACTTGCGGCCTGGCGCACCGGGCGTCGAATCGAACCGACTCGACGCCAGCAACGCAGGCCCCGAGATAACGCGCGAGGTGGCCGCAAGCTTGTGGGCGCGCATGGTGGACGCCAACCGTCGTCCGCTCGATCCGCTAGCGGCGCAAAGCCTGCGCTGGATCGAGAAGACGCCGAAGAATTCGCTGCGCATCCCGTTCTTCGAAAGACTTTTCCCCGACATGCGCTTCTTGTTCCTGTGGCGCGATCCGCGGGAAAACGTCAGTAGCATCATGGATGCCTGGCGCGCGGGAGGTTGGGTCACCTACCCGGCCATGGACGGTTGGGAGGGACCCTGGTCCATGATCCTGCCGCCTGGCTGGCAGCAGTTGCGCGGCCGCCCACTGGAGGAGGTTGCAGCGTTCCAATGGCAGCAGACGAACGCAATCATCCTGGATGACCTCGCGACCCGCTCGAGCGATCGGTGGGCCGTCGTTTCCTACGAGGAGCTGCTGGGCAATCCGACCAGCGTATTGCAGGGTATCTGCGACTTCGCGGGGCTCAAATTTGATCGCGCGCTACAGGAACGATTGGCGGGCCCCTTGCCGCCGTCGAGGCACACGCTCACGCCGCCGGTCGCTGGTAAGTGGCGCCAGAACGTCGCCGAAGTGCTGCGTGTGTTGCCGGGCTTGCAGGCCACCTGGCAGCGCCTGCAGGAATTGCCGACAGTCAGTCGTCGAAGCGATACCTGAAGAGTTCGATCACCGCAGCGTCGCGCACAGCGACGAGGTCCCGCAGCGCAGGGTCGTAGTAGTCGCGATATGCGCCGTGCGGCGCTGCATTGCTGGGTGCCGCTGTGGCGATGTGCCGCTGCAGTTCGTCGCTCAGGGTGTATCCAGTGGCCGCCAGCAAGCGCGGCAGTTCCGTCCGCAATGATTCCATTCTGCCCATGTGCAGTCCGGCTGCCTCGCCGTACATGTATTTGTAAAGGTAAGAATAGAACCCGAGGCCGCTGTCTGCGATTGGCTGCAGCGCGAAGCCGGGGAGGTTGAGACCTCGGTTGGTAAACGCGGCCGGCAAAGCGGCGACCACCTGGTTGCGCAGGCCTGCGTTGGCTTCGAGATCGAGCATGTTGCGGATCGTGCGGGCGAAACTCAGCGTGCCGCTTGCACTCAGCACGTTGAACAGAGCGTTCTGCCTCGGCAATGACCGTTGAAACGAGTACCAGGAAACATAATAGCTCCAGGGATTACGCACGAAACCGAGCACCGGCAGGTGCGACAACTCGGTGGCAAGCGCCGAGCGCGGCAGGTGATACCCAAGTTGCCGTGCGCCGGGGATGTAGCGCATCAGGCAATCGTTGACGAAAGTGCCGCCGGACTTGTGCAGGTGGACGAATATGAATCGCGGAGTTGCGATCATGCGATTGCGTCAGCCCGGACGCACGAGTTCGGCGATGTGGGCATCGACCTCCGGAACGCTGCGTCCCAGCGCGCGGTCGGCCGCCCGAAGATGTGCAAGCAGCACGGGATCTGGCAGAAAGTCACAGATGAGGTGCGTGCGTGCCCGTGTCGGGTGGGCATTCCAGACTGCGTGCAACGCGCTGTTGTTCAGTGCCCAGGCCTCACCTGGCCGCATCACGAAACTTTCGCCGCCACAGACCATCCACGCGCGATCGTGGCTCTCCACGGGAACATGCACCCGCACGGCTTTGGCGAAATAGGGCGCCCGATCGATATGGGGTGCAATCGAAGCCCCTGCTGGAAGGCGCGCGACCAGGCAACGCAGCGGCTGCCGGCCGACCTCCCGCTCGATCAGCATTCGCACATACGGCAGTTGCGCAAGCGCCGCGCGATCCTCGATCGGCAGATCGCCTTCGGCTGGGGCGTGGCCGCGCAGGAATATTGCATCCGCGGCGCGATGCACGCCCACGCGACCGGCCGTTGTGCCCCAAAAGTGCACTGGCAAGGCCGCAACTTCCGCCTGAAGCCGGTCCGCGTCGACTGCCAGGGGCAACCGGGCGCAACCCCCGATCAGGTTCGCCTTGTCGAGAACGGGATGTCCGGGCAGGTCGAGCATGTGATTACTCTGCCTTAGACGGCTGTTGCCCGACAACCTGCCGCATCTGGAACCGAGCGAAGAGCACAGCAAAGCAATGTTGGTTTCGCCCGTTTGGGACTGGATCACCGTGCAGCACGGCGAGGCGATATTCCGTTGCGACGGGTAACCGTGTCGGACATTGACGACTTGAGGGAGCCGTGGGATCGTCGACTTGCGGGAACCGGCGCCGCGTCTTAGCTCTTGAACCCTGCTCAATGGAGTGCTCATGCGCCTGTCGACGCATCGAATGACAACCGTCGTGCTGCTTGCCGCGTTCTGGCACCTGAACGTTTTTGCACACGACGCGGGCTTCGAGTGTCGGCAAATCGGCGATGCGGATGCCAGGCTCAAATGCTACGACGCCCAGGTCGACAACGCCCCGAGCGGTGTCAGGTCGAGCACTGCCGACGCAGCACCGAGCAGTCCCGGAGCCACGGCGAAGTCAACGGCGGGTGCGTTGCCAGTTCCGGTGAACACTGGCCCGGGCACCGAGGCTACGTTCGGTCTTTCGGCGACCCAACTGACCAAAACGCCGGAAGCCGAGGCCTCCCTGACGGGCAAGGTCGCTAAGGTATCGGGTCACCCTTCGCACATCGGTCGCTGGGTTGTGACCCTCGAGAACGGGCAAGTCTGGGAGCAGCGGGAGACGACGCCAGCCAACAAGCGCCCCAGGCAGGGCGACACCGTAGTGATCGAGAAGGGCGTGCTTGGTTCGTTCGTGATGACCATTCGGGGCCGAGGCAAGTCCTCGGTCAAACGTATCCCATAGCGTTGCATGCAGCACCATGTGGCAGATGGACTCGCAGAGGCCGATTGTTGCTGCAAAGTCAGGATGCAAATGGCTGGCGGTGGCAGCGTGCTGCGGCTGCCTTTTTCATCTAAATCGCGCTGATGCCACGGTAGTCCCTGCTGCGCAGTCGATCCCGCCAGGCGCAGCCGTTGCGACCGTCGCTGCCGAGGGTCCGGACCTTGCCATCCCTACGACGCTGGACCGCGTCGGGCGGATCGTGACCGAGGTGCGGATCGGGTCCCAGGGTCCCTTCCGCTTCATCATCGACACGGGTGCAAACCGCTCAGCCGTGGCGGAACGCACTGCTCGCGCCCTGAACTTGACGCCGGACGGGCAGGCCCTGGTTCACGGGATCACGGGATCCAGCGTCATGCCACAGGTGACTGTCACGAACTTCAGCGCGGGTGAGCTGAGGTTCGAGAGCCAGCGGCTGGCGGTCCTGCCAGACCGTGTGTTCGGCGAAGTGGACGGGATACTGGGCATCGACACGCTGCAGCACGCGCGGATAGAAGTCGATTTCACCGCGGACAAGGTGCTGTTGCGCAAGGGCGGGCGCGCGGCTTCGCGCAACCATCAGGCAGTCAAGGTCACGGTCAGGCACCGCGGCTTGCTGCTGATTCCGGCGCGCATTGGGCAGTTGAGGCTCAAGGCCATTATCGATACGGGCGCGGAACGCAGCCTTGGCAATCCCGCGTTGATGGCGGCCATGCTTGCCAGGTATCCCAATTCATCAGATTCCGGAACCAGTGCCGTAGTCGGTGCGACAGCGCAGGTCGAGCTGGGCAGGACGATCGTGGCACCGCCGGTCGATCTGGGTGCGGGGGCCCACATAGGGAACCTGCCGGTTACATTTGGCGACTTCCACGTGTTCAAGGTGTGGTCGCTGCGCGGGGAACCCGCGCTGGTCATCGGCATGGATGTACTGGGGACGCTGCCGGAGCTGGTCATCGACTACCAGCGAAAGGAGCTGCAACTGGATTTGCGGCTCGGGCGCGCTCCGGCATCTTGAAGCCGCCGCTCCGACGGAAAAGGTTCGCCGACTCTCACGCAGGCGGGGTCGCTCGCTAGCGTGCAGGCGGGTTCGCTCTATATATTGTTCATACCGCCCTGAACCAGCTTCGCTGCCGGCGGCATTTTAGCCGCCAAAAGAAGCCCTGAAGAGCCTTGATGTGGCTAAAAAGAAACAAATCTGCGTAAAAATACCCTTTAAATCTGTCTTTCGTTGCTCTAGAGTAACAACATGCGTAGGTAGGTTTAACCTGCCAACCGTAGCGTAAGAATCGATAACACTAGAGGGACTCATCAAGTGAGCAAGTTAATCTCGTCCGCAGTGCGTATTGCGTTGCTAACCAGCGCCGCCTCAGCCATTGCTTTCCCCGTCGGAGCCCTCGCGAAAGACACCGCCGACCGCGAACTCGAAGAGATCGTAGTCACCGGCTCGTTGATCCCGTTGGACCTCAACGCGCCTGGCGTTCCCGTCGTCATCATGACAGCTGCCGACATTGCCAACTCGGGCGTCAACGGCGACATGCTCGACGTGCTGCAGAAGACGCAGCCCGCGTTCTACGGCGGCCTCAACATCGGCTCCGAGAACGGCAACGTCTCGTCGGGCTCGACCAACGGCGGTTCGCAGCTCGCCCTGCGTAACCGCGCTACCCTCGTGCTGATCAACGGCCGGCGCGCTGCGGTGTCGCCGGTGGCGGCCTCGGGCGGCTTCGCCTTCGTCGACGTCAACATGATCCCGACGTCGGCGATCGAACGCGTCGAAGTGCTGACGGACGGCGCGTCCGCCACGTACGGCGCCGACGCGGTCGGCGGCGTGGTCAACCTGATCCTCAAGTCGGATTTCGACGGCGTCGAAGTGGGCGGCCGTTATGGCTCAGACAACGGTGGCGGCTTCACCGAGCGCAGCGCCTACGCCACGTTGGGCACCAGCTCTGAAAAGACGGACATCACGTTCTCGACCGAGTACTTCAAGAGCGACCCGCTGGTGCAGGCGGATCGCAGCTGGGGCCGCGGCATTTTCCGCACGCAGAGCTTCGCGGGCGCCGTCAACAACTCCGCGGGCGATTTCTGGTACCTCAACCCCTCGCTGAACGCCCCGCCGACGAACCTCGACCTGACCGGCGCGGAGCTGGTGCAGCAGGGTATCTACACAGCCTATCCGCAGGGCTGCTTGCCCGCGCCGGACGACGACTTCTGCATCCAGAATAATTTCGACCTGGCCGAAAAGCCGACGATGCTTGTGGCCAAGGAACGCAAGAGCGCGGTGATGTCGTTCGACACGTATGTCAACGATAACTTGAAGCTGTTCGGCGATTTCCTCGTGTCAAACACCACGACCGAATCGAGGCTGAACGCGCAGCCGGCTAACACGAGCGTTGCTGCCACCAACCAGTTCAATCCGTTTAACACCGCCATCACGGTACGCAACCGCTTCGTCGACTATCCGCGTATCTACGAGACGGACAGCACCGGCTGGCGCGGCGTGCTCGGCTTCGGCGGAGACCTCATTGGTTCGTGGAAGTACGAGGTTGCGGGAAACTGGAACAATACGACCAGCAACTTCCGCAATGCCAACCTGATTGCCGCAACGGCATACATCGCCGCGATCGCCGATGGCACCTACAACCCGTTCGCTCGCGAACAGGCTCCGGGCGTTATCTCGAAGATGCTGGGCGTGCAGTACCGCGACTACACCTCGAGCCTGTATTCCTATGACGCGAAGGTGTACGGCGACGTGTTCGCGCTGCCGGCTGGCAAGATCCAGATGGCCATCGGTGCTGCCACCTCAGAAGAGAAGTTGACGTACCTGAACGACCGTCTCGACCAGACGGGCGGCTGGCTCAATGCCACGCCGACGCTGCCGTTCTCCGCGAAGCGGCAGTCGCAGGGCTACTTCGCCGAAATGCGCATCCCGGTCTTCTCTGAGGACTGGAACATCCCTGGCTTCTACTCCTTAGATTTCACGCTGGCAGGCCGCCAGGAAGTGATCTCGGATAACGAAGACGATCCGTTCGTGCCGAAGTTCTCCCTGCGCTGGATGCCGTTCGGCGACACCATGGCAGTGCGCGCGAGCTACTCGGAGTCGTTCGTGGCACCGACCCTGTACGAGCGGTTCGGGCCGACCAGCCAGGGCTTCACCTCGAGCCAGTCGCTGCAGCGTTACGACGCCAGTGGCACGGCGCTGGGCGTGACCGACCAGCCAACGCAATACCGCAGCCAGGGCGGCTCGAACATCGACCTCGACCCGTCGGAAACCACGACCTGGACGGTCGGCCTGGGTTGGACCCCGGACGGCGCGATGGAGGGCTTCGAGGCGACGATCGACTACTACAACATGGATGAAACGGACATCGTCGACAACGCGCCGACCAGCGTCGTCCTGCAGTCGGTCGAGCAACTGGGAGCGGCCTCGCCGTTTGCCAGCCAGGTCAGGTTCGGCGTGTCGGCTGCAGGTGAATCGTACTTCGGCACGGGCACCGCCGTGACCGCCCCCGGCCAGATCACGTCGGCGATCGGCGACACCGTCTGGCTGCAGAACGGGCTCATCAACCTCGGCGGCATCCAGCAGGAAGGCATCGACTTCCGCGTGGGCTACAGCTTCGATACGGAAGGCTTGGGCGGCTTCTCCGGCTCGTTGGCCGGCACGTACCTGCTCAGCTACGACAACCAGGCCCTGCCGATCTATGACGCGATCGACCTGGTCGGTGTGTTTCACAACGACTATGGCCTGTTCCCCGAGTATCGTGCCTTCCTGAACCTGGGTTGGACGATGGGTGCGGTTTCGGTCAGCCTGAACAGCACGTACATCCCGGGCGTGGACGACGCGACTGCCTCCACACCAGTGCCGCAAGAGGGTGAGCTGTGCACCGTCAGTGGCGACTGCGGTAGTGTCGATTCGTACAACACCTGGGACCTCCGGGTGGGCTACGACTTCGCTGACAGCGGATTTGCCTCGGGCCTCCGTGGCGCGGTTGGCGTCAACAACTTCACGGACGAAGAGCCGCCGTTCATCCTCTCGGAAGGCAACCAGAGCCGCGACATCAGCAGCTACGACCCGATCGGGACGTTCTACTATGTCGAGTTGAGCTACAAGTTCTGATCTGATCTTCGGTCAGGACTTTGAAACAGGGGCCGGCTCGCAAGAGCCGGCCCTTTTTTTATGTGCGCCCGGCAGGGCAGCCGCGCTCGAGGTGACAGCCGTTGTCTCAGCCGCCGGCTCAGCGCCGCTCAGGCGCCGTGCACACCGACTCGCCGCGCGGCCACCCCGCGTCGAGCCGCAGCACGCGGTCGCCCGGCGCAATGCCCCGTGCAGTGACGGTGCCAGCCTTGAGTTCCACCACCACCGACACGGGCCCCAGGGAATCGATCATCGCGAGCGAGCCGGGCCTGGCGTTCTGCTTGATGGTGACGACGCAACCACGCTCGTCGACGAACAGCATGTCGAGCGGCAACAGCGTGTTTTTCATCCACATCGACACGCGTTCGGGCGGGTCGTAAGTGAAGATCATGGCCTGGTCCGGGCGCACGGCGCTGTCCTCGACGAACATGAAGCCCTGTGCACGCGACCGCGGCGAATCCGCACGCCAGGCATCGAACAAGTGCCGGCGAATGCTGGAGCGCGACTCGACCGCGATGCGCTCGCGTGGAAACGCGCTCAGCGGCAGCGTGCCGGCCGGCGCGGCCGGTGTCGCCAGCGGCACGAAGGCCACGAGGGCAACCAGCAAACGCGCGGGGAGACGAGCAGCCAGCATTAACTCAATCCTTCGGATAGTCGATCAGCGCGACGACGTCGAAGCGGGTGACCAGCACGGAGCCGTCACCGCCCAATGCGCGCGCGGGCTGCGTGCAATAGCCGCGGGCCGACAGCCGGTATCGACCCACGAGACCCGCAATAGGTTCCTGCTGCACTTCGTCGAGCGCGCATTTATCGTCACCCTGGGTGGAATAGAACGCGCCGGCGCCTTCGCGCACCAACGTCACGTTGGCCGCGACGTTGCGCGCCACTGGCGTTGCGCGGGGCAGGTTGCCGACGCCAATCACGATCAGCAGTGGGGTGCCGCCAACCTCGCCCTTGAAGACGAGGCGCACGCCGTCACCTTGCGGTCGTGTGCCGCCGAGGCACTGCGCCACCGCGGGCGCAGACCAGTCGATGTCCGCGTCGATCGCGCCCTGCAGCCTGGCGTGCAGGCTGCCTTCGGGTGAAGGCGCGCAGAACAGGTCAGCCTTGGCTGTGGGGGAGGCGGCCGGCGCGGCGGGGGCAACCGGGGGTGGCTCCGCCCGGCTGCACCCGGTGGCGAGCAGGGCGCAACCCGCCATCGCCACCGCGACCTTGCGTGTACAAGCCTCAGGCAACGAGCGGTTCGTCCGCGGTGCGCGGTGCGCGAACGAGCAGTGACTTAGCCAGCTGACCATGGAGATAACCGATGCCCCGTGCGAGATGCAGCGTAACGGTGAGCAACACTACACCCAGGATCGAAATCGGAAGCAACAACGCCGGGTGCGTTGTCTCCACGGTGCCGTCGACCGAGACGAGCCCCGCATGCACCAGCAGCACGAAGATCGGCGCCAGGGTGAGCGCGAGTGAGCACGCGATGCCGACGATCACGAACACGAAATAGAAGATACCGAGCGGCAGCATCAGCAGCTGGTACAGCAGTGTGCCCCAGGTGCGCGGGTCCTTGAGCATCTCGAGCACACGCTGCATCCAGCCCGCAGCGGGGCCGGGATGAACGGGCCTGCGCGGCATGCGCGTGCCGAGCAGCGTTTCCACGATGCGGCCTTCGGCGAAGGCGAGCACGCGGGACGTGCCGATGAACAGCAGGAAGAACGGAATGCCGATGATCAGGATCGCGAGGCCCGCCGAGACTGACAGTCCTGTCGTCGCAAAGGTGAAGTAGAAAATGCCCGTCGCGAGCGCGAGCAGCATGTAAGCCATGCTGAGGTACGCGCGTGGATCCGAATACACGCCGAAAAAACGGCCGATCGTCGTGTGCTTCGGCTTCGGCGGCGGCGTGCGCAGCGCAGCCTGCACGCGCGACTCGTTCGAGCGGTACGCGTCTGCGACTTCGCCTGGCGCGCCGTAGCTCGCCACGATGCGGCCCAGCATGATCTCTACGCCCACGTCGGGGCTCTGCGCCAGTTCCGCGCGCAGGTGTTCCTCCGCATCGTAGAGCGCGTCCTGCACGAGCGCGCGATCGGCTCCCTGCAGTTCGGCCCGGAGCAGGTCGAGGTATTCCTCGACAGTGCGAGGTGTCGCGGCCGTCATGACGGCATCTCCTGTGCAGCGTTGGACAATGGGACGACGATCGTATCGACAAAGGCGCGCGTGCCGAACCACGTGTCGCGCCAGGCGGCCAGGACCTCCCGCCCCAGCGGAGTAATGCGGTAGTAGCGGCGGGGCGGCCCGGAGTACGACGGCACCACGCGGCTCGAGAGCAGCCCGGCAGCGCTCATGTTGCGCAGCACGGGGTACAGCGCGCCCTGCTTGAACGGCGCGATGGGCGTCTCGTCCGAGGTCAGTTTGCGTGCGATCTCGTAACCATAGAGATCGCCATCCGCTTCGGCCAGCACCGAGAGCAACACCAGCGAGGTGAGGCCGGCGCTGAGCTCGCGCTGGAATTTGCGGATCTGGGACTCGGCTGGCGCTTCGTCCACGGTGTCCGGACTGCTGATAACCTGTTCGTCCCGCGGCATGCGGTCCGTCTCCTTGGTAAGTGGAGCATATTACGCACTGAATACTAGTGTGAAGTCAATAGCAATCTTCACCACCGAGTAGACTTGGCAACCAGCTGGGACGAACTCGCGCTCCCGACCCTCCGCCGGCGTCAACCGCAGCACCGGATTCAACAGCGGGTGTGTACCATTCCGGAGGGGCAGCTTTACGTCGGGTAATGTTGATGTCGACCGAACAACACCGCATCGAGGCACCGCGTCGTTACCTGAGCCGCCTCACGCGCGGCACGCTTGCCGTGATCATGGCTGGCGGGCGCGGGGAGCGCCTCAAGCAGCTCACCGAAGACCGCTGCAAGCCCGCGGCGCCGTTTGGCGGCAAGTTCCGCATCATCGATTTCGTATTGTCCAACTGCCTCAATTCGGGGATCCGGCAGATCTCCGTGCTGACGCAGTACAAGGCGCATTCGCTGATCCAGCACGTCGGCAAGGGCTGGGGCTTCCTGCGCGGCGAATTCGGCGAGTTCATCGAGATCATCCCTGCGCAGCAGCGCCTCGGGCCCGAGTGGTATCAAGGCACGGCGGACGCGTTGTGGCAGAACATGGAGCTGATCCGCGCGCATCGCCCGCTGCACGTGCTCGTGCTGGCGGGCGACCACATCTACAAAATGGACTACGGGCCGATGATCGGCTTCCACGTCGAGAAGGAAGCAGACATTACCGTCGGCGTCGTCGAGGTGCCGCTCGACCGGGCCCGCGAATTTGGTGTCGTCGGCGTGGATGAATCGAATCGCGTGCTCAATTTCCTCGAGAAGCCGCACGATCCGCCGCCCATCCCCGGGCGACCGGACGTCGCCATGGCGTCGATGGGCATCTACGTGTTCAACCCACGGCTGCTCGAGCGACTGCTGCGCGCGGATGCTGAAGACCCCGAATCCGCGCACGATTTCGGCAAGAACATCGTTCCCGACGCGATCGAAAAGCTGCGCGTGTTCGCGTATCCGTTCGAAGACGTGCGCAGCAAGGCGCAGCACTACTGGCGCGACGTCGGCACCATCGATGCCTACTACGAAGCCAACATGGAACTGGTGCGCGTCTCGCCTGAGCTGAACATCTACGACGAGCAGTGGCCGATCTGGACGTACCAGGAGCAGTTGCCGCCGGCAAAATTCGTGTTCGACGATGTGGACCGGCGCGGTTGCGCGATCGATTCGATGGTGTCGGGCGGCTGCATCATCTCGGGTTCGCGCGTCTCGAACTCGCTGCTGTTTTCACAGGTGCGCGTGCACGACTACTCCACGGTGGATCGCTCGGTGATCCTGCCGCGCGTGAGCATCGGTGAGCACTGCGTGATCCGCAACGCGATCATCGACGAAGGCGCCGTCGTGCCGGATGGCTCGACCATCGGCGTCGACCCCGCGCAGGACCGCGAACGCTTTTATGTCAGCGAGAACGGCGTTACGCTCGTGACGGCTTCGATGCTGCGGACCAGCGCGCGCAGCGGCACGTGACGACCCAAGGAATGACAATGCCTGCGATGGGATTTGCGCGCACACGCTGGCTGGCAGGCCTGCTGCTGGCCCTTGCGCTGCTGTCCGGATGCTCCACGTTCGGGGGCGAAAAGCTGCTGTCACCCGAACTGAGCCTGGTCGGCATCCAGATGATGTCGACCGACATGTTCGCGCAGAGGTTCAAGGTGCGCGTGCTGGTGAAGAACCCGAACGCACTCGAGATCCCGGTGCGCGGCCTCGACTACACCATCCTGCTGATGGGGGACAGCTTCGCAGAGGGCGTCAGCAACGACAGGTTCATGCTGCCCGCCAATGGCGAAGCCGAGTTCGACATGGTCATCACCACGAATTTCGTCAGCAGTTTCGGTCGGCTGTTGAGCCGGGTGGGCGGCGGCAAGCTGCAGGACCTGCAATACGAGATCACCGGCCAGGTGCTCGTCGACAAGGGCATGATCCGCAAGGTGCCTTTCAGTCACAACGGCACGGTCGACATCTCGAGGGCGCTGGGGCAGGGCAAGAGCGGGGAGACCTGAGGGAAGGGCAGGAAGCGCAGGAAGGGCAGGAAGCGCAGGAACGTCCGAATCGACCTTCCTGCCCTTCCTGCGCTTCCTGCGCTTCCGGACCTTCCTGTCCTTCCTGTCCTTCCTGCCCTTCCTTACCTTCCTGCCCCTAACCCCTCATAGAGCGCTTCGTACTCCGCGACCCGAGCGTCCCAGGAAAAATCCTGGCTCATGCCGTTCTGCACCAGTCGGCGCCAGATGCTCGGCCAGCCGAACCACTCGAACGCCGTCTGCAGTGCCCAGCGCAGTCCGCCCGCATCGAAGTCGTTGAAGACGATGCCGGTACCCTTGCCGGTGGCCGGATCAAAGTGCTGCACGCTGTCGGCGAGCCCGCCCGTGCGACGCACGACCGGTACCGTGCCGTACTTCAAGCTGTACATCTGATTCAGTCCGCAAGGTTCGTACAGCGACGGCATCAGGAAGATGTCGGCGGCCGCTTCGATGTAGTGCGCCAGTTCTTCGCTGTAGCCGGTGTAAAAGACCGCGCGTCCCGGGAACCGTTCCTGCAGTTCAAGCATGAAGCGTTCGTACTGCGGCTCGCCGCTGCCGAGCGCGACGAAGCGGAAATCATGCTGCTTGAACAGATCGGGCAAGGCCTGCTCGAGCAGGTCGATGCCTTTCTGGCGCGTGAGCCGCGTGACCATGCCCACCAACGGGATGTTCGAGGCCGCGGGCATGCGCAACAGGTCGAGCAATGATTCGCGGTTGCGCGCCTTGCCCGAGAGGTCCGACGGGTCGTACTTGAAAGGGAGGTAACGATCAGTCGCCGGGTTCCACCGCTCGTAATCGACGCCATTGAGGATGCCGCTCAGCGAATCGCTCCGCGCGCGCAGTTCGGCATCGAGCCCGTAACCGCCGTCGGGGGTGCGGATTTCCTCTGCGTACGTCGGGCTTACCGTCGTTACCGCGTCCGCGTAAATGATTCCATGCCGCATCGGGTTGATGCGTCCGTGGCCGAGGTCCCCCTGATGCAATGCCTCGATGCCAACACCCGGCCCGACATCCGCCGCTGCCGCAGCCGAGAACGCGCCCTGGTAGCCGATGTTGTGGATGGTGAAGACGCTGCGCGTGGCGCCAAAGACGGCTCGATCCCACGCATAGGCCGTGCGCAGCAGCAAAGGCGCAAACGCGGTGTGCCAGTCGTTGCAATGCACGATTTCGGGCGCGAAGCGGAGCCGCTGGCAGCTTTCCAGCGCCGCGCGCGTCAGCAGCAGGTAGCGGACGTGCTCGTCGTGCGCGTCCGAGTAAATGAACGGGCGGTCGAAGACGGCCGGGCAGTCGACCAGGTGGATCCACAGGTCGGAGCCTGGCAAGCGTGCCTCCTGCACGTCGTACCGGAACTCAGTTGTGCCCACCGCGACGGTGAGCCCTTGCAATTGCGCGACCGGGCGCTGTTCGCAGCCCTGGAGGTCCGAGAGCGCATGCAACGGGACGAAAACACGGACGTCATGACCGCGCAGGTGCAGATGGCGCGAGAGGGCCGCCGCCACGTCACCGAGGCCGCCGGTCTTGGCGAACGGCGAAATTTCCGCCGTCAGGAAACAGATACGCTGGCGTGCCATGGGTCGGCTATTTTGCCACAGGCGTGTGCCGCCTCAGCACGATCCGGGTGGCTCGCGCACGCGGCGTCGGTATCCTTTACAACCATGAGCGAAAACAGCAGTCGTCCCCATCCTGCGATGCCCCCCGAATTTCGCCGCATCGCCCGTGCGATCGAGTTCGTCGCCGGCAACGTCCGCAGCCAGCCTTCGCTGGCTGACATGGCCGCAGCCGCACATTGGAGCGAGTACCACTTTGCCCGCGAGTTCCGCCGTTGGGCCGGGATCTCCCCCAAGCAGTGGTTGCAGCAGTTATCCCTCACGGCAGCCAAGCAGTCGCTCGACGACCAGCGCTCGGTGCTGCAGGCGGCCCTCGACACCGGGATGTCGGGCCCCGGTCGTTTGCACGACCTGTTCGTCGCGCTCGAGGCCGTCACGCCCGGCGAGTACAAGGCGCGGGGCCGTGGCATGACGCTCTCGCACGGCATGGCGCCGACGCCGTTCGGGGATGCCGTCATCGTGCGCTCCCCGCGCGGCATCGCTTTCCTGGCCTTCGCCGACGCGACGGGCGGCTTCGACGGCTACGACGAGTTTCGCGCGACGTGGCGCGAGGCCGTCTGGGAGCACGACGATTCCGCAGCGCAGCGTGTCGCGAAGACGATCTGGCGCGCCAAGCCGGGCCCGCAGCAACGCCTCACGCTGTGGGTGCATGGCAGCAACTTCCAGTTGCAGGTGTGGCGCGCGTTGCTGGCCGCGGGGCAAACCCGGACCGTGACGTACCGCGACCTGGCGCATGCAATCGGCCGTGGTTCAGCGTGCCGTGCAGTGGGCTCCGCCGTGGGCGCCAACCCAGTGGCGTGGCTCATCCCGTGCCACCACGTGCTGCGCGCGAACGGTGCGCTCGGGGGCTATCGTTGGGGGATCGAACGCAAGCAGGCGATGCTCGCCTGGGAGGTCGCGCGCCAGGTCAGGAGCGCTTCTCGTCGTCGTCCTTCGGCTTCTCGCGCTTCGGCAGGATCGCGTTGAGCATCGATTCCTGCATCTTGGCGAGCGCCTCGATGTTCTGGCGGGTGAGGTCGGCCATGGTCGCGAGCGGCGTGTGCGCAACGATCTTCGAGATCTGCGCCTGCAGCGATTCCTGCTGGTGCAGGAACGTCTCGACGCTCTTCTCGAGGAAGCTCGCCAGGAAGCCCTGCATCGAGTTGCCGTAAAACCGGATGATCGATTCGAGCACCGTGGTGCTCAGGATCGGCCGGCCGAACTGCTCCTGCTCCGCGATGACCTGCAGCAGGATGTGGCGCGTGATGTCGGTGCCCGTCTTGTCTTCGACGACACGGATCTTCTCGCCCTTGACGATCAGCAGGCGGATGTCATCGAGCGTGATGTGACGGCTCTGCGATGCGTCATAGAGACGACGGTTCGCGTATTTTTTTATCAGGCGTTCCTGGCTCATGGGCCGGGAGTTTACCTGAGCGATTGTGCGGTGCACGAAACGCGGTGCAAAAAGTCGCCGCGGACACGGCGTCCGGGGACCGGACGCCCGTCCAGATGTCAGCCTGGATCAGCCTGCCTTGCCCGTGGCCACTGCTGCGGCATCTTCCATCCACCTGGCCAGGCTGGCCTGGGATTCGGTCGCCATGGCGGCCAGCGCCTGCTGCCGCGAGGTCGCTTTCTCAACGAACTTCGTGGCGATTTCGCGCTGAGTCGCCAGCAGCGTGGTGAGGTCCTTTGCCTTGGCCGTCGCGCTCAGTTGATCAAGCGCCAGCTGCAGCAGGTCGCCGCTCACTTCGTACTGGAAGCGGGCGACGCGCTCGATGTTGCCGACCATGACCTCGTTGAGGCGGCCGGCGGGCGCGAATGCGCGCCTGGCAAAATCCGAGGGATCGATCGTCGATTTGGCGGTGGCCATGGCAGCTCTTTTGGACTTGCAAAACTGGTGTCGCGACATGGTAACAAAGTGAATTTTGCACTGCAACAAATACGAGATACGGCTTAAACTGAGACATTCGCTTCGATTTTTTGCGCTGCAAGATTGCGGCATCAGGGAAAGCTGCCGGTCTTGTCCTGCTGCGCTACTCTCCCTGCTTCATACAGCCGAGGCATCGAGATGAGTGAAACGTCCACTGCGCAACGGGTCCTGGCGGAACTGCAGGGCCGCATCGGCCAGGAAATCCACTGCAGTGAATGGCTGGCGGTCACGCAGCAGCGCATCAACGAGTTCGCGCAGGCTACCGGCGATCACCAGTGGATCCACACCGACCCCGAGCGGGCCGCACGCGAATCGCCTTGGCGGGTGACCATCGCGCACGGCTATCTCACGCTGTCGTTGTATCCGCTGTTGCGAGGCCTCGTGGACGCCGGGACGCCGCTGTTTCCCGGCGTGACGCGCGTCATCAACTATGGACTCGACAAACTTCGCTTCCCGAATGCGGTCAAGTCCGACAGTCGCGTCCGCGCACGCTGCGTGCTGCACAAAATTGAAGAAGTCACGGGCGGGCTGCAGCTGACAGAGCAATACACGGTGGAGATCGACGGCGAGACGAAGCCAGCTTGCGTCGCCGAGGCGATCATGCGCATCTACTTCTGACGGAATTCCTGCGCGGCATGAGCTAGACCGCGCACGTTGACTATCATCACTGCCTAGCGCAATGCCCCAGAGGCCAAGGTACAGCCATGATTTACGACAGCATCCTGCATACCATTGGCCGCACGCCGATCGTGCGGGTCAACCGTCTCGCCCCCAGGCACGTCAGCATTTACGTGAAGTGCGAGTTCTTCAATCCGTTGAGCTCGGTGAAGGACCGACTCGCCATCGCCATCATCGAGGACGCCGAAAAAAGCGGCGCGCTGCAACCCGGGCAGACCGTCGTCGAGGCAACGTCCGGCAACACCGGCATTGCACTCGCAATGGTGTGTGCCGCCAAGGGCTACCCTTTCGTTGCCGTCATGGTCGAAACCTTTTCGGTTGAGCGGCGCAAAATCATGCGCATGCTCGGCGCCAAGGTCATCCTGACGCCGGCCGCGGAACGCGGCAGCGGCATGGTGCGCAAGGCCGAAGAACTCGCGCAGAAGAACGGCTGGTTCCTCGCGCGCCAGTTCGAGAACCCGGCCAACCCTGCGTATCACCGCCAGACGACTGGCCCCGAGATCCTGAGCGATTTCGCCGGCAAGCGGCTCGACTTCTTCGTCTCGGGCTGGGGCACGGGTGGCACGCTGACGGGCGCCGGCGAGATGCTCAGGCTGGCGCGTCCAGAGGTGCGCATCATCGCCACGGAACCCGCGAATGCGGCCCTGCTGTCGGGCGCGGAATTCAAGCCACACAAGATCCAGGGCTGGACGCCCGACTTCGTGCCGAAAGTGCTGAACCGTTCCGTGCCACACGAAATCATCACCGTCACCGATGACGAATCGATCGCTGCAGCGCGCGCGCTGGCGGGCAAGGAAGGCATTTTCTGCGGTATTTCTTCGGGCGGCAATTTCGCTGCAGCGTTGAAGGTCGCGGAAAAGGCACCGGAGGGCTCCGTGATCCTGACGGTGCTCGCTGATACCGGCGAACGCTACCTCTCGACCGCCTTGTTCGAAGGCATCGCGGAAGGGTCGGACCCAGAGACCTGAACATCGCGCTCATCGTCTGAATCGTCGCGGAACACATCCGCGAGCGGGTGGCGTGCGAAGCGGGGATAATCGACGGTCCCCGATTTCCCTTGTCGCGCAAGCAGATACCCGATGCCTGATTCACTGCGTAAGGTGCTGCTGGGCACCCTGATTGGCGCGTGCCTGGTCGGCTTTGCGTGGCACATTGCCGGCGAGCGCGCGAAGCGTGCCCCTGCTGCGGCGATGGGCGGGCCGCCCGCGGGCGCTGCCAAGCCTGGCGGCGCGCCTGCGAAGCTGGGGGCGGGTCCCGGCGCCGGTGGCCCCGTCATTCCGGTCGTCGCCACCCCTGTTCGCACGGAAAACCTCGCGCTCGAAGTCGAAGCGCTCGGCACGGCGAAGGCGAGCGAGTCGGTCGACATCACCGCGAAGGTAACGAATCTCGTCACTGCCATCCGCTTCACCGAAGGCCAGCAGGTTCGTCGCGGCGACGTGCTGGTCGAACTCGATGGCGAACAAGCGCGCGCAGACCTGGCGGTGGCAAATGCCGCGCTCAAGGAAAGCACGAGCCAGCTCCAGCGCAGCCGCGAGTTGTACGAGACGAAGGTGCTGTCAGACCAGCAGATCGAACAGATCGAAGCCACGTACGCCGCAAACCGGGCTCGCGTTGCGGCGGCCCAGTCGCGCCTCAGCGATACCGTGATCCGCGCCCCGTTCAATGGCCGGGTCGGCCTGCGGCGCGTCAGCGTGGGCAGCCTGGTGGCGCCCGGCGCGGTGATCACGACACTCGACGACACGAGTTCCATCAAGCTCGACTTCACCGTGCCCGAGCGCGTGGTCGCGGCCATGCAGGCAGGACTTACGCTCGAAGCGACGAGCGTCGCGTACCCCGGCAAGACCTTCAGCGGCAAGGTGGCGAGCGTGGACTCGCGCGTCGATCCCAGCACGCGCTCGGTGATCGTCAGGGCGATCGTGCCCAACGACGAGGGGCTGCTGAAGCCGGGCATGTTCATGAACGTGCGCCTGGCGCGCGGCGCGGCTGACGTGCTCGTCGTGCCCGAAGAGGCGCTGGTGCCGGAGCAGGGCGACGTGTTCGTCTACGTGGTCAAGGACGACAAGGTTGCCAAGCGCAGGATTCAGCCGGGTCCGCGCACGGTGGGCAGCGTGCAGGTCACGGACGGCCTGCAGACGGGTGAGCTGGTGGTGACGGAAGGCACGCAGAAGCTGCGCGACGGCGCCAACGTGACCCTGGTGGAGTCCCAGGCGGCGCCCAAGCGTGCGGCGTCCGCCAGCGACGGGGGCAGCGGCAGCGCGCCATGAAGATCTCCGAGATCTCGGTCAAGCGCCCGGTCTTCGCCGCGGTCATCAGCCTGATGCTGGTGATGCTCGGCGTGCTGGCCGCCTCGCGCCTCGCGGTGCGCGAATTACCCGACGTCGAAGCGCCGATCGTGTCGATCGACACCAATTACCTCGGCGCCGCCGCCGACGTCGTCGAGACAAAGATCACGCAGGTCATCGAAGAGCGCGTGGCAGGCCTTGAAGGCATCACGAAGATCACGTCGCAGAGCACCGACGGCCGCTCGAGCATCAACATCGAATTCGATCCTAGCCGCGGCATCGACGAAGCCGCCAACGACGTGCGCGACCGCGTTGCACGCGTGGTCGGCAACCTGCCACCCGAGGCGGACCCCCCGGAAGTGGGCAAGGTCGATTTCGGCGCGGACCCGATCATCTGGCTGTTGCTCTCGAGCGATACGATGAACGTGCTTGAGCTCACCGATTACGCCGAGCGCGAGCTCGTCGATCGCTTCAGCGTCCTGCCGGGCGTGGCGAGGGTGCGCATGGGCGGCGCCCGCCGCTATGCGATGCGCGTCTGGCTGGATCGCGAAGCGCTGGCAGCACGCCAGTTGACCGTGGCGGACGTCGAAGCGTCCCTGCGGCGGGAAAACGTCCAGTTGCCCGCAGGCCGGCTCGAATCGTCGCAGCGCGAACTCACATTGCGCACCGAAACGGGCCTCAACTCCGAAGTTGAATTTCGCGAACTCGTGATCGGCCGTGGTGCCGGTGGCTACCTCGTGCGCCTGGGAGAAGTGGCCGACGTGCGCCTGGCAGCCGAGAACGAACGCTCGATCTCCCGCACCAACGGCGTACCGGGCATCAGCATCGGCGTCGAGCAGATTTCGAAGGCCAACACGCTTGAAGTTGCGCGAGCGGTCCGCGCCGAGCGTGAGCGCGTGATTCCCGACCTGCCGTCGGGCACCCGGCTCGAGATCAACCTCGACCGCTCCATGTTCATCGAAGCATCGATGACCGAAGTCGTCGAGGCGCTCGTGATCGCCATGGGCCTCGTCATCGTGGTGATCTACCTGTTCCTCGGCAACCTGCGCGCGACGCTCGTGCCGGCCGTGACCATTCCCGTCTCAATCATCGCCGCCTTCATCGTGATGGCGGCGCTCGGGTTCTCCATCAATACGCTCACGCTGCTGGCGCTCGTGCTCGCCATCGGCCTCGTCGTCGACGACGCGATCGTCGTGCTCGAGAACATCTATCGGCGCATGGAAAACGGCGAGCCCGCGCTGATCGCCTCCGTCGACGGGTCGCGAGAGATCGGCTTCGCCGTCGTGGCGACGACGATGGTGCTGGTCGCCGTGTTCCTGCCCATGTCGTTCCTGCAAGGCAACGTCGGCAAGCTGTTCCGCGAGTTCGGCATCACGATCGCCGCGGCGGTGGCCTTTTCGTCGCTGGTCGCGTTGACGCTCACGCCGATGATGACGTCCAAGTTGTTCGCGGGCGGCACGCATCGCTCGCGCATGGCTGTCGTCGTAGACGACTTCTTTGGCCGGCTCTCGGCCTGGTACGACCGCAGTCTGCGTCGTGCCATGCGGCGGCCGTGGCTGGTGGTCGGTGGCACCATCGCCGCGACCGCGCTGGCGGCCTTGCTGCTCAAGGTGTTACCGAGTGAGTTGGCGCCGGTCGAGGATCGTGGCTTCGTCTTCGTTGGCCTGAACGGGCCGGAGGGCGCCTCACTCGAGTACATGGACCGCCACGTACGCATCGTCGAGGCGGTCACTGCCAGGGAAATGGAGTCCGGAGACATCGTTCGCTCCAGCGTGCGCGTGCCGGGCGGCTTTGGCGGCGCCGGCAGCCAGCTCAACGAAGCCCGCGGGTTCACGCTGCTGGCCCCGTGGGGCGAGCGGGAGCGCACGGCGGACCAGATCGCGCAGGCACTGCGCATGCAGATCAGCTCGATCCCTGGCGTGCGCACGTTCGTGACGGTGCCGAGCGGCTTCGGCGGCGGCGGCGCGCCGGTGCAGGTGGTGCTGCAAGGCACGGAATACGCCGACCTCGTGCAGTGGCGCGACCTGCTGATGCAGCGCATGGGCGACAACCCGGGCCTCACCAACGTCCAGTCGAACTACGAAGAGCGCAAGCCGCAGTTGAGCGTGGCAGTCGACCGCGACCGCGCCGCCGACCTCGGTGTATCCCTCGAAACCGTGTCGCGCACGCTCGAAACGGTGCTGGGTTCACGCCTGGTCACGACCTTCATCGACCGCGACCGCGAGTACAACGTGATCCTGCAGGGCCGGGCCGAAGACCGCGCCACGCCCACGGATCTCGACAACCTCTACGTGCGCTCCACGCGCACCAACGAACTCGTGCCGCTGTCGAACCTCGTCAAGCTCACCGAGCTGGCGGGTCCCACGCGCCTCAACCGCTTCGACCGCCTCCGCTCGATCACCGTCAGCGCCGCCCTTACGCCCGGCTACTCGCTCGGCGAAGCCCTGAAGTACGTGGGTGGCGTCGTCAAGGAGGAGATGCCGCCCTCGGTCAAGCTGGCCTTCGACGGCCAGTCGCGCGAGTTTCGGCAGTCCGGCACGCAGCTGTACTGGATGTTCCTGCTCACGCTCGTCGTCGTGTTCCTGGTGCTCGCGGCGCTGTTCGAGAGTTTCCTGCATCCGTTCATCATCATCACGACCGTGCCGCTCGCCATCATCGGCGCGCTGGTCGGGCTCTGGCTGTACGGCATGTCGATCAACGTCTACAGCCAGATCGCAGCCATCATGCTCGTGGGACTGGCGGCGAAGAACGGGATCCTGATCGTCGAGTTCGCCAACCAGCTGCGCGACCGTGGCGTCGAGTACACCGAAGCGGTGATCGAGGCCGCGGCGATCCGGTTGCGGCCCGTGCTCATGACCAGCTTCTGCACGGCGTTTGGCGCGCTCCCGCTGATGCTGGCGGCGGGCGCGGGTGCGGGCTCGCTGCAGTCGATCGGCGTCGTCGTGTTCTACGGGGTGGTGATTTCCGTGCTGATGACCTTGCTGGTCGTGCCGGCGGTGTACACGTTGGTCGCGCGCAACACCGGATCGCCCGATGACGTCGCGCACCGTCTGGCTGACCTGCGCCAGCAAGGCACCGCCGGCGATCTGGTGGGGGCGACGCAACCTATTGAATAGAATCAGGAAAATCCACGCTTAACCGGGCCGACCGGCGGCCGCATCGCCGGCTTGCTACAATCGCCACCCGATCCCGGGACAATTTCACCGCGCACGACGCTGCCCCCCGCACCTGTGGGGAGCGGCTTTTCGTCCGCGACCGGTCATGGCACAAAGTCCTTACCAGCAGCTCGAGCAGGAATTCCGTCGCCTCCACGCCTTCCAGGGCGCGGCAAGCCTGCTGCGGTGGGATTCCGCGGTGATGATGCCGCGCGGCAGTGCCGACGTGCGCGGCGAACAGCTTGCCGCGCTCGACGCCGAATGCCACACGCTGCTCACCTCGCCGAAGGTGTCGCGCCTCATCGACCGCGCCCAGGCGAACCAGTCACAGCTCGAGGACTGGCAGCTCGCGAACCTGCGTGAAATGCGCCGCGAGCGCGACCATGCCATCGCGACGCCGCTCTCGTTGATCACCCGGCTCGCGCGCGCGACTTCGCTTGCAGAAGTGCGCTGGCTCGAGGCGCGGCAGGAGAACAACTTCGCGCTGCTCGCTCCGCACCTCGAGGAAGTCGTGGCGCTGACGCGTGACAAGGCGCAGGTGCTGTCGAAGGCGGTGGGGCTCGCCCCGTACGACGCGCTGATCGACGGGTTCAGCCCCGGCTTCCTGAGCGCCGACATCGACCAGTTGTTCAAGGTCGTGATCCGCCGTGTGCCCAACCTGATCCGCGACGCGATCGAGCTGCAGGCAGCGCATCCGCCGTTGCCGCTCGTCGGCAAGGTCAGCATTTCCAAGCAACGGGCCCTCGCGCACGAAGTCATGCGCGTCGTCGGCTTTCCGTTCGATCGCGGGCGCCTCGACGAGAGCAGCCGCGCCTTTACCGAAGGGGTGTGGGGTGACGTCCGCATCGTGACCCGCTACGACGTCAACGAGCCGTTCACGGGCCTCATGGGGGTGCTGCACGAGGTCGGGCAGGCGATGTACGACTTGGGCCTGCCGGCCGCCTGGCGCGACCAGCCGGTGGGGCGTGACCGCGGCATGGCGCTCGAGGAAAGCCAGTCGCTGCTGCTCGAGATGATCATCGGCCGCAGCCGGCCTTTTCTGGCGTGGTTGCGGCCGCAGCTGGAGAAGCATTTCGGCTGCACCGGGCCCGAGTGGGAGGTCGAGAACCTCTACCGCACGCTCACCCGGGTGCGCCGCAGCCCGATCCGCGCGGATGCCGACGAGCTCACGTATCCCGTGCACATCATGCTGCGCTACGACCTGGAAAAGCAGATTTTCGACGGCACGATGCCCGTCAAGGACCTGCCCGAGGCGTGGCGCGCGAGCTTCGATCAGCGGCTTGGACTGCGCCCGTCGAGCGATACCGACGGCTGCCTGCAGGATCCCCACTGGGCGCTCGGCCAGTTCGGCTATTTTCCCTCGTACGCGCTCGGGTCGTTCATCGCGGCGCAACTGTACGAAACGCTGCGCGCGCACAGCGAGCACTTCGACGCCGAGATCGCGGCAGGCCGCTTCGGTGGACTGTTCGAGTGGCTGCGGCAGAACGTGCACGGCCGCGGCGCGAGTGTCGGCGCACAGGAACTGATCAAGGACGCGACCGGCAGGACGTTGTCGGCCGCACCGTGGCTGCGCTACGCCGAAGCGAAGTACCTCGCGACGGAAACCGCGGCGGCTGCCGGATAACCACGGCCGAGGTCGAGTCCAGGGCGTAGTGCTAAGTCAGGCCGACGGTCCGCAGCGTGGGCAGGCCCACGTCGATCTTCGACGCTTCGAGTTCCGCTGCGATCGCCGACGCCCGGCGCCGTGCCAGCGCAACTGCGCCGCCCGCATCCACCCAATCCGCGAAATCGCGCGCCTTGAGCGGCGGCGAAATGTAGTGCCCCTGCAGTTCGTCGCAACCGAGCCAGCACACCATCTCGAGCGCCTCGGGGTCCTCGATGCCTTCCGCCACCGAGCGGATCCGCAACGCCTTTGTCATCGCGAGGACCGCCGCCGTCACGCCCTGAGCCCCCGTATCGGTGTACAGGTCGGACATCAGCGACCGGTCCAGCTTCACGCAGTCCAACGGCAGGCGCCGGATCTGGCCGAGCGACGAATAGCCCGTGCCGAAGTTGTCCATGGAGACGCGCACGCCGTCGCGCCGCAGCGAATCGAGCATGCGTCGAACCCCGGCGGGCGCATGCATGATGCTCGTCTCGGTGATTTCGATTTCCAGTGCCTGGGCAGGCAAGCGGTGCCGGTCGAGCACGCTCATGACCCTGGCGGCGAAGTTGGGCAGTCGCAACTGCCGGCTGGCGACGTTCACGGAGACGAAAAAGTCGTCTTCGAAGCGCGTGCGCCATACGGCGAGCTGGCGACACGCTTCGTCCAGCACCCAGTCGCCGATCTGCTCGATCACCCCCGTCTCTTCTGCGATCGGAATGAATTCGTCGGGACCCACCGCGCCCAGTTGTGGATGCTCCCAGCGCAGCAGGCATTCGACGCCAGCGAGATCGAGCGTGCCGCTCGCGACACGGGGCTGGTAGACGAGGTGAAATTCGCCAGCATCGACCGCCTTGCGCAGCGCGGACTCAACGGCGAGACGCCGGCGCGAGCGTGCGAGCGGCACGGGCGAAAACAGCTCGCACGCAAGGGGTTCCCGCGCCTGCTCCGAGGCGGCCTGCGCGTTGGCCAGCAACTGCTCGGCGTCCACGGAGTCACGGTCCGCCAGCGCGATGCCGCCACTCAACGCAGGGAAGTATTCGATGCCGATGTTCGTCGGCATGCCGCTCACGCGAGCGAGCGCCGCGGAGACCAGTTCCGGCAGCGTTTCCATGGGCTCGCTGCTGTGCATCAGCATGGCGAGACCCGATTCAGACGTGCGGCAGACCATCGACGAGGCTGCGTGCTTGATCAGCGTGGCGCCCGTGCCGGCCTCGGTGAGGCTCAGGCCGATCTGTTGCGCGACTGCGGTCAGTACCCGGTCTGCGACGTCGGAGCCATGGGCCTGCACGATGCGATCGACGCCGTGCACGCGGAACGCGGCCACGCACGAACTGGTGCCGGGCTTACGGTCCTTGAGCGCGATCGACAACTGTTCGACCAGATACCGGCGGTTGGGCAGGCCTGTCGCGCCGTCGAAATACGACAGCGTTCGTACCGCGTCTTCCGCACTGCGCAGGCGCGTCATGTCCTGCAGCGTGACCAGCACCGTGCGTCCGTGGGCCGAGCCCGCTGCCTGCACGATCTCCGCTTCCTGGTGGAGGTAGAGGTCCTTGCCAGTTGCGGTCCGCACGCGGTGCTCAAAGCTGAATCGTGTGCTTTCTGCTGCGCATGCGATGAAAGCCTGTCGTACCTGCACCTGCTCGGCCGGTTCGAGCATGCGCACGAACGATTCATAGCGCCCGATCGGCTCGGCGTCGCGCTCCAGGATCTCTCCCACCATGGGCGACATGTCGAGCGTGCGGCCATCGAGCGTCAATTCCCAGTGGCCGACGCGGGCGATGCGCTGTGCCAACAGCAGTTTCGAGCGGCTCGACCAGAGGTCGTCCTGCAGCGCGCGGTCGCGCAACAGGAACCTCACGCGCTCGACCAGCAGGCGCGGGTTCATGCCTTTCTGCGCGAAATCGCTCGCGCCGGCGGCAAATGCGTCGCTGATCGAGACGATGTCGTTGCGCCCGGTCAGCATCAGGATCGGCAGCAGACGCCCGTCCGCGCGCTCGCGGATCTTGCGGCAGGCCTCGATCCCGCCGAGCTTCGGCATGTTCACGTCGAGGATCACGCAGTCGGGCCGGGTCGACTCGAACTGCTGTAACGCTTCCTCGCCGTCGTTCGCCGTGTGGACGACGAATCCCGCGCCGCCCAGTGAAGCCTCGGCCAGCAACAAGTGCGACGGATCGTCGTCAGCGATCAGGATCGTCGTGATGTGCGTCGAGTCCATGCGTGCAAAATCTCCAGGCGTTCGTGTCAGGCGTTCGGTTCGGTTGGATCAACTGCCGGTGCGGAGCGCGGCCTGCGCCTGCAGGGCCGTTTCGAGCTGAGCGTAGGCCGCAGGCAGGCCGACGGCCGCCCGTCGCGCGGCTTGCAGGTCGCCGTGGTCGAGGATCGTTGTCTCCAACGCGTCGAGCTGCTCGGCGAGCTGGCGTCCACCCAGGTTGTTGACGGCCGACTTGAGTGAGTGTGCGGCGCCCGCGGCCGCTTCGAGATTGCCGGCTTCCAGTGCCATGCCGATGCGACGCAACGCATCCGGCGCGGAGGCGTACAGCATGTCGCACAGGCGTTCAAGGATGTTCGCGCGTCCCAGGCCGCGGATGGCGCGCACCTGTTCCGCGTCGAGCACGGGAACGCCTGCTGCAACCACGTCCTCGAACAACGGAGTGTCCAGCAAAGTGATCGTAGCGGTTCCGGTGAGTTCGGTTTCATCCTGCGTCAGGACCTGCTCGGGCGAGGACACCGGGGTCGCCGGCCTCGATCGTACCGACGTGCTTTCACGTGCGACTGGTGCCGCGACCGGCTTCGGCGGCAACAGCGTGCCACGCTCTGCCGCGATCGGCTGCAGCATCTTCGCGAGCTGCGCCTGCGTAAATGGCTTGGCGAGGAACGCATCCATGCCCGCGGCCAGGCAACGCTCTTTATCACGCGTGAGAGCATTTGCGGTCAATGCCACGATCGAGGTCCGTGCCATGCCGCGCGCGCTTTCCTCGCGCCGGATTTCCATGGTTGCGGCGTAACCGTCCATGATGGGCATCTGGCAGTCCATCAGGAGCACATCGAACGCGCCCGCGCGCCACTGTTCGACGGCAGCGCGGCCGTCTTCCGCAATGACGACGCTGCAGCTCAGCTGTTCGAGCATGGCGATCGCCACCGAACGGTTGATCATGTTGTCGTCGGCCACCAGTACGTTGAGCCCGAGGCCCGACTGACGCTGGCCGCCAGGCTCTGCGGGTGCATCGGACGGGTCTGCGTCGGTGCCATCACGGGCAGCGCAGACGGTGCGCAGCAGGGTGCGGAGCTGCTTCTGTCGCAGGGGCTTCGCAATGCACACATCGGGTCGCACCGCGGGCTTGCCGGCCTGGCGCGGCTCGAAGTCGAACGCGCTCATCAGCGCGATGTAGGTATCGGGCACGGTCGAATCGAGCCGGATCGCGCGCAGCAGGTCTTCAGCTGTCGCGTCGGGCAGCGCGTGGTCGAGCAGGACGACGTCGAACGGATGTCCGAGACGTGCCGCGCTGCTCACCTGGTTGTCGATCGCGTGGCCGCTGGTTGCTACGGTAACCTCGACGCCCCAGCTTGCGAGCATCTCCTGCAGCGACATGTAGCTGGTCGCCATGTCGTCGACGATCAGCGCACGCATGCCCTTGAATTCGCTGCTATCCTGGACGGGAGCGGCCTCGGCGATCGCGAACGGCAGGGCGAACGAGAACGCGCTGCCGTGGCCGAGCTGGCTGTGCAGGTCGATGCGCGCGCCGCCCATCAGTTGCACGAGCCCGGTAGCGATCGACAGGCCGAGGCCCGTACCGCCCACGCGGTTGGCGTTCTCGAGTTGTGTGAACGCCTCGAACACCTCGGCCTGGTGGTTCGGCGCGATGCCGGGCCCGGTGTCTGAAACGCGGAAATGGAGTTCGCAACGGCTCGCCCGACCCAGGTCGCCGACGCCGACGCGCACCTGGATCTCGCCATGGTCGGTGTACTTGACCGCGTTGGACAACAGGTTGCCGAGTACCTGCCGCAGGCGCAACGCGTCGCCGATGACGACCGCCGGCACGCCCGGTTCGACCTGGCAGCTCAGTTCGATCTTCTTCGTTTCGGCGCGACCCGCGAAGAGTTGCGCGGCCTGCTCGACGAGGTCGCGTACTTCAAACGGCTCGCAGACGAGATCCATCTTGCCGGCTTCGATCTTGGAGTCGTCGAGGATGTCGTTGATGATCTGCATCATCGTGTTCGCCGCCTCGCGCATCGAATCGACGAACCGCCGCTGGCGCTTGTCGAGCGAGGTGTCGGCGAGCAGTTCGGCCATGCCGAGCACGCCGTTCATGGGCGTGCGGATCTCGTGGCTCATGTTCGCCAGGAACTGGTCCTTCGACCGCATCATCGATTCGGCACGCTCGAGCCGCATCTCGATTTCGCGCGTGCGCTCCAGGATCTGCTGCCGCGAGGCCAGCCTGACGTTGCGCATGTCGCGCTCGTTTTCGGCGAGGCGATGAGTGAGTGCGTGGAAGTTTTCCGCGAGCCGCGTCAGCTCGTTATCGGCCCGACTGGTCTTTGCCGGAGCCTGGTCGACGAGGCCCTCGATGCGTGTAGCCTCGACCAGTTGCGCGAGCGGTTCGACGACCTGCCCACTCAGGCGACGTGCTGCGAACAGCGCAAGCACCAGGCCGAAAGCGAGCATGAACGGCAGTTGCAGCAGGTGCTGCAGCGCAATCGACGACGACGAAGGCGTGGCGATGAACAGTTCAAGCCGGGCGGGAACGCCGGCGTCGAGCGGAACAGGGCGCTCGACAAAGTTGAGTCGTTGCGGCGGGTCTTCGTCGAGCCGGTGCTCCTCGTACCAGGGCAGCCAGCTTTCGGTCAGGGCCTTCGCGTGATCGAAAGAAACGACTGCTTCGGGTGCCGGTGCGTTGCGGTCGAAGCTCCAGAGCACGGTGCCCGTTGGCGACTGCAAAGTGGCGGCGATGACCGTGGGTTGCGATTGCACGGCGGACAGGACTGCACTGCTGCTGAAACCATTGTCTTGCGCAAGGACCGCGGCGGATACCTGCGCGACGTGGAGGTACGAACGACGGTAATTGGCAGCCACGTTGTAGACAGCCACCGCGAACTGCACGAGCAGGATCGTCGCCGCGACAACCGCGACGATCGTGCAGCGAAACTTCGGCCCCAGCGTCATGGCATCCCACGACTCACGCAATGTCTGCAGCAACCGTCGACGAGTTGCAGCGACGCCATTGGGCAGCAGGGATCGCGTCACAGGATCGGGTTGTTTCTGCTTGCTGGGCTTGGTTGTCATGCTCGTGGCGTCGTGCCATCACGCAGTACGGCAGCGGCGTGCGTTACCATGGCGAACTGGTCGCAGATGTGAACAAGGCTTGGCATCGGAACGGTGCTTGCGCGAAAACTTCCGTGGGCGAACGGACCGGTCAGTTGACAGAATAAGGACCCGTCGGCGGTGAAACCGTGATCCGGCACAAGCATTTGGGACCCGATCCGACCGGCCTCGCGGCCGCCGCGGTCGTGCCTGCGCCGTCCCCTGGCCTGGAGGGAGGCCCAGCGCTGCCTGCTGGCCTGTCGAAGACCTCGAAGCGTCTCCAGGCCCGCCTGCGCGGCCTGGTGGGCAAGGCCATTGAGGACTTCCGCATGATCGAGGGCGGCGACCGGGTGATGGTGTGCCTGTCCGGTGGCAAGGACTCGTACACGCTGCTCGATATCCTGCTTTCGCTGCAGCGCAGCGCGCCTGTCCAGTTCGACCTGATCGCGGTCAACCTCGACCAGAAGCAGCCCGGCTTCCCCGAGCACGTGCTGCCCGACTACCTGACCGCGCTCGGGGTGCCGTGGCACGTCATCGAGCAGGACACGTACCGCGTGGTGAAGCGGGTGATACCGGAAGGCCGCACGATGTGCGGACTGTGCTCGCGGCTGCGCCGGGGCGCCCTGTATCGATACGCGGCCGAGAACGGCATCACGAAAATTGCCTTGGGTCATCACCGTGACGACATGGTCGAGACCCTGTTCCTGAACATGTTTTTTGGCGGCCGGCTCAAGTCGATGCCGCCCAAGCTGCTGTCGGAAGACCGCCGCCACATCGTGATCCGGCCACTGGCGTACGTGCCGGCCGGCGAGATCGAACGTTACGCACGGGCACGCCAGTTCCCCATCATCCCGTGCACGCTGTGCGGCTCGCAGGACCAGTTGCAGCGCGTGCTGGTGCGCAGGATGCTCGGGGAATGGGAGCGCGAGTATCCGGGTCGCACGGAGGCGATCTATTCGGCCATGAGCAACGTGGCGCCGTCGCACCTGGCCGACCCCAAGGCGTTCGATTTCGCCGGTCTCGATGCGCGGCGTGCAGCGGCGCGCGCGACTCAGGCGGCGGTTGACTCAGCGGATCTGGTGCGGACGCAATCGGGCGTTGAGCCTTGGGATGATGTTTAGCGCCGCTGATCCCGGCGATCGCGAAGGGCATAGGACGCGAGGTCGATGGCGTCCGATTCGGGCTGTCCCGTCGCGCTTGGAAAGGCAGATACGCGCGGGTGCCTGGCATGCCTTCCGGCCTGTCCCGTCGCGCTTGGAAAGGCATTAACGCGCGCGCCGGGACAGGCCGGAACGCACGCCTGACGCCACGCGCCTGAGCAAGTCGCGGCCGGAGTGCCGCAACTTGCACGGCGCACGCAACCTCAAACGCGCTTTGGCCGCGAGTTCACGTTGGGCAGCCCCATCCGACGTGCACCACCTCGATGCTATGTGCGCCGTGCGACGTTTTCGGCGAGCCGAAAACGAGCTCAGGCGCGGCGTATCGAGCGTTCGATCGGGTGGTTCTTCGGCCCGCATAGTTCCGGGCGGGCCGGAAGAACTATCCCGATCGGACGCCTGGACCCGCTCCTGATCCGGCTTCGCTCCGCCACAAACCCGACGCACACGGCGTCAGGACTGCTACTGGCGGAGCTTCGAATGCCGGTACCCGTACAACACGTACACGGCAAACCCGATCGCTGTCCAGATGGCGAGCCGGATCCACGTGTCGTGCGGCAGGAATGCCGTCATCGCCAGGCAGACCACGACGCCAGAGACGGCGGTGACCGGCGCAAAGGGAACGCGAAACGGCCGCGGCGTGTCGGGTTGTGTGCGTCGCAGCACGAGTACGCCGGCGCACACTGCGGTGAACGCGATCAGGATGCCGATCGAGATCAGCTCGCCCAGCACGTCGAGCGGGAACACGCCGGCGAAGAACGCAGCGACCACGCCGGTCACGAGCGTCGCGATGTGGGGCGTACGGTATTTCTCGTGCACCTTCTGCATCGATGGGGGCAACAGTCCGTCACGCGACATGGCCATGAAGATGCGCGGCTGGCCGAGCAGCGACATGAGGATCACCGACGTGAGGCCCACGATTGCGCCGATCTTCACCGGCAGCCCCAGCCACTTGAGTTCCGGATGCGCGTCGAGCGCAACCGCAACGGGGGCGGCCACGTTCAACTCGGTGTACGACACCATGCCGGTCATTACGGCCGACATCAGCACATACAGCACCGTCGAGATGAGCAGCGCGGCGATGATGCCCCAGGGCACGTCGCGCTGTGGATTGCGGGCTTCCTGCGCCGTCGTTGCGGCCTGGTCGAAGCCGATGTAGGCAAAGAAAATGATCGCGGCGCCCTGCATGATGCCGCTCCAGCCGAACTGCCCCGACACACCGGTGTTCGCCGGCAGGTACGGGTGCCAGAAGTCAGTTGACACGTATTTGAGGCCGACTGCGATGAACAGCAGGATGATGGCTATCTTGACGATCACCATGACGTTGTTGACGCGCGTGGACTGCTTGACGCCGACGTAGCAAACCCACGTCAGCAACGCGACGATGAATACAGCCGGCACGTTGACCAGCGCGCCCGTCCGCACGAGATGGTTGCTGGCGTCCTTGGCGATGGGCGCGTTGGTCAGTGCCGCCGGCAGACTGACGCCGAACTCCGTGAGCAGGTTCACCACGTAGCCGGACCACCCGACGGCCACGGCCGCGCCCGACATCACGTATTCCAGGGCGAGGTTCCACCCCACGAACCAGGCCACGCCCTCGCCGAGCGTCGCGTAGGTGTAGCTGTAGGCACTGCCCGAAATCGGGATCATCGAGGCGAGTTCCGCGTAGCAGAGCGCCGCGAGGCCGCAGCCGATGGCAGCGACGAGGAAGGCGAGGGTGACGGCCGGACCCGTGTGTTGCGCAGCGACGGTCCCGGTCAGCACGAAAACACCGCTACCGATCATCGACCCCAGGCCGACCGAGGTCAGGGCCCGGCGGTCCAGCACCCGGTTCAGCTTCGGTCCAAATTCGATCTCGCGGTTGATCGCAGCGACCGATTTGCGGGCTGCCAGCTGTTTCAGCACGTCGTTGTCTCCCCGGGGCTTTTGCCGGAGTCTCTCACAGGCACACGGGCAGCCGCACGCTGTTGCCTTATGATTGGCTGATGACGTCGTCGTCCCCTGACAGCCGCACTGCACTCGACTGGAACCGGCCGCGGCCGCTCGACGCGTCCTATTGGGTCGTCCCCGGGCGACTGCTGGTGGGCGAGCACCCGGCCTCACGTTCGCGTGCGCAGTCGATGGAGCGCCTGCGCCGGTTCCTCGAGACCGGCGTGACCTGCTTCATCGACCTCACCGAACCCGACGAAATGGCGAGCTACGAGATGCTGCTGCCATTCGAGACGCCGTCCGGCCGGCGCGTGGAGTACTTGCGCGAGCCAGTGCGGGATCACGGCGTGCCCGCCAATCACGAAACCATGGGGCGCATCGTCGCGATGATCAATGGCGCGCTGGACACCGGTCATTGCGTCTACCTGCATTGTCGGGCGGGAATCGGTCGCAGCGCGACAGCCGCAGGTTGCTGGCTCGCAGAACGCAATCCGGGCGGAGGCGAAGCCGCGTTGGCCGAGTTGGCCGATTACTGGCAGCAGTGCGCGCAGTCCAGCACCTGGCGCGCGGTGCCCGAAACGGCCGAGCAGGCCGACTTCGTCCGCTCATGGCGTGCCCTGCGTCCCGCCAGCAAGGGAGCCTTCGGCGCGAAGGTGCAGCAGTTGACACCTGCCACCGGCGGTTCGGACCTGCTGCAGCGAATGCAAGGCGCGTGGTACGGCCTGGCGTTGGGCGACGCGCTGGGGACGGCCGGCCGCGCGAACTCGACGACGAGCCTCGTGTGGTCGCAACACACCGCGCTGGCGCTCTGCCTGGCCGACAGTCTCGCGGC
>JANNGT010000278.1:0-5575 GCA_031404015.1 Gammaproteobacteria bacterium | reverse complement strand
AGCACAAGTTGAACGTGGCACTGCCCGACGAGTCGATACCCATGCGGGTGGACCCTGTACGGCTGGGCCAGGTTGTCACGAACCTATTGAACAACTCCGCGAAGTACAGCCCGCCAGGTGCGCATATCGATCTGGTCGTGACGGCCGATGACGGCACAGTGCGCATTGCGGTTAAAGATTCGGGTATGGGCATGACGCGCGATTCGCTGGCGCACATCTTCGAGCTTTTCTCCCAAGTTGAGACGAGCCTTACTGTCGCGGAAGGGGGCTTAGGCATCGGCTTGTCACTCGCAAAAGGCCTGATCGAACTCCACGGCGGTCAACTTGCGGCGAGCAGTGACGGGTTTGGCACCGGGTGTACGTTCACGATCACCTTGCCACGTGAGCAGGTGACGATGGTCAGTCCGTCGCACGAGGGGACGGATGTCGCCCCGCTGCGTCGGCGCCGAGTGCTGGTTGCCGACGACAACCGCGACGCCGCGGATTCACTCGGCTTGCTGCTCTCGCTGGAGGGGCACGAGGTTCACGTTGCGTACACGGGCGGCGAGGCCCTCGCGCTTGCCGCGGCCCAACCACCGGAACTGGCGTTCCTCGACATCGGTATGCCGGACATGGACGGCTTTGAGCTTGCGCGCAGACTGCGCTCAGTTCCTTTCGACCACCGTCCAACGCTGGTCGCCGTCACCGGCTGGGGGCGCCCCGATGACGTACGCAAAGCCTTGGAAGCCGGATTCGATCATCACCTGACGAAGCCGATCGATCCCGATGTGCTGCCGGGAATGTTTCGCGATGCGACGTAATACGGCGTATTGCCCGCTCTGCTGTCACTTCGTTCGGCACAGGGAACGTGCGATCGGGACGAACCCCACCAACATGCCGATCGTACCGGCAAACATCATGTTGTCGACGTCCCAGAAGGCCAGGAATAGCGCACACCCCGTCACGATTGAAATCGGCGACCAACGCGGCACGCCTGACGCGCGCCACAGAGCCAGCGCCTGCAATGCAATCCCGACCAGCGCGACCATGGCGAGCCGGCGTGACATGCCGTAGGCCTCGTGATCGGCGGTCACTGCGGTGTAGGTCGCGATCGCGCCGTCGACGTAGCGCGGGTCCACGTCGCCGAGTCCGCGCGTCAATGCGGTGAAAAGGCCGAACACACCGCCAAGGAAGATGCTGCCCGTCACCGTGAGCGAGATGCCGAGCGCCGCAAGGCGCGGGCGCGTGGTACGCCCGACTGCGTAGAGCCCGAACGCGCCAAGCACCAGCAGTGGCAGCGTGAGGTAACCCAACATGTGCGGATCGTGGATCATCGGCCAGTCATTCCGGGCCTCGATCAGGCGCGTCACCTTGTCCTCAGCTGGCACTGGGACATACCTTGCGTGAAACTGCAGGAAGTCCGCGAGGCTGTGGAAGTGCAGGGCAAACATCAGCAGCCAGGTGGCCGGCAAGGCGATGAGTGCGAACGCCTGTGTGAGGCGGATGTATCGGTCGGTGGATGTGGTGTTCATGGCGCGTAGAGTCGGTCGGGAATAGACACATGACAAGTCGTCGCGGCACTTCGGCGCGGGTTGCCAAACACAAATCGAATACTGTCCCGGAGTCGATTGATCCGCGAGTGGCGAAAACGCGCGCCCGGATTGCCGATGCGTTTATCGAGCTGATCGTGCGTCGTCCGTATTACCGCATGCGTGTCAGCGACATCACGCGCAAGGCGAAGGTTGGGCGCGCCACGTTCTACGCGCACTTCGATTCCAAGGATGCGCTGCTGAAGGACCGATTCGCCTTCATCGTCGAGGGCCAAGTGGCCGAGCTGAATGACGTGCCGTGCCTCTTGGACTGCACGCCGTTCTTTGCCCACGTGCTGGGCGGCCGCCAGATTTTCCGTTCGCTGTGCGCAGGTCCAGGGAGAGCGCAGACCGAGCGACTACTGCAGGATGTGCTTGAGGCGCGGGTGCGGGAGTTGCTAGCGATGCGAGCGGCGCGCGGCCAGCCGTCGTCGCATACGCCCGGATTCGTGCCTCGATTCGTCGCGAGTACCGTGCTCACATTGGTCGCGTGGGGACTCGAGCAGTCGCCGCCGCCGTCGGCGTCCGACCTGCAGACGGCGTATCGCGCGCTGGTTGGGCCAGCATTGGTGGGCGGTGCCTCGCGATGAGTCGCGTAGAATCGGCTCATGATTGCATAAGGCGCGCACGCCCATGACTCGAGAAAAAAGCAAGACAAAGGCCGGCAGCTCGGGACATCGCACGCGCGTCGGAAGGGAACGTCGCCATCGATGCGGCAATCCAGCGCCGCCGGATAGAACGCCACGCAACTGGCCAGCGCCTCGGCACCGGCCAGCGGTTGCGGGTAGCTCCAGGCCACGCGTGGCAGGCTGCGATCGCCGTGTACCAGGGTCCAGTAACGCGCCGGCCCTTTCCATTCGCAGAACGCGCTGCCGGTGGCCGGCTCTGCAAGAGATGGCGGGCCACGTTGTCCCACGGCAGGTACACGCTCGGCGGATGGGCAGTTTCCAGCACGAGCACGGCGCGCCGCGTGCGCGCCACTTCGACATCACCCCAGCGCACCACCACTTCGCGTGTATCCGGCGCTAGGCGCGGCGGCCGTGGAAAGTCCCACACCGATATCTGCCCCGGCCCCCGGGGACGTCGCAAAGGACGGGCGCATCTGGCCTTGCCAGTGCCACTGTTGGCGCGCCAAACGGATCCAGTCGGGAAGCTCGGGCATCAGTCTGATACACGCAAACCGAATTACAGCGTCCCGATGAAATCCTTCTTGCCGACGTCCACGCCGCAATGGCGCAGGATTGAATACGCGGCCGTGCAGTGGAAATAGACGTTGGGCGTCACGTACTCCAGTGCGTACTGCAGGCCGGGGTAGCTCAGGTCGCCCGTCGGTCGCTTCAGCACGATGACCTTGTCCTCCGTGCCGTCGATCTGCGCAGGCTTGAAGCTCTCGAGATACGCAATGCACTTTTCGAGCCGCGCGATCAGCTCGCCGAACGTCGCCTCCTTGTCTTCGTAAGTCGGGATCTCGACGCCAGCGAGTCGCGACACGCACCCCTTCGACATGTCCGTCGCGATCTGCACCTGGCGCGCAAGCGGGAGCATGTCCGGCGCCAGGCGATAGTTGAGCAGCACGCTCGGGTCGATCTTGCGGTCGGCCGCGCTCGCTTCGCCCTTGCGCAGGACGGCGATCAGGTTGCGCAGTGCGCGGGCAAAGACGGGAACCGTGGCGTGGTACATCGAGATCTGCATGGGTCGCTGAGCTCCGGACTGGAAGGGAGCGAGAGTTTAACCCGCAACGTCGCCGGCGCGAGGGGGTTCGGGCTCCTGCAGGAGGTCGCGCAGCGAGGTCTGCGCCATGCTGGCCCGCATTGCATCGTCCGCGATGCGGGCGGCCCGGTCGGCCGGAGGCAATGACTTCGGATCCGGCCTGCGCGGGTCAGGCAGTTCATGTCGAATGGCGTCGAGGATATCTGCGAGGGAGATGCTGCTGAGATCCCGGGCCGGCGCGACGGTATCGTCCTCCGCGGTCAGCACCAGGCTTCGATCCTCCAGCAGGCGCAACGTACCGTCCAATATTGAAGCAGGTACGTCCATGTGATCAGCCAGGTCGGATACGCGCCAGCGTTCACCACCCTGCAAAAAACGCTGCCCCAGCAGGAACATCGCGCCGAGCGCGATACGCTCGCGCAAAATGCTCGTGGTGGGGATGGGGCCGTGCCCGCTGCGCAGGTGTTCGGGATGCTGGATGTAAAACGACAACTGCCCGCCCAGCAACATGATCAACCAGCTGATGTGCAGCCAGATCAGGAACAGCAGCAGGATGGCAAAGCCGGCGTAGATCGCAGCGGCCTGCGTGGAGTACACGGCGATGCGCGTGAACACCGCGCCGACCGCCACCCAGGCCGCGCCGCCGAACAGCGCGCCAATGAAGGCTGCCTGCCAGCGAACGCGCGTATTAGGCATGTAGATGTACACGAACCAGAACAGTCCGATTACGAGGACGTATGGAGCGAAATGCGCCTCCAAACCGGCTGAGCCCGTCGCGTTCGCGGCGAAGCCTGACAACTTCGACATCACTGCACTGGTCTCGATGCGCGTCATCAGGACCATCGACGCCACGATGATGACCGGGCCGATCAGCATCACGACCAGGTATTCGCTGAGGCGCTTGGCAAAGCTGCGCGGTCGCTCGACGTGCCAGGTGAAGTTGAGGGCGTCCTCCACCTTCTGGATCATGATGAGCACGGTGTAGAACAGGATCACGACGCCGACCGTGCCAAGTACCGTCGTTTGTGCGTTCTCGACGAACTGCATGATGTTAGCGGTGAGTTCGTAACCCTTCACGCCCATGGGCCGCAGGAACTCAAACAGCACCGGCTCCAGTTCCCGGTGATAGCCGAAAGCCTTGAGCACCGAAAATGAAACGGCGACCACGGGCACGATTGCGAATAGTGACGAATAGACGAGGCCCATCGCACGCAGGCCCAGATCGCCCCGCATGAAGTCGCGCAGCAGCGCGTACGCATAGCGCAGCGGTCCCATCAGCAACGGCAGGGCGCGGCTTTCCACTGCTTCCGGCAGGTCGAACAGCCAGTATTCGAAGCGGTGCTGAAGCGCGAGTATGGGGTTGGTGGCGGGCAAAAGCGGGTCCGGAGCCAGAGTTGCTCGAACAGCCTTGCATGACGCGTCGCAGCAGGCAAGCTTGGACCGGATCTCGGGCACAATGCCCGGACGCTGCACTTCCCTGCAACCCCCAGGTTTGAACGAGGCTTTCCAATGCGAGAGTGTTTGACGTGAGTTCTGGCCGACTCGCCGCCGCGCGCTATCCCACCCGCATCGTGTGCCTGACCGAGGAGACGACCGAGGCCCTCTATCTGCTGGGCGAAGAAGATCGCATTGTCGGCATCTCGGGCTTCACGGTGCGTCCGCCACGCGCGCGCAAGGAGAAGCCGAAGGTATCGGCATTTATCAGCGCAAAGATCGACAAGATCCTCGCGCTGGAGCCCGACCTGGTACTCGGGTTTTCGGACCTGCAGGCTGACATCGCGTCGCAACTGATCAAACACGGTATCGAGGTACACGTGTTCAACCAGCGCAGCGTCGGCGAGATTCTGCGTGTCATTCGGATGCTCGGCGGCATGATCGGCTGCGAGGCGAAGGCGGCGGCGCTGACGGAGGAGTTCGAACAGGGCCTCGTTGCGATCAGCGCGACTGCGGCGGAATTTCCAAGGCGGCCCCGCGTTTATTTCGAGGAATGGGATGAGCCGCAGATCTCCTGCATCCGCTGGGTGTCGGAGCTGATCGGCATCGCCGGCGGAGACGACGTCTTCCCAGAACTCGCGCTCTGTGGCCTGGGGAAGGACCGCATCATCGCCGACCCGCTGGAGGCTGTACGGCGTGCGCCGGACATCATCTTCGGTTCGTGGTGCGGCAAGAAGTTTTCTGCTCGCAACGTGGCGGCACGTGCGGGATGGGCGGACGTGCCGGCCGTACGCGACCGTGAGCTGCACGAAGTGAAGTCGTCGATCATCCTGCAGCCGGGGCCTGCGGCGCTCACGGATGGG
>JANNGT010000277.1:0-4453 GCA_031404015.1 Gammaproteobacteria bacterium | reverse complement strand
GATCGTCTCGAACGGCACGCAGCGGCAGGCGGCAGCACCCGCCCCGGATGCGCCTGCGGCGCGCTGATCGGGCCTGACAGTCTCGACTTGGAATTACCCCCGGCCCGAAAGGTCCGGGCCTCTGCGTGAACCCGCTGCAGCTCCGCCGTGGTCGTCAGGGGCTGCAGTGAATCGAGCGCATGCGCAGCCGCGAGCAACTCGATGCCGAGCACGCGGACGGTGTTGTCGCAGATCTTCGCGAGCTTGCGACCCGCCCAGGGCGCCATGCTGACGTGGTCCTCCTGGCCGGCGGACGTCGGCAGGCTGTCGACTGAAGCCGGGTGCGCGTACGTCTTGTTCTCCGAAACGAGTGCAGCCGCCGTGACGTGCGCAATCATGAAGCCCGATTCGAGTCCGGGCTCGTTCGTGAGGAACATGTTGAGGTTTGGATTCACGCGGCGATCGAGCAAGTCGATGCGGCGCTCGGACGTGCTGGCGAGCTCCGCCACGGCGATGGCCAGAAAGTCACTGATGAAACCGATCGGCTCCGCATGGAAATTGCCGCCCGAAATCACGTCCTCCCCGAAGATCAGGGGATTGTCGGACACGCCGTTGATCGCGGCCCCGAGCACGTCGCGCGCGTGGCGCAACGTGTGCTCGACTGCGCCAAACACCTGTGGCATGCAGCGCACCGCGTAAGGATCCTGCACGCGCTCGCAGTTCTCGTGGCTGTGGTGGATTTCACTGGCGGAGGCGAGCAGCGAGCGGATACGACGAGCGGCTTCGATCTGGCCCGGCAGGCGGCTCGCCTGCTGGATGCGATCGTCGAAAGGCGAGTGGCTGCCCGCGAGGCCTTCGACGGTCATCGCGCAGCACACGACGGACGCATCGAGCAACGTCTCGGCGCGGAACATGCCGTCGAGCGCAAGGGCCAGGCTCAATTGCGTGCCGTTCAGCAGCGCAAGCCCTTCCTTTGCCTGCAGTTGCAGCGGTTCGACGCCCGCCGTCTGCAGCACTTCAACGTTGGCCAGGTGGCGACGGGATGCTTTGTCGGCAGAGGCGGAGGCTGCCCCATCGAATGGGACGGTCGCTTCGCCTTCGCCGACGAGCGCCAGTGCCAGGTGCGCGAGCGGCGCCAGATCGCCCGATGCGCCGACGGATCCTTGCGCGGGAATCACCGGCAGAACGTCGGCATTCAGTAGCGCGAGCAGGGTGTCGACGACCAGCGGGCGTACCCCGGAAATTCCCGCCGCCAGGTTGTTGGCCTTGAGCAGCAACATATGCCGCACGAGCGCGGGCGCGAGCGGCTCGCCGACACCGCACGCGTGGCTGCGCACGAGGTTGAGCTGCAGCTGCTTCGTCTTCTGCGCAGGAATGACGCGGTTGGCGAACGCCCCGAATCCGGTGTTGATGCCGTAAGCCGTGCGCCCCGACTCGACCGTGGCCGCCACGGTGGCCTCGGACTGCCGCATTCGCGCGCGCGCAGCTGGCGCCAGTTCGACCACCGGCCGCTCCCGCTCGAACTGCCGCAGCTGCCCGAGCGTGAGCGAAGTGCCGTCGATGGCGAGGCTGGGGCTACGCATGCAGGCTGCGATAACGCATGCGGTGTGGCTCGTCGGCCTCGTCGCCGCGGCGCTTCTTGAGGTCTTCGACGTACTCCGAGTAGTTGCCCTCGAACCAGACCACCTCAGAGTTGCCTTCGAACGCGAGGATGTGCGTGGCGATGCGGTCCAGGAACCAGCGATCGTGCGAGATCACGACGGCGCATCCCGGGAAACTGAGCAGCGCTTCCTCGAGCGCCCGCAGCGTTTCAATGTCGAGGTCGTTCGTCGGCTCGTCCAGCAGCACGACGTTGCCGCCTTCCTTGAGCACCTTCGCGAGGTGCACGCGGTTGCGTTCGCCGCCTGACAGCTCGCCGATCGTCTGCTGCTGTTGCGCGCCGCGGAAGTTGAAGCGGCCGACGTAGGCGCGCGACGGCGTCTCGTAGTTGCCGACCTTGATCGTGTCGAGCCCGTGGGAGATCTCGGCGAAGACGGTCTTCTTGTCATCCAGCGAGTGACGCGACTGGTCGACGTACGCCAGTTGCACCGACGGGCCGATGCGCAGTTCGCCGCCGTCCGCAGTCTCCTGCCCCGTGATGATCCGGAACAGCGTGGTCTTGCCCGCGCCGTTCGGGCCGATGATGCCGACGATGCCGCCCTGCGGCAGGTTGAAGTTGAGGTTGTCGAACAGGAGTTTGTCGCCGTACGACTTCGACAGTCCCTTGGACTCGACCACGAGTTCGCCCAGGCGCGGGCCCGGCGGAATGTAGATCTCGTTGGTCTCGTTGCGCTCCTGGAAGTCGCGTGACTGCAGTTCCTCGAAGCGCTGCATGCGTGCCTTGCTCTTGGCCTGGCGCGCCTTCGGGTTCTGGCGCACCCATTCCAGTTCGCGCGCGAGCATCTTCTTGAGCGCGCCCTGTTGCTGTTCTTCCACCTTCAAGCGCGCTTCTTTCTGCTCGAGCCAGGACGAATAGTTGCCCTGCCATGGAATGCCATGGCCGCGGTCCAGTTCGAGAATCCAGCCGGCGACGTTGTCCAGGAAATAGCGGTCGTGGGTGACCGCGATGACGGTGCCCGGATACTGCTCGAGGTAGTGTTCGAGCCAACGGACCGACTCGGCGTCGAGGTGGTTCGTCGGTTCGTCGAGCAGCAGCATGTCGGGCTTCGACAGCAGCAGCTGGCACAGCGCGACACGGCGGCGTTCGCCGCCCGAAATCTTCGTGACATCCGCCTCCCACGGCGGCAGACGCAATGCGTCCGCCGCGACTTCGAGCTGGCGGTCGAGGTTGTGCCCGTCGGTCGCCTGGATGATGGCTTCGAGCCGCGCCTGTTCAGCGGCGATCTTGTCGAAGTCGGCGTCGGGTTCGGCATACGCCGCATAGACCGCATCGAGCCCGGTGAGCGCATCCTTGATGTGCTGCACGGCCACTTCGACATTGCCGCGCACGTCCTTGGTCGAATCGAGCTTGGGCTCCTGCTGCAGGAAGCCGATGTTGATGCCGGGCTGCGGTCGCGCCTCGCCTTCGATCTCGTTGTCGAGGCCCGCCATGATTTTCAGCAACGTCGATTTGCCGGACCCATTTAGACCGAGCACGCCGATCTTGGCGCCCGGGAAAAAACTCAGGGAAATGTCGCGGAGGATGACTCGCTTCGGGGGAACGATCTTCCCGACGCGATTCATGGTGTAAATGAACTGTGCCATGGGTGTGGGGTTTGCGCTCGCGGTCCGGCAGACTCGAAAAAGGTCGGGAATTATCGGTCATCGGGGGCCCCTGACGCTACCGCGGCCCGACCGGGGCTGCTAGGCTGACCCACACTCTTGCACAGGCTTGCGCCATTTGACGCAGACCGAATCACAGACGCCGCCCGTCCTGATGGTCGCCGGCACCGCGCTCAGCCGCTACGGCTTTGGCGACGGGCATCCGTTCGGGCCTGATCGACAGGAAGCGTTCCTGCGTGAAATGCGGCGCAGCCGGGCTTACCCAGCGCTCCGGCTTGTGGATCCGCGCATTGCGGAGCGCGACGAACTGGAATCCTTCCACCTTCCCGACTACGTCGATCTCGTCATCCGCAAATCCGCAGAGGGCAAGGGTTACCTCGACGTCGGCGACACGCCGGCATCGAAGGGCATCTACGAGGCGTCCAGCATGGTCGTCGGCGGCACGCTGCTTGCGGTCGAGGAGATCATGGCGGGACGGGCGCGACGCGGATTCATCCCGATCGCCGGGCTGCACCACGCTTCACGCGCGCATGCCGCGGGCTTCTGCGTATTCAATGACTGCGGTATCGCCATCGAGCTGCTGCGCACGCGACATGGGTTGCGTCGCATCGCCTATGTCGACATCGACGCGCATCACGGTGACGGTGTTTTTTATGCATTCGAGGGCGATGCCGACGCACTGTTCGCTGATATTCACCAGGACGGACGCACGTTGTATCCGGGCACGGGCGCGGCCAGCGAAACGGGCAAGGGCAGCGCCAAAGGCACCAAGCTGAACCTGCCGTTACCCCCCGGTGCGGGCGATGCAGAGTTTCATCTTGAATGGCAAAAGATCGAGCAGTACCTGCGCGATACGCAGCCGGAGTTCATCCTGCTCCAATGCGGCGCCGACAGTCTCGAAGGCGACCCGATCACGAACCTCGCGTTCACCGAGGAAGCCCATGCGCACGCGGCGGCTGCGGTGTGCCGCATCGCCGACGAGATCGGTCACGGTCGCGTGCTGGCGATGGGGGGCGGGGGATATAACCGGCAGAACCTCGCTCGTGCATGGACGCGTGTGGTTGAGGCGCTGGTCGCCAGTCAGGCGTAGGCTGCAACGCCGCTTATCACCTTGGTGCGGGAAACCGTGGTGGGCTACGACCCGACCGCGCCGGGAACCCGAGTCGCGACCGGGGACGCGTGAACCCATCCATGGGGCTCCGCCGCGGCGTCC
>JANNGT010000276.1:0-31460 GCA_031404015.1 Gammaproteobacteria bacterium | reverse complement strand
GGTTCTCGGCGAGGCCGACGTCTCCCAGTGAGCGCCGACCGCCGCACGACGCTGCTGCTCTCGGACCTGCACCTGGATCCATCGCAGCCTGGCATCACGGAACAATTGATCGCGTTGCTCCGGGGCGAGGCGCGCACGGCCAGCGCTGTATACATCCTTGGCGACCTTTTCGAAGCGTGGCTTGGCGACGACGATCCGGACCCCCTGGCGCGTTCAATCGTCCAGGAGCTGCGGGCGCTGCGCGATACGGGCGTCCCCGTTTATTTCATGCACGGAAACAGGGATTTCCTGATCGGTAAGCGCTTCGCCGAGGAGACCGGCTGCAAGCTGCTTGACGACGGCACCGTCGTCGACCTGCACGGCGAACTCGTGCTGCTGATGCACGGCGACGTACTGTGCACCGCGGACACGAGCTACCAGCGGCTGCGACGTATCCTGCGCAATCCCGCCACGTTGTTCGTGCTGCGTCACCTTGGGCTGGACACGCGCCGCAAGCTCGGCCGCAAGCTGCGCGCTGGCAGCCAGCAGCACGTGGGCAGCACCGCGGCCGAGATCATGGACGTGACGCCCGCCGAGGTTGTGCGAGCCATGCAACGTGCGGGCGTGCATACGCTGGTGCACGGTCACACACACCGCCCGGCCATCCACGCCTTGACCGTCGACGGCGCGCCCGCCCGTCGCATCGTGCTCGGCGACTGGCACGCGCAAGGCAGCGTGCTCGAGTGGAGCGATGCGGGGGTGGAGCTGCGGACGCTGAAAAGGTGAGGAAGGGCGGGAAGGACAGGAATGTCAGGAAGGACAGGAAGATCAGGAAGATCAGGAAAAGAGGTCAGGCGAAACTTAGATTCTTACTTCCTGCGCTTCCTGCGCTTCCTGCGCTTCCTGCGCTTCCTGCGCTTCCTACCCCGGAGTGCCCGAATGAAACCGGAACTCCGCGTCCGGCGCGACGGCCAGTTCCGCCTCCACTGCCGCAAGCTGCTGCAGTCGCTCGCGCGCGCCGTCGCCCCGCTTTTCCGCAAGGCGCAAGTACAAGCCGGCGTGCCGTGATTCCGCTGCAGCGAGCGAGTGGTAAAACGGCCCGAGTGGTTCGCCAAGCAGCGGGATCAGGCCCATGAAACGCTCGTGCGATCGGGCCTCGATCAATGCGCCGGTCAGCAGCAGGTCCATGCAGCGCTCACGCTCCGTGCGCCGGAGCGACTTGCGCAGGCCCTCCGCATACCGCGAGGGACTCAGCCGCCGGAACGGCACCGCGAGAGCCTTCAGCTGCTGCTGCACGAGTTCGAAATGCCGCAGTTCTTCGCGCGCAAGTCGAGACATGCGGTCTGCCAGCTCGAAGTCCTCGGGGTACGAAAACATCAGCGCCAGCGCAGTCGACGCCGCTTTCTTCTCGCAATTGGCGTGATCCAGCAGCAGGTCCCGCCAGCGCTGCGTGGCCAGCGCGTACCAGCGCGGATCAGTGACGGACTGCAGGGCGACAACGGTGCTCATCGAACTGCCTCAGGCGGCAGCGCCAGCGAGCAGATCGTCGATCGTGGCGACGATGGCAACGGCAGTAGGGAACCGGTCTTCCGGCTTTTTGGCGAGCAGGCCGTCGAGCAACGGCTGCAAGTGCGACACGCCTGCGGGCAGGCGCGGGATGGGTGCGTTGGCGTGCTTGTAGATCACGGCGAGTGGCGTCTCGGCGCTGTAAGGCTTTTCGCCGGTGAGCATCTCGTACAGCACCACGCCGAGGCTGTAGAGATCGCTCCGCTCGTCGAGCGGCACGCCATGGCCCTGCTCGGGGCTCATGTAATGCGGCGTGCCGAAGATGGAGCCGACGCCTGTGATGTCGCTCTCGAGCCGCAACTGCCGCGCCAAACCAAAGTCGATGAACGCGACGCTGCTGTCCTCACGCAGCAGCAGGTTGCCGGGCTTCACGTCACGGTGCAGGACGCCCACGTCGTGCAGCGCGCCGAGCGCCCCCGCCATCTGCCGAACATAACCGAGGGCCTGGCGCGGAGCTAGCAGTTGGCGCATGCGCGAACGCAGGTCGCCGCCCGGAAAGAACTCCATCGAGAGGAACAGGTGATCGTCAGCCACGCCGATGTCGTAGATGCGGGCGATGTTCGGGTGCCGCAGGTGCGCAACCAGTTCGTACTCGCGCAGGAAACGGTCGAACGTGGTGCTGCCTTCAACGACGTCTGGGACCTGGCGGAAAATCTTGAGCACGCGCTGCTCGCCCGAGGCGAGCGCTTCGGCCAGGAACACGCTCGACGAGCCGCCGACGGCGAGCCGTCGAACGCAACGATGCCCGCGGATACGCACCGATCCAAAGCGATCCGGTGGCACGCCCTCGAGCGCCGCGCGCGACGTGTGGGCCAGCACGTTCTGCCGCTTCGTGAGAGCCTCGCGCAACGCCGCACACAGATCCGAATGCTCGAACTCGGAGCGCGGCAGTACCGCGATCGCGCCTGAAGTCTCGGCCTGCTCGGCGACGGCAAGATTGCCCCCGGGAGCGAGGTAGACGATTGGCGGGAAAGACGTACGCTCGGCCAGGTCGACGAGCCATTCGAGGCCACGCTCGCCCTGCACGTCATGGTCGAGCAGCACCACGTCATACGCTGCACCCGTGAAGCCCTCGGGCAGTCGGCCGCGCGTGGCTGGCTCGTACTCGGCCGGCAAGGCATCTCGCCACTCGAGCGTGACGTGATGTGCGAGCAGTTGCCGGTAGTCGGCGCGGTCGCTCACGATCAATGCACGCAACGTCGTCGATGCCATCAAAGCCTCAGCCCGAGAACGAGATCGCCGACGTTCGTCAGCGTAGGACCAGTATGCAGCAGATCGCCTGCCGCCTCGAGAAAAGTACCGGAATTGGCTCCATCGAGCGCCTGCCGGGGCTCGAATCCCGCGTCGCGCCCGCGTGCGCAGGTTGCCGCATCGACGATCGCGCCGGCATCCTCCGTGCCGCCGTCGATCCCGTCGGTGCCGGCAGCGAGCAAGGTAACGCCAGCGGCCCGGGTTCGATCGAACTCGAGCGCGGCGGCCAACGCGAGATGCTGATTGCGACCGCCGCGACCGGGGCTGGCCGGCAACTGCACGGTGGATTCCCCGCCCCGAATTTGCAGCACGCCGGCGGGCTGTCGCAGCAGGCTGGCAGCGAACGCCGCACCCAGCAGACGCGCCTCGCCCGCGATGCGGTTGCGCACGGGTCGCGCTTGCAGGCCATGGCCGCGCGCCGCGGCACCCGCAGCGCGACAGGCGTGCCCGATCGAGGCCACGACGCGGAACGGAACGTCTGCAACGAGGGCCTCGGTGCCGCGGCTGTGCCCGCGTTGCAGGCGCTGCAGCAGCGACCGCAGTTCCGGTGGCAGGTCATTCGTGTCGATCTCTGCAGCTGTGGCGCGTGCATGCAGCAGTCCGGATCCGATGACGCAAGGATCGTCACCTGGAACGTCCGAGACCAGCAGCGCATGAACGCGACGCTCACCGGCCAGCCGTCGGAGGCCGCCGCCCTTCAGACAGGAAAGTGCACCCCGCAGCGCATTGACGCGTTCGATCGATGCGCCGGATTGCAGCGCCCAGCGGTTCAACGTTTGCAGATCGGCGAGCGTGCCTCCCGGGACGAGCCGCTCGACCAGACTCGATGCGCCACCGGACACCAGGCACAACAGTTGTGCATCGCTCGGCAACGCGGCGATGAACTCCGTCACGCGCTCGCCTGCGGCGAGGCTGCGCTCGTCCGGTGACGGATGCGAGCCAGTACAGACTTCCAGGGCATGCGCGCCGGGCACGAAGCCTGCAGGAACGTGATTCGGCGGCGCAACGATCAGGCCATCGAGCAACGATGCTCCCATTGCATCGACGGCTCCTTGTGCCATGGCCGCAGCAGCCTTGCCGATGGCGACGAGGTGCCATGCACCGCGCAGTGGCCGTCGGGCCAGTTCGTCGCGGACGACGCGGCGGGCGTCGACGGCGTCGAGCGCGGCGCGGAAACAGTCGAGAAGAATCGCGCGGGGATTCAGTACGGTCAGACGACGGCCTTGAGCACGCCGGAGGCAGCGCTGCCCGTGCTGCGGACCTGCTTCGCCAGATCCGAGCGTTCTCGCTGCAGGCGGTCCAGGTATTCGGGGGTGATGTCGCCCGTGACGTATTCGCCGGAGAAGCACGACGTGTCGAACTGGCTTACGCCGGAATCGTGGTGGCGCACCGCTTTGACCAGGTCTTCGAGGTCCTGGTAAATCAGCCAGTCGGCGCCGATCAGCTTGGCGACTTCGTCATCGGTGCGGCCGGCCGCAACGAGTTCCGAGGCGGCGGGCATGTCGATGCCGTACACGTTGGGGTAACGCACCGGCGGGGCTGCCGAGGCGAAATAGACCTTGTTCGCGCCCGCCTCGCGCGCAATCTCGATGATCTGCGCGGACGTGGTGCCGCGCACGATCGAGTCGTCGACGAGCAGCACGTTCTTGCCGCGGAACTCGAGGTCGATCGCGTTGAGCTTGTTGCGCACGGACTTCTTGCGCTGGCCTTGCTCCGGCATGATGAACGTGCGGCCGATGTAGCGGTTCTTGATGAAGCCTTCGCGGTACTTCACGCCGAGGATCTGCGCGACCTGCATGGCGCTGGTGCGGCTCGTGTCGGGAATCGGAATGACGACGTCGATGTCGTGGTTCGGACGCGTGCGGCGTATTTTCTCGGCCAGCAATTCGCCCATGCGCAGGCGCGCCTTGTACACCGAGATGTTGTCGATGATCGAGTCGGGCCGCGCAAAGTAGACGTATTCGAAGATGCACGGCGTGTGACGCACCGGCTCGGCGCACTGCTTCGTGTGCAGTCGGCCGGTCTCGTCGATGTAGACGGCCTCGCCCGCGCCCACGTCGCGCATCAGCTCGAACCCGCTCTGGTCGAGCGCGACGCTTTCTGAGGCGATCATGTGTTCGCGACCGCGCGGCGTGTCGCGCTTACCGATGACGAGCGGCCGGATGCCATGCGGATCGCGGAAGCCGATCACGCCGTGGCCGAGGATCATCGCGATGACGGCGTAGCCGCCCTGGATGCGACGGAACGTCGCGCTGATCGCAGCGAAGATGTCGGCGGCTGAGGCGCGCGTCGTGCCGAACCGCTGCAGCTCGCTCGCGAGCACGTTCAGCAGCACTTCCGAGTCCGATCCGGTGTTGAGGTGGCGGCGGTCTTCGCGCATCAGCACGTCCGCCAGCACGCCCGCATTGGTGAGATTGCCGTTGTGCGCGAGACAGAGGCCATACGGCGCGTTGACGTAGAACGGCTGCGCTTCGTCGGAACCGTCGCAGCCGGCCGTCGGATAGCGCACGTGGCCGATGCCGATGTTGCCTTTCAACTGCAGCATGTGCCGCTGCTGGAAGACGTCGCGCACGAGGCCCACGTCCTTGCGCAGGTACAGCGCGCCTTCGTGCTCGGTCATGATGCCCGCGGCATCCTGGCCGCGATGCTGCAGGACGGTCAGCGCGTCGTAGATCTGCTGGTTGACAGGCGTAAACCCGACGATGCCGACGATTCCACACATGGCTGGGCCCTCAGATGCTCGACTCGGCGACGTCCTCGACGACCTGTCGCCCGGTTTCGACGTAGCCTCGCAGCACCGAGGCCATCTCTACGCCCACTGGAATCAACCTGGATTCTTGCCACCACGTTTCGTCGTGCATCTGCGCAGCCTGCGCGAGCATCACGGCGAAGCCGACAATGACGGCGCCGCGCACCAGACCGAAAACGGCGCCGAGAATGCGGTCCACTCCGAGCGTGAGACCCGACCGCTGCACCAGGTAACCGAGCAAACTGCCGATGATCCACGCCGCCAGCACCGCAGCGAGCAGCAGGATGATGCGCGCCACCCATTCCTGCAGTTCAGTTCCCGCCAAGGTGCCGCCCACGTAAGGCTCGACGAGCGGCGCGTAACGCCATGCAAGCCAGAGGCCGACGAGCCAGCCGAGCAGGGCGACGGACTCGCGCAGAAAGCCGCGAATCGCGCCAAACAGCATGGAAACCAGGACGATGGCAATCAGGATGTAATCAACGGTCGTCATGCAGCCGGTTGCGTCCTGGGGACTGAAAAACAGATGCGAATTCTAGCAGAGGGGGCCTTCAACCGTCGGCTACGACGGCGACAGGCAAGCCGCGCGCCTTGAGCTTCGCTGCCAATTTGTCGGCCGCCGCCCGGTCGGCAACCGGACCGACGCGCACGCGGTGCAGTTTTTTGCCAGGAGCTGGCAGCAGGAGGTAAGCCGGCATGCCTGCCCCCTCGAGGTCAGACACGAGTTTGCGCGCACCGGCCGCGGACCCGAACGCGCCGACCTGCACCGAATAGCCGCCTTTAGCGGGCGCGGTACGCGGCTCCTGTGCGGCAGGCACCGCGACGTCGGGCATTGGTTTCATCACAGACGCTGGCGCAGGCAGCGGCGACGGCGACGGCGACGGCGAGACGTCGGCCACCGTCGCCGCGGGACGTTCGGGTTCCGCGGCAGGCAGCGTCGGCGCCGCAGGTTGCGCAGCAGGTTCCGTTCGTGGCTCCAGCTGCGCCGCCGCCGGAACGCCCCCGCTGAGGTCGATGACCACAGTGCGCGTGCCCTTGCCAGCCACGGCTGCGCTGCCCTTTGCGTTGTGCGGCCCGGACAGCAGCTCGGGCAACAGCAGCACCGCCAGCAGCACCAGAATGCTCGCGCCGATCAGCCGTGCCTTGAGTCCTTGATCCATAGCGGGCGAATTATAGGGTAACGCCCAGCTGCGCGAGCGCCGGTCCGACCGTGTGGAACGATCCGAAGACGACGATCCGGTCGCCGAACCCCGCCGCGAGACTGGCCTGGTGCATGGCCGCGGCAATCGAGCCGACCGGCTCCATGACAACGCCTGCGGTCGCGGCTCGCCGCTGCAGCTCGTCTGCGTCGATCGCGCGGGGACCCTCAGACGTCGCCGCGAACCAGCGATCGAATGAGCGGTGCAACGCGCCGACCACGCCCGGAACGTCCTTGTCGCCGAGCATTCCGCAAACAGCAAAGGTACGCCCTGTCACGGGCAAGGCGCGCAGGTTCGCGGCGAGTGTCGTCGCAGCGGCGGGATTGTGGGCGACGTCGAAGACCCACTCGAATCCCCTCGGATCCGCCACGCGCTGGAACCGGCCCGACAGGCGCACGGACTGCAGCCCGCGCACGATTGCGTGGCGCGATAGCGGCAGCGATCCAGCGAGCTGTCGCAACGCGAACAGCGCCGTCGCGGCGTTCGCGATCTGGATCGGACCCGACAACGCCGGCAACGGCAGTGCGGCCTCCTCCACCCGCCCGGCCACCGTGAAATCCCACGTGTCGCCGCTCGTGGCGCGACCGTCGAAATCCGCGCCGCGAACACGCAGCAGCGCGCCGATCTCGTGCGCGCGATCGAGGATGGACTGCGGCGGTTGCGGTGAGCCGAACACCGCCGGGCGGCCGAGCCGGAAAATGCCGGCCTTTTCGCGCCCGATCGACTCCTCGTCGGGTCCCAGCCACTCCATGTGATCGAGCCCGATCGAAACCACGACCGCGACGTCCGCGTCGACGACGTTCACCGAGTCGAGGCGGCCGCCGAGGCCCACTTCGAGCACGACCACATCGGGACAGGCCGTTTCGAACGTGAGCAGCGCCGCCAGCGTGTTGAACTCGAAAAACGTCAGTGAGTCCGGCCCGAGCGCGTCTGCAATGCGTTCGAAGGCGACGACGAGCGACGCTGCCGAGACCATCGCGCCATCGAGGCGGATGCGCTCGCGGTAATCGACGAGGTGTGGCGACGTGAAGGTCGCCACGCGATAGCCCCCTGCGCGCAGCAGGGCGTCGAGCAATGCGACGCAAGAGCCCTTGCCATTGGTGCCGCCGACCGTGATGACCGGAACGGGCGGTCGCTGCCAACCCGTGCGCGCGAGCACGCGCGACATGCGGTCGAGCCCCAGCTCGATCGTCGTGGAGTGCAGCTGCTGCTGCCATTCGAGCCACTCGTCGAGGCGCTCGAACCGGGGACCGGCCGCCATCGACAGGCTCGTCAGGGCGCGGGACTGGTTTCGTCGGGGCGCGCGAGCGGCGGTCGGCCGAGCATCATCGCCAGCACCGTCGCGATCTTTTCGCGCAATTCGCGCCGGTCGACGATCAGGTCGATGGCACCATGCTCGAGCAGGAACTCGCTGCGCTGGAAGCCTTCCGGCAGGGTCTCGCGCACGGTCTGCTCGATCACTCGCGGGCCCGCAAAGCCGATCAGCGCGCGCGGTTCGGCGATGTTGAGGTCGCCAAGCATCGCAAGGCTGGCAGAGACGCCGCCCGTGGTGGGGTCCGTGAGCACGGAGATGTAAGGCAACCGCGCCTGCGCCATGCGCGCGAGCACCGCACTGGTCTTGCTCATCTGCAGCAGCGAAAGCAGGCCTTCCTGCATGCGCGCACCGCCGCTCGACGAAAAACAGACCAGCGGCAGCTGGTTGGCAAGGCAGTACTCGGCGCCGCGCGTGAATCGCTCGCCGACGACTGAACCCATCGAACCGCCGAGGAAACGGAACTCGAAGGCGCAGGCCACGAGGTCGATGCCGTGCACCGCGCCGGCCATCACGATCAAGGCGTCCTTCTCGCCAATCGTCTTCTGGGCTACGGTCAGCCGATCCTTGTATTTCTTGTTGTCGCGGAACTTGAGCGGGTCTTCCGGTTCGACCTCCTGCGCCAGTTCACGTCCCGTGCCTTCGTCGAGAAACCCCGCCAGGCGGTCGCGCGCCTCGATGCGCATGTGATGGCTGCATTTCGGGCACACCTGCAGGTTGCGCTCGAGTTCTGCGCGGTACAGCACGGCATCGCACGCCGGGCACTTGATCCACAGCCCTTCAGGGACGGAGCGCGAACGACGCTCTGTCTTGATGCGCGAGGGAATGATTTTTTCGAACCAGGTCACGGCGCGGCTCCCGGATACGGTCGGCGGAGTCTACCCGATGGCAGCCCGCTGCCGTCGGGGTAGTCGGCGCCGACGAAGTACAGTCCCTGCGGTGGCGCAGTGGGACCCGCCTCACGCCGATCCCGACCGTGCAGCACGGCCGGCAGCCAGTCGAGCGCACGCTCGCCGCGTCCCACCAGGATCAGGCTGCCCGCGATGTTGCGGACCATGTGATGCAGAAAAGCGTTTGCCCGCACTGAGATGTCGACGTAGGGCCCGCGCCGTTCGACCGCGATGTCGATGAGCCTGCGCATCGGCGTGGGCGACTGGCATTCCGACGCGCGAAACGCAGAGAAGTCGTGATCCCCGACGAGAGCCTGCGCCGCGTCGTGCATGCGCGGCGCATCGAGGTCATGGCGGGTCCACGACACGCGTTCGCGCTCGAGTGCGGGGCGCACACGCCGGTCGAGGATGCGATAGAGGTAGCGACGCGCAAACGCATGGTGACGGGCGTGAAAGTCGTCGGCGACGGGTTGGGCCCACAGCACGGAGATGTCGGCCGGTGCATTTGCATTGGCGCCGAATACCCACGCATGCAGGGGCCGCTCGGCGGTGGTGTCGAAGTGCGCAACCATCTCGAGCGCATGCACGCCCGCGTCTGTGCGACCGGCAGCAGTGAGCTCGACGGGGTGATCGGCGACCCCGCTCAGCGCTTCCTGCAGGTCGCCCTGCACGCTGCGCGCGTGCGACTGGTGTTGCCAGCCCGCAAACGCCGAGCCGTCGTACTCGATGCCGAGCGCGAGACGCGGCATCCGCCCGTCAGGGCAAGCTGGCGATCAGTCGCTCGGCCTCGTTGCGCTGGGTGGGATTTCCCTCCTGCAGCACCTCGTCGAGGATGCTGCGTGCGCCTTCGGGGTCGCCCATGTCCATGTATGCGCGCGCCAGGTCGAGCTTGGTGCCCACCTCGCTCATGGTCGCCGGCTCGCCGCCGAGGTCGTAATCGACGGCCGCATTCAGGCCCGTCATGACGCTGGTCGAATCGATCGCCGGCAGCTCACCTGTCGCGTCCGACAGATCGACGAGTCCTTCCAGCGATTCATCGCGCGGCAGCAGCGACGTGTCATCGGCCATGCGCATGAGTGCGGTCGAGCCGAGCAGGTCTTCGCTGTCGTCGTCGAGCAGGCTCTTGCCGCCTGACACCGACGGTGTCTCGATCGTGTCGCTGGTAGCCTGCTTGCGTGCGTCGACGGCATCGTTGGCGTCCAGCGATTCCAGGCTTTCGAGGTCGCGCAGCGTATCCAGGTCGAGGCCCAGGCGGTCGACCGTGAGTTCCTGCGTGTCGCTGCCGGTATCGTCCCTGCGGATCTGCGGCATCTCGATGGTCGGCAACACGGACGACTCGTCCGTGCCACGGACCGGCTCGTCCAGGATGAAATCGATGCCAGAGCGATCGAGCGGAGCAACCCCCGTCGCGGAACCCGTGAAGTCCATGTCCGGCCGGTCGGAATCGCCGGCGGGTATCTCGAGGTCGAGAGTACCGGGCGAACCGTGCAACTCCATGTCCAGGGAGTCGGTCGATGCTGCAGTCAGGTTGCCCGAGAACAACGCATCGCCCGGGGCGATCTGCTTGCCCATGATCAGGATCTTGTCCCACTCGCCCGCCGGCGCGTCGCCGCGCGTCGCATTCAGGTCGCGCGCAAGCTCCAGGAATTTATCCTTGTTACCCCACACGAAGTAGATCTCAAGCAGCTTCAGCTTCAGGTCGCGACGCTGGGGCTCGCGCTTCATGGCCAGCTGGACCAGGTCGGCCGCCTGGTCGTAGAGGCCATATGCCATGTGGAAATCGGCCTCGGCCAGCGGATCACCGGATTCGAGGCTCGCTGCGCCGTCGCCCGAAAGCGTGTCGGAGACAGTCGTGACCCTGCGCACGGGCTCAGCGAGCGTCGCAGCTGCAGCCGCTGACGTCGCCGCAGCGCGGGGCGTGTCACTGCCGCGCTTTTCTTCGACGAGGATGTTCTCCTCGCGCGGACGCGGCGAGAAGCGCATGTTCGAGCGCGCTTCCCGCGAACCAAGGGCTTCCTCGAGCGATTCCTCGGCACTGCCGCGCTCGCGGCGCGTGCGCTGGAACAACAAGGCGCCAAGGCCAAGGGCCACGAGCCCGAGCAGCACCCACCAGTAATCGGCGATGCGCTCGAGCAGGCTCGGTGCCGGCGGTTCGGCGGGACGTTCCGCCTTGGGTTTTTTGGGCTGCTCTGCCTTGGGCTCGATCGCAGCGGCCGTCGGTGCCGCGGCACCGTCGACAGGGACCGGCGTGCCGCCCTGCAGCGTCGCGAGTTCCGCGTTGCGAACCTCGAGCAGGCGACGGGCCTCCGCGAGTTCACCTTCGAGTTGCTGGACGCGCGACACAAGATCGGACGATCCGGCCGCCGCGGCGGCGGTGGACTCGACTGGCGCCGCGGGTGCCGGTGCCGTCCCCGTGGACGGGGCCGCCGTGCCCTGCTGCGGCGGCACCAGACGCAACCGGCCCGTGTCCGTCGCTGCGGTTGCCGCAGTGGGTGCAGCGGCGGCCGCGGCCGTAGTCCGGCCATCGCGCCAGGCGTCGTACTGGCGCGCTACCTCGGCAGAGGCTTCGGTCGCGGAAATCGAGCGAATCTGGCTCGCGTCGGGGATGCGCAGCGAGCTGCCGGAGCGCAGGACATTGATGTTGCCGTCAAACGCATGCGGATTGGTCTGGTAGATCGAGACCATCGCGCGGTTCACGTCCGAGCGCGAGCCCGGATTAGCGGCGCTGGCGATTTGCCACAGCGTGTCATTGCGCTGGACACGATATTCACTGCCCGGTGTGATCGAAGCCGCACGCGGTTCGCGCGGCGCACGCACCGGCTCACTGGCGGTGTAGTCCACGGGTGCGGCCGCACGGGCCGTCGTGGCCCCGCCCGAGGCAACCCGGGGGGCTGCAGCGACGGATTCCGGCGCGGCTGGGCCCGGGGCATAGACCGGCGGATCGAGCAGTACGGTGTATTCGCGCAGGAGCCGCCCGCGGGGCCAGTTTGCCTCGACCAGCAGCGTGACGAACGGCTCGGTCACCGGCCGGGGCGAGGTGACGCGCAGGACGTCCCTGCCGCCGGTGCCCTTGCCCACCTGGAAGTTGAAATCGATCAGGTAGGAAGGGCGATCAAGACCGTAGCGCACGAAGGTCTCGTTGGACGCCAGTGCGGCGCGTAAAGCGCCGAGGTCTTCCTGGGTCGCCGAGACCAGTTCGATCTCAGCGTCAAACGGTTGATTCAGCGCGGAATTCAGCTTGATTTCGCCCAGGCCGAGCGCGAAAGCGGCACCTGGCCCAAGCAGTGCACTCATGAGCAGGATGCGGCGTACAGCGGTCTTCATCGGGTCTCCCACCGATCGCAAATCATGGCTCGGTCGCGACAGTGTGCCGCGGGTCCGTTGGCTTTGCGTATCGACATCAATTGAACATAACTATAGCCCACGGCCACGCCCGTACCCAACTGGCCCGGGGCTGCAGGCGCCTTTGTAGCCCTTTGGCCGCCCGATTGCAGGACGTGATCCACATTTCCGCGGAGTGCCGTCGAGGCGGCTGGCGGTCAGGTAATCACCGGCGTCGCCACGCGGACATCGGCGTTCTGGGCGCGGTGGCGCAGATAGTGATCGGCCAGGACCAGGGCCAGCATGGCTTCGGCGATGGGAACGGCGCGGATCCCCACGCACGGGTCGTGCCTTCCGGTGGTCACGATTTCGACCGGCTGGCCGGCAACGTCAATAGAGCGGCCGGGCTTGGTGATGCTGGACGTCGGCTTGATCGCCATGCTGACGACGACGTCCTGTCCCGACGAGATGCCGCCGAGTGTGCCGCCGGCCTGGTTGGACAGGAATCCATCCGGGGTCATCTCGTCCCGGTGCTCGGAGCCCCGGTGCTCCACGCTCAGGAAGCCCGCGCCCACCTCGACGCCTTTCACGGCATTGATGCTCATCATGGCGTGCGCCAGGTCGGCGTCGAGACGGTCGAACACCGGCTCACCGAGACCGGGAGGCACGCCGGTGGCGATCACGGTGACGCGCGCCCCGATGGAATCGCCATCGCGCCGCAGCGCGTCGATCATCGCTTCCAGCTCCGGCACTCGTGCGGGCTCGGCGCAGAAGAAGGGATTGGCATCGATCGCAGCGCGGTCCAGCAATTGCAGCTTGAGCGAGCCCATCTGCGCGAGGTAGCCAAAGATCTCGATGCCCTTTTCCGCCAGGAACTTGCGCGCGATCGCGCCCGCCGCCACCCGCATGACCGTCTCGCGGGCCGACGAGCGGCCGCCGCCACGGTAATCGCGGAAGCCGTACTTGTGCTGGTACGTGTAGTCGGCGTGACCGGGCCGGAAGCGATCCTTGATTTTTTCGTAGTCGTACGAGCGCTGGTCCGTGTTCTCGACCAGCAAGCCGATGGGCGTGCCTGTCGTCTGGCCTTCGAACACCCCGGACAGGATGCGGACGCGATCGGGCTCCCGTCTCTGGCTAGTGTATTTCGACGTGCCCGAACGGCGGCGCTCGACGTCGATCTGGATGTCGTCCTCGCTGAGCACGAGACCCGGCGGACACCCGTCGACGATGCAACCGAGCGCCGGCCCGTGGCTCTCGCCAAAGGTCGTCACGGTGAACAACGAACCGAAAGTGTTGCCCGACATGCCTAGCCCGCCCCGGAAAGCTCACGACGGTGCCTGTGCAGGTCGTCCTTCGTCAACAGGAACACGCCGCCGCCGCCATGCTCGAACTCGAGCCATACGAACGGAACGCCGGGATACGCCAGCTGCAACCGTTCGTCGCTGTTGCCCACCTCGACGACGAGCACGCCACCTGGCGCAAGGTGCGAATCCGCTTGGCGGAGGATCCCGCGCACGATGTCGAGGCCGTCGGCGCCTGCACGCAGCGCCATGTCAGGCTCGTGCAGATACTCGTTGGGCAGCGTGGCCATTTCCGCGTCGCTCACGTACGGCGGATTCGACACGATCAGGTCGTAGACCTGGTCACCCAAAGGCGAGAACGTGTCGCCGCGATGCAGGCGCACCCGTCGTGCCACGGCGTGGCGCTCCACGTTGCGTGCCGCCACGCTCAGTGCATCGGGCGAGAGGTCCACCGCATCAACGGCGGCGGTGGGGAATCGCAGCGCACAGGCAATCGCGATGCAGCCCGAACCCGTGCCGAGATCGACGATACGGCTGACCCGCTCCGGCTCGATCCACGGCTGGAACCCAGCGGCGATCAACTCGGCGAAGGGCGAGCGCGGCACGATGACGCGCGCATCAACCTCGAACTCGAGTCCTGCAAACCACATGCGCCCCATCAGGTACGCCGCAGGTACGCGGCGCTGCAAGCGCTCGCCAAACAGCGCCAACACCTGCGCGACCTGCGCTTGATCCGGCTGCAGGGAATACGCTGCCTGCGCATCGGCGTGGTCGAGTGCAAGCGCGTGGAAAACCAAAGCCGCAGCGTCATCCACTGCGTCGCCGGTGCCGTGGCCGAAGGCGAGCCCGGCGGCGTCGAATTCGCGTGCGCCGAAACGGATCAGCTGTGCGACCGTGGGCGCCGCGGGCGGCTTCCTGGAGAAAGCATCGGGTGTCGACATGCAGCCTGCGGTCCTATGGGATAATCGCGGCCATGACCGCTCGACCCATGTTGCGTTACGCGCCGTTCGCCATTGTAGCCTTTGTGCTGGGCCTGTTCCTCGCCCGAGCGTTGCATGCTCCGCAAGAAACGCCGGTGCCGGTCACCGAAAACGCGACTGTCTTGCCGCAGCCCCGACCGCTGCCCGCGCTCGACCTCGTTGATCAGGACAACCGCGCGTTGCCCGCTGATTATTTGCGCAACGGCTGGACCATCGTTTTCTTTGGCTTCACGCAATGTCCCGACGTATGCCCCACCACGCTGGCGCTGCTCGCAAAGACGAAGAAAATGCTGCAGGACCTGCCGGCCGCACGACAACCGAGAATCCTGTTGATCAGTGTGGACCCCGAACGTGATACGCCCGGCATCCTGAAGCCGTACGTGACGTTCTTTGATCCCGCGTTCCATGGCGCCACGGGCACGCCTGCAGGCGTGCAGAAGGCGGCGGCGGCCTTTACCGTCCCCTATCAGAAAGTGCCGCTGCCGGACGGAGGCTACACGATGGATCACGGTGCCGGGCTCTTCATCGTCGCGCCGGGCGGGAATCTGGCGGCCTATGCATCGCCGCCGCTGGCGGCCGACGTACTGGCCCGCGACTATCGCGTGGTGCAGGAGTACGTCGAGGAGTCGCAGCGGTGACCGTCGATAGCGATCGCTCCGGTGGTGACGAACTGTTCGCGCTCCTGCAGCAGGCGTTGCCGCAGCACCTGCTGTCGCGAGGAATGCATGCGCTGGCGCGTAGTCGTCAGCCGGTCGTGCGCAACCTGACCCTGCGCACGGTGCTGCGCTCGTATCCACAAATCGACATGCGCGAGGCGTTGCAGCCTGACCCGTACACGTACGACTCGTTCAACGCGTTCTTCACCCGCGAGCTGCGGCCCGGCGCAAGGCCCATCGCCGCAGACGGCCACGCATTGGTGTCGCCCGTGGATGGCACGATCAGCCAGCTCGGCGCGACGAACCGCGGCCAGCTCATGCAGGCCAAGGGCATGCATTACACGTGCGCAGGACTCCTCGCAGACGTGGCCTCGGCCGAGCGCTACGTGGACGGCAGTTTTGCCTGCATTTACCTCGCCCCCTACAACTATCACCGCATCCACATGCCATGCGATGGCGTGCTGCGCGCAACGCGGTACGTGCCCGGGCAGTTGTTCAGCGTGAATGCGGCAACCGCGCGCACCGTGCCGGACCTGTTCGCGCGCAACGAACGCGTCGTGTGCGATTTCGACACCACGGACGGCCCGCTGTGCATGGTGCTGGTGGGCGCGCTCTTCGTGGGCAGCATCGAAACCGTCTACGCTGGCGAGATCAACCCGCCGCCCGGACGCAAAGGCAAGGTCCGCTCGATCGACGCCGGCGTGGGGCGCAGTTTCAGGCGTGGCGAAGAACTCGGCCGCTTCAATATGGGTTCGACGGTGATCCTGCTCACCGGCAAACCCGCAGAGTTTGCGACGCGGGTTGAACCCGGGGAGCCCGTGCAGCTCGGCCAGTTGCTGGCTCGCCTGCAAGCATGAAGCACGACACAGCCACGGGCGCCGAGCCCTGGCGTCCGACGGCGGCTCTCGCACGATTGGAACTGCGCGCAAAGATGCTGGCGCGGAGTCGAGCCTATTTCGCTGCCACCGGTGCGCTCGAAGTCGAAACGCCTGCGCTGGTGCGCGCGGCTGTTACCGATGTGCACCTGGAGTCACTGCGGGTCGTCGACGATGCCGGCGGCGGCATGACGCAAGGATTTCTGCAGACCTCGCCAGAGTACGCAATGAAGCGCCTGTTGTGCGCCGGCTCACCGGACATCTACCAGGTGTGCAAGGTCTTTCGCGCAGCCGAGCGCGGCCGGCGCCATAACCCCGAGTTCACGCTGCTGGAATGGTATCGGCTCGGGCAGGATCACCATGCGTTGATGCGGGATGTCGAGGCATTGATACGTCACGTGCTGGAACCAATGCGCACCTTCGGGGCGAGCGTGTCCGTTTCGTACTCGGATGCGTTCCACCGTTGTCTGGGGGTGGATCCGCTCGAGTCAGCCCTTCCCGACATCGTCGCCGCCGTGGGGCGCCGTGGCGTCGCGTTGCCCGATTCGATGCGCGACTCGCCGGCGCGAGATGATGTACTCGACCTGGCGCTGAGCACGATCGTCGCCGAGTCTTTCGCGCGCGATCACCTGACGTTTCTCTACGACTTTCCCGCGAGCCAGGCTGCGCTTGCGCAGGTGCGTGGCCCGGTGGCATCGCGTTTCGAGGCCTTCTGGGGGCCGCTCGAACTGGCCAACGGCTTTCACGAGCTGGGCTCGGCCGCAGAGCAAGGCGCGCGCTTCGATGCGGATTGCGCGCGGCGCGCTGCAGCCGGGAAGCCCGCACGCGATGCCGATCGTCTCTTCCTGGACGCATTGACAGCAGGGTTGCCCGATTGCGCTGGCGTCGCACTGGGCTTCGATCGGCTGGTGATGGTTGCATCCGGCGCAACACACATCGACGAAGTGATCTCGTTCCCTTTCGAGCGGGCCTGAACGGCCCACGCACGGAGCACGCAACGATGCACGCGATGAACGACGACCTGCGATCCTTGCCGAAGAGCGCGATTTACGACGAACTCGAGGTCAGCCTGCGTGCACTGCTCGCAGGCGAGCCCAACCTGATCGCATGCGCCGCCAACATGTCGTCGCTGCTGTACTGGAGCCTGCCGGACCTGAACTGGGTGGGCTTCTACCTGGTCGACGCGGCTTCGGGCGACCTGCTGGTCGGGCCGTTCCACGGCAAGCCCGCATGCGTGCGCATTCCATTGCACAAGGGCGTGTGTGGTGCGGCGGCGACCGAGCGTCGCACACTGGTCGTGCCTGATGTGCACGCATTCCCTGGTCACATCGCGTGTGATTCCGCGTCGAACTCTGAAGTTGTCCTGCCAATCGTCCTTGCGGACGGAAGACTCCTCGGGGTGCTCGATCTCGACAGCCCCACGTCGGGACGCTTTGATGACGAGGATGCCCGCGGTCTCGAGCGATTGATCAGGATCTTCGTTGCGGCAACGCAGGCGAACGCATGACGGAATTCCTGCTGCGGGACGCGCGCGAAAGTGATTTCGACACGATCGTGTCCCTGAATGCGGCCGCGGTGCAGCACACCAGTGCGATGGATACAGGGCGCCTGCGCGAACTGGCGGCGCTTGCCACCCATCACCGGGTTGTCGACCTGGATGGGCGCGTGGTCGCCTTCCTGCTTGCAATGAACCATGACGTGAAGTACCAGAACGAAAACTTCGCCTGGTTCTCGACACGCTACGCGCAGTTTGTCTATGTGGACCGGATCGTGATCGACGCGACGTGCGCCGGCGCAGGTCTCGGCACTCGCCTGTACAGCTGGCTTTTTGTCTGCGCGCGTGCCGCCGGTTTCAGCGTGATCACGTGCGAGTACAACATCGAACCGCCGAATCCCGCCTCACAGCGGTTCCACGACCGGTTCAACTTCAGGGAAGTCGGCCGCCGCTGGGCCGTGCCTGGAATCAAGCTCGTTTCGCTGCAGGCCGCCGCCGTCTAGCTCTTCGCGCGGCTCAGGTATTCCGACGTGCGCGTGTCGACTCGGATCACTTCGCCTTCGTTCAGGAACAGCGGCACGCGAACGACCGCGCCGGTTTCGAGCTTGGCGGGCTTCTGGCCACCCGTCGCGGTGTCGCCACGCACGCCCGGGTCCGTCTCGATGATCTTCAGTTCGACGTGCGCGGGCGCCGTGACCGAGAGCGGCTGGCCGTTCCAGAGCATGACGGTGCACATCGTGCCGTCCTTGAGCCAGATGGCCGCATCGCCCATCGCTTCCTTGCCAGCAGTGTGCTGCTCGAAGTTTTCCAGGACCATGAAGTGCCAGAAATCGCCATCCTTGTAGAGATACTGCATCTCCGATTCCTGAATGTCGGCGCCCTCGACCGTGTCCCCCGACTTCATGTTGCGCTCGAGCGTCCGCCCTGACTTGAGGTTGCGGATGCGCACGCGGTTGAACGCCTGGCCCTTGCCCGGTTTGACGAACTCGTTTTCGACGATCACGTAAGGATCGCCGTCGAGCATGATCTTGAGGCCGGACCTGAATTCGTTCGTGCTGTAAGTGGACATGGGCTTGCTGCGATTGGGCTCAGGCGGTTGAACGGATAGCGGCAAGCCCGGTCAATGCAGGCTGCCAATGGCAAGCCGCGCATGATACCCGGAACCTCCGCCTTGCGTCACTCAAGCCCCGCGGGTGCTGGACCCGGTTCGAGTGCCGCCGCAGAGGCAATGCTGCCACCTGCGTCACGTTAGTCGCGGAAATGCCGGTGCTATCATCCCCGGCGAATCTGAACGTCCACGCGCGTGGAGCGGGCAATGTGCCGCCTGGCGCCTAACGGGGTAGGAAATTGGGCGAAACCAGCGCCATTCCAGTGGTTGTCCTGTCGCGGCAGCAGGACCCCGTCGAGATCATCAACAGCACCTTGCGCAATGCCGGCCAGGTCGTGCACTGCTCTTGGGTGCGCGAACTCGCGGAACTCGCCGAGGCACTGGCACCTCCCAACTCGCCACAACTGCTGTTCTTCTGCCTGTCCGACCCGGAAGAGCTCTCCAGTGCAATGGAGCAGCGCGGCCGTCTGGCGCCACGCGTGCCCGCACTGATCGTGCGCGACTCGCTAAACGAAGCCGACCTGGTTCGCGGGCTCGAACTCGGCGCGGCCGACGTCCTTACGCTTGCCGCGCGTGGCCGCTTGCAGGCCATCGCGACGCGCGAACTCAACGCTGCGCGCCTGGACAACGCCCTGAACGGCACGCTCGCCTCGGCGCGACAGTATCGCGATCAGATGCGCGCCTTCATGACGGGTTCCACGGACGCGATCGCGCACGTGCAGGAAGGCATCGTCGTCGATGTGAATCCCGCGTGGAACGAACTGCTTGGCCGTGGCGACGCCAGCGAGTTACTGGGCCTGCCATTGATGGACCTGTTCGACGGCCGCAGTCACGCGGCCCTCAAGGGCGCATTGGTGGCTGCGGCTCAGGGCAAGTGGGCCGGGCATGCGCTGAGTGCGATCGCGCTGCAGTCGGGCGGCCGCACACTGTCACTGGAGTTGACGCTGGAGCGTTTCGAGTTCGAAGGCGATCCGGCCGTGCGCTTGCGCGTGGCCACGCAGAAGCACGATCTCGAATCGCTGGCCAACCAGCTCGACGAAGCAATGCGACTCGACTCGCGCACGGGCCTGCTGCGTCGTGCTGCGTTCATCGAATCCGCCAAGGCCCGTGCCATGCAGCCGCTCAAAGCAGGGCTGCGTGCGATGGCCTACGTCGCGCCGGACAGCTTCGATCACATCGAGCGCGAACACGGCCCGATCGTCGCAGAGGAGACGCTCGACGCCATCGCCCGGCGTGTGCAGGAGCAGCTGCAGCCGGGCGACCTGGCGAGCCGCGTCGCGCCCTGTGGTATCGCGCTGCTGCTGGAACGCGGCAACGCGCGCGATCAGGAAGCCTGGCTTGCGCGGCTGCGCGAACGCATCGCAGCGGAACCGCTGCTGGCGGAAAATGCTGCGATCGAATTGACCTGCAGCATTGGCTCGGCCCAGTTGCCGCCGCAAGGCGGCCCCCTGCAGGTCACGCTCGAAACCGCAATCGCCGCCCAACGCGCCGCTGCCAGCGCCGGGGGCGACCGTTGCCTGCATCGCGAGCCAGCCGGCGCCAAGCCGCCCATCGACGAGGCGGACCGTGGCTGGGCCACGCAGATCAAGGCGGCGCTGATGGCAAACCGCTTCCGGCTCGTGCAACAGCCGATCGCCAGCCTCGTCGGCGAGGACCGTCCGATGTTCGACCTGCTGGTGCGCATGCTCGACGAAGCGGGCGAGGAAGTGCTGCCGTCGGAATTTCTTGCGGCCGCAGAACGCACTGACCTGATGAAAAACATCGACCGCTGGATCGTCGGCGCGGCGATGTCGTTCTGCGCTGCGAAGAAGCCGCATCGCGTGTTCGTACGCCTGTCGCGCGACTCCATGTACGACCAGACCCTCGGCACCTGGCTGCAACAGCAACTCAAGGCTTCGCGCGTCGAGGCGAACCGGATCGTGTTCGAGGTGACGGAGGAAATGGTGCACGAGCACCCGCGCGAGGCACGGTCGCTGCAAGGGCTGCTTTCAACGCTCGGCATCGAATTCGCGGTTGAGCACTTCGGTGCGTCCGGCGACTCGGCGGCGTTGCTGCACCGGCTCCCGGTCAACTACGTCAAGATCGACGGCGCGCTGATGCAGGGGCTCGCCAACGACCGTCCGCTGCAGGAACGCGTCAAGGCGCTGGTGGATGCGGCGCGCGAGCACGGTGTCACGACGATTGCGGAACGCGTCGAAGACGCGAATACGATGGCTGTGCTGTGGCAACTGGGCATCGAATTCATCCAGGGCTATTTCGTGAACAGCCCTGAACAGGTCGTGATGTAGACGCCAGCTCTCACGTTTTGCGGGAGAGGTCGCGCGCAGCGCGGGTGAGGGCTTTGGGTCCTTCACCTCGCGCGCATCGCGGGAGAGGTCGCGTGCAGCGCGGGTGAGGGCTGCGGCAGCGTCAGTACTGGCGCGAAACCGCCCCCTTCCGTGCGAAAATTGGTCGTCTGTCCGCGATACAAGCGCGCTGCGCGCAGCCACGTTTCACCCTGCATCGCGAAGTTCCTGATGTCGACGCGCAGATCCGACTCGGCACCGTCCGCCGTACTGATCCGCCGCATCGTGGTCGGCACGATGGCTTGCGCGACGTAGCGATTGGCGATGACGTGTGCGAATGCAGTCCGCGTGATCTTGTCGCCCCGGTAGGCCGCCTTGCCGGCAAACCCATCGGCGGGCTTGAAGAACAGGGACTTGCGACGTGCCCACAGATCGGCTGCCGCAGTGGGTTCGACGATCTCCGTCGGCGGAATCATGCCCATTACGGCATCTCGTTCAGCCTGGTCCAGTCCTGCCGCAGCCAGCGCGCGATCGTCACGCAGCCACGCAAGCAGCCGCTTATCGGCGAAACGTGCATGCGCGGCCGGATGCGGCGTGATCACGGCGAGGTCGTTCTCGTACGCCTCACGCAGCGCGGCGTGCCGCTCCTCGACGAAGTAGAAATCAGTCAGCCGGTTGTACACCAGGTCGACTCGCTCGTCGCCGCAAAGCAGCGCGCCAGCGGAGACCTTCAACGCCACGGCGTCGGCGATGAGGACGCGCCATCCCGCACGTTCCAGCATCCGCCGGTACAACAGGAACTCCGGATACAGGTACTGGCCTTGCGGCTCGTCGTCGACGATTGCGATGGTTTTGACCGGCGCATCACCGCGGACCAGCCGCCATTCAGTCGCAAAGCCGGCAACGACACGCTGAGCCAGCTGTTCGAGCGGCATCGAGGCCTCGACCAGCGCCGGTAGCGGCGGGCTGAAGCAAGCACAACTGGCCGTCACCGCTCGCGCAAGTTCGAAGCTCAGGAGCATCCCGCCAGGATTGGTGTTGATCTCGATCAATTGCGGCGCCGCGCTGCCCAGATGGAAGTCAAATCCCAGCACGCCCCCCGGCGCCGGGTACCTCCGGCGAGCAATCAGAGGCGCCTCCGCAGCGGCTCTGGCCTCGAATGCATCGCTCTGGAGCGCACGCGTGATCAACGCAATCGCGCGGTCCATGGCAGCGGCTTGGCGCGCGCCTACGAACACGACGCTGCCCGAGACCAAACCTGCTCGAGCGTCGAGCGCACTCGCATCCGACCCGAGTTCAGCCAGCAGCTGGCTGCGCAATACTCCGCGATCCACCCAGATGCACTGGCAGCCCTCGTTGAGCCGCTCGGCCAGCGTGGCCATTTCTGTCGGGGCGTTGGTCATCACGTTGCCTGACGCTCGTACCAGCCTTTCGAGCGGTTGACGACGCGAACCACCAGCAGCATGACCGGCACCTCGATCAGCACCCCGACCACCGTGGCGAGCGCCGCTCCAGACTCAAACCCGAACAGGCTGATCGCAGCTGCCACCGCCAGCTCGAAGAAATTCGACGCGCCGATCAACGCGGATGGGCACGCCACGCTGTGCTTCTCGCCGACGGCGCGGCACAGGACGTACGCCAGCGACGAATTGAAGAACACCTGGATCAGGATCGGCACCGCGAGCAGCGCGATGACCAGCGGCTGCTGGATGATCGCCCTACCCTGGAACGCGAACAGCAGCACCAGCGTGAGCAGCAGCGCGCCGATCGACCACGGCCCGATGCGCGTCATGGCCGCATCGAAGACCGGTTGCCCCCTGGCGAGCAGCCACTTGCGCCACAGCTGCGCGAGCGCGACCGGAATCACGATATAGAGCACGACCGAGGTGATCAGCGTGTCCCACGGCACCGTGATGGCGGCAATGCCCAGCAGAAAGGCGACGAGCGGCGCGAACGCGACGACCATGATCGCGTCGTTGAGCGCCACCTGCGTCAGCGTGAACATCGGATCGCCATTGGTCAGCCGGCTCCACACGAACACCATGGCAGTGCACGGTGCAGCGGCCAGCAGGATGAGGCCGGCGATGTAACTGTCGATCTGCTCCTCGGGCAGCCACGGCGCGAACAGGTGACGCACGAAAATCCAGGCCAGAAGCGCCATCGAGAACGGCTTGACCAGCCAGTTCACGAACAACGTGACACCGATGCCGCGGGCGTGCTGGCGCACCTCGTGCAACGCGGAGAAGTCCACCTTCACCAGCATGGGGATGATCATCACCCAGATGAGCAACCCGACCGGCAAGTTGACGTTGGCCACCTCCCAGCGACCGATTGCCTGGAAGGCCGTCGGCAAGAGCTGTCCAGCGAGCACACCGACGACGATGCAGACAAAAACCCAGACCGTAAGATACCGCTCGAAGACGCTCATCGGCACGCCTGCAGCCTGCCTCGCCGTGACCTCGCATTGCACTGCCATCGCCGTCTCCTCAGGTCACGGTGCTGCCGATGCGATCCATCTCATCCTTGAGCCTCGCCCGGTCCGCCTGTAGTTCGTCGAGCGGCAGCGCCAGGAACGCCTCGATGCGATGGCGCAGCGTGCGATAGGCTCGCATGAACTCCGCGTCGATCTGTGCGCCCGTGCCGGTCGCATGCGCGGGGTCGTCCACGCCCCAGTGAGTGCGCAACACGCGTCCCAGGTAGGCGGGGCACGTTTCGCCCGCTGCGCTGGAGCAAACCGTAATCACGATGTCCGGCGTCGCGGGCAGGTTATCCCACGACTTGCTGCAGTAACCCTCGGTCGAGATCCCTTCACGCCGCAGCAGCGCGAGGGAACGAGGATGGACTGTACCCGTGGGCCGGCTGCCCGCGCTCATCGCGCGCCACCCTGGCGGAGCGAGGTGGTTGAAGGTTGCTTCACCGAGGATCGACCGGCATGAATTACCGGTGCACAGGAAAAGTACGTTCATGCTGCCCTGCTCCTCGAAGTGTTTCGCTTACGCTCGATAGATCCGCCTGTCGCGCAGGCCGGCGCGCACTGCAGCCCCTGGCTGCAGCAGTTGTCGGTCAGGTAAGCCACGAGTTCGCTCATGCGCTTGAAGCGCGCGCTGTAATAAATGAATCGCCCTTCCTTGCGTGCCTGCACGAGCCCCGCGTGAGCGAGTTCCTTCAGGTGAAAAGAAAGGCCTGGACCCGGAATCCTGAGCCGTTCGCTGATTTCGCCTGCCGCGTAGCCTTCCGGACCACGCTTCACCAGCAGCCGGAAGACCGCGAGCCGCGAATCCTGCGCGAGGGCGGCAAGGGCGCGCACCACCTCGGATTGCTTCATCTATTCAATATATATTGAATCAATTGCGCGGTCAAAGACAGCGGCGACCAAGGTCGTGTCTTGAGCCGATCCCGCTCGTGGCCTTGCACCTGCCGCCGCCGCGTGGAATGGCCGCTATGTCAGCAACAGTTTGCCGCCCGCTACTGCAAGCACCGCAGACAACAGGATCATCAACCAGCGACTGGACAGTCGTCCGACGCCTAGCGTCGTGCCGATCCAGCCTCCCATCAGCACGGCCGCGCAAAACAGCAGCAGGCCAGCGGGCAGCACGCCCGTGCTCCAGTGAAACCCGGCGAGTCCCGCCAGTGAGTTGACGAGGATGAAGGGCGCGGCCAGGCCCGCGGCGCCTCGCGGCCCCGCCCAACCCGCAAACAGCAGCAGCGGACTCAGGAAGATTCCGCCCCCCGTTCCAGTGAGCCCTGACATCAGGCCGATCGCGGCACCGCAGCCGAGCGCGGCATAGCGCGGGATCGGTGCAGTGACTTCATCAAAGGTCGCAGCGGACTTCCTGGCGCGCCAGATCATGATGGCCGCGGACAGGATCAGCACGACGCCCAGCAGGGTTCGATAGCCCGGCGTCGCGAGATGCGTGCGTCCTCCGACGTAGGCGAGGGGCACGGACGTTACGACGAATGGCAGCAGCCGATCCCAGCGCGTCCAACCGCCGCGACGAAAACGGTAAGTTGCCAGTGCCGCCACGAGCACGTTCAAGGCAAGCGCGGTGGGCCGCATGGCGGCCGGCGCAACGCTCAGCAGCGCCATGATCGCAAGGTATCCGGACGCGCCGGCGTGCCCAACGCTGCTGTAGAGCACGGCGACGCCAAAAAAAGCGGCGGCGAGGATCAGGACTTCCGAGGTCATGAGCACAGGCAGGGTCCCCTCGCCGTCGATCGCTTGTGTCTATTCGACTTCGAGTCCTTCCGCCTTGCGCCAGCCGCGAGGCAGCACTGCGCCACGCTGGCCGCGCTCGCCGCGGTATTCGGCCAGGTCCTTGTAAGACAGGCTCATCGTGCGGTCGCCACAAAGCACCTTCAGCGTTTGCCCCGGCGCGACGGCAGCGACCGCGAGCAGCGTTTCGGGCTCCACCAGCGATTTCTTGGTCGATATGCCGAAGATCTTGTTGCCCTTGCCGCGGGGCAACTCGGGCAGGTCTGCAACGGGAAAGGTCAACAGCCGTCCTTCGGAGTTCACGACCGCCAGCAGCGGATTGTCACCCGGCGGTACCACGGTCGGTGCGATCGCATGGTATCCGTCTGGAACGTTCAAGGCAGCCTTGCCGGCGCGATTGCGGCTGTGCAGGTCCTCGAGCTTCACGACAAAGCCATAGCCCGCACTGCTCGCCAGCACCCAGCGATCGGTGGGATCGCCGATCAACACGCCGGGGAAGGTCGCGCCGTCCGGTGGATCGAGGCGGCCCGACAGCGGCTCACCTTGTCCTCGCGCCGAGGGCAGCGTGTGCGCCAGCAAACTGTATGCACGTCCCGTGCTGTCGAGGAACACGGCCAACTGGGTGTTGCGGCCTCGCGCGCAAGCGCGGTACTCGTCGCCTGTCTTGTACGACACGGAGCGCGGGTCGAATTCGTGCCCCTTCGCCGCGCGCACCCAGCCGCTCTTCGACAAAATGACCGTCGTCGGCTCGCTCGCGACCAGTTCGGTCTCGTCGATGGCCTGCGCGGCCGCGCGCTCCACCAGCTTGCTGCGCCGGTTATCGCCATATTTCTGCGCATCTGCCTGGATTTCGTCGCGCACCAGCTTCTTGAGCTTCGCCTTGCTGCCGAGCAGCTTCTCGAGCTGGTCGCGTTCCTTGGCCAGTTCCGCCTGCTCGCCACGGATCTTCATCTCCTCGAGCCGCGCGAGGTGGCGCAGCTTGGTCTCGAGGATTGCCTCCGCCTGGATGTCGCTGAGCTGGAAGCGCGCAATCAACGCGGCCTTTGGCTCTTCCTCGGTGCGGACGATGCGGATCACCTCGTCCAGGTTCAGGTACGCAATCAGCAGGCCGTCGAGGATGTGCAGCCGCGCGTTGACCTTCTCCAGCCGGTACTGCAACCGGCGCGTGACCGTGTCGACGCGGAACGACAGCCATTCCTCGAGCAGCGCGCGCAGCCCCATCACCCGCGGGCGACCGTCGCGCGCGATCACGTTCAGGTTCACGCGATACGAGCGCTCGAGGTCCGTCGTCGCAAACAGGTGCGCCATGACCTGCTCGGTGTCGACGCGGTTGGACCGCGGCGTGATCACCAGGCGCGTCGGGTGCTCATGGTCGGATTCGTCGCGCAGGTCCTCGATCATCGGCAGCTTCTTCGCGCGCATCTGCGCCGCGATCTGCTCGAGCACCTTCGAGCCGGACACCTGGTACGGCAGCTCTGTCACGATGATCTCGCCGTCTTCCATTTCGAAGCGCGCGCGGGCCCTGAACGTGCCGTTGCCGGTTTCGTAGATTTTCTGCAGGTCGTCGCGCGTCGTGATGATCTCGGCGCCCGTCGGCATGTCCGGTCCCAGCACGTGCTCGCAAAGCTGTGCCGTCGTCGCCTTGGGCTCGTCGAGCAGGCGTATGCAGGCGGCGGCCACCTCGCGCAGGTTGTGCGGCGGGATGTCGGTCGACATGCCGACGGCGATGCCCATCGCGCCGTTCAGCAACAGGTTCGGCAGGCGCGCCGGCAGCAGGCACGGCTCGTCGAGCGAACCGTCGAAGTTGGCTTGCCAGTCGACCGTGCCCTGTCCCAGTTCGGCCAGCAGCACTTCCGCGTACCGCGACAGCTTCGATTCCGTGTAGCGCATCGCGGCGAACGACTTCGGGTCGTCCGGCGAGCCGAAGTTGCCCTGCCCCTCCACGATTGGGTACCGGTACGAGAACGGCTGTGCCATCAGCACCATTGCCTCGTAGCAGGCTGAGTCGCCGTGCGGATGGAACTTGCCGATCACGTCACCCACCGTGCGCGCCGACTTCTTCGGCTTCGCAGTGGCAGCGAGACCGAGCTCGCTCATCGCGTAGATGATGCGGCGCTGCACGGGCTTGAGGCCGTCGCCGATGTGCGGCAACGCGCGGTCCAGGATCACGTACATCGAATACTCGAGGTACGCGCGTTCGGTGAACGTGCGCAACGGCTGACGTTCCACGCCCTCGAACTCGAGCGTCGCGGTCGTATCGGTGTCTTTGTTCTTCGCCATCGCTATTCTGCCGCGCCGAGGTCGACTGCTTCGGCTGCCACCGGCTCCGTCGCATCGATGCCTACAATCACACTGGCTAAATTGCCCTTCGTCTCGAGCCAGTCGCGACGATCCGACGCGCGTTTCTTGGCGAGCAGCATGTCCATGAGCTGATCTGCGTTGTCCGCAGCGTCGACGGTGAGTTGCACGAGACGTCGCGTCTCACGCGCCATCGTCGTCTCACGCAGCTGCAGCGGGTTCATTTCGCCGAGGCCCTTGAAGCGAGTCACTGATGGCTTCACGCGCGCGTTCTCGGCACGGATGCGCTCGAGAATGCCGTTGCGTTCGGCATCATCGAGCGCGTACTCGACATTCTTGCCGTAATCGATGCGATACAACGGCGGCATCGCGACGTAGACGTTGCCGGCCAGCACCAGCGGGCGGAAATGTCGCAGGAACAGCGCGCACAGCAAGGTTGCAATGTGGAGACCGTCGGAATCGGCGTCCGCCAGGATGCAGATCTTGCCGTACCGCAGGTCCTGCACGGCATCGGAACCCGGCTCCACGCCAATTGCGACAGTGATGTCGTGCACTTCCTGCGACGACAGCACATCAGCCGCTTCCACTTCCCATGTATTCAGGATCTTGCCGCGCAAGGGCATCACCGCCTGAAACTCACGATCACGCGCCTGCTTGGCAGAGCCACCGGCCGAGTCGCCTTCGACCAGGAACAATTCGGCGCGCTTCGGATCCTGGCTGCTGCAATCCGCCAGTTTCCCGGGCAGTGCCGGACCTGCGACCACGCGCTTGCGCGCGACCTTCTGGCTCGCCTTGAGCCGCGTCTGTGCATTGAGGATCGCGAGCTGCGCGATCTTCTCGCCCGCTTCCGGGTGCTGGCTGAGCCACAGGCCGAACTGGTCCTTGACGATGCCGGACACGAACGCAGCAGGTTCGCGCGACGACAGACGCTCCTTGGTCTGCCCCGCAAACTGCGGGTCGCGCAGCTTCATCGAGAGCACGTAGCTGGTGTCGTCCCAGACGTCCTCGGGCGAGAGCTTGAGTCCGCGCGGCAGCAGGCTGCGGAATTCGCAGAACTCGCGCACGGCCTCGGTCAGGCCGAGGCGGAAGCCGTTGACGTGCGTGCCGCCTTGCGCAGTCGGAATCAGATTGACGTAGCTTTCTTCGAAGCGCGTGCCGCCGTCCGTGCGCCACACCACGGCCCAGTCGACGCCTTCGTGCTCGCCTTCGACCTTGCCGACGAACGGCTCGTCGGGCAGCCATTCGGTCGAATCGAGCGATTCGCGCAGGTATTGCGACAGGCCTTCTGTGTAAAGCCACTCCTCATGCTCACCGGTCTTCTCGGCGTGGAAGCGCACGCGCAGGCCCGGGCACAGCACGGCTTTCGCCTTGAGTACGTGCTTGAGTTTTGGCAGCGCGAAGTCGGGCGAATCGAAGTACGACGTGTCAGGCCAGAAGCGGACCGTGGTGCCGGTGTTGTTCTTGCCGACATCGCCGACGATTTCGAGCTTGGAATGTACTTTTCCATGCTTGAACGCGATGTTGTATTCCTTGCCGCCCCTGCGCACCCAGCACTCGAGGTGCTTCGACAGTGCATTGACGACCGACACGCCCACTCCGTGCAGTCCGCCCGAGAACTTGTACCCAGAGTCGTTGGAGAATTTGCCGCCCGCATGCAGCCGGGTCAGGATCAGCTCGACACCGCTCACCTTCTCCTTGGGATGGATGTCGACGGGCATGCCGCGGCCGTCGTCGACGACCTCGAGCGACCCGTCCTTGTAGAGGGTCACGTCGATCTTGCTGCAGTGGCCCGCGAGCGCCTCGTCGACACTGTTGTCGACGACTTCGTGGGCGAGGTGATTGGGCCGGCTGGTGTCGGTGTACATGCCCGGACGACGCCGGACGGGCTCGAGTCCACTCAGGACTTCGATGTCTTGAGCGGTGTAGGACTGGCTCATTCTTGGATTCGGTCCGCGGGCTCGCGTGGGTTGGAAAAAGCGCGCGAATGGTAGCAGAGCACGGCGCTCCGTTGGCTTGAAGGTCTCCGCTGTCTTTCCCTCAGGAGGAAATGTCCAGTGGTCGATCCGGTGCCTTTCCCCCTCGCTTGGAAAGGCAGACACGCGCTCGGGGAAAGGCACCGGATCAACCACCTGATCGACCGCGCCTGAGCGTTCGCCAGCCGGGAGCTGGCAAACGCACGGCGCAAGTTGCGGCCTGCCACCCCCCGCCGATGGACGGAGCGAGGTTTGACGCTGCTTGCGCCGTGCGATTTCCAGCTCCTCGCTGGAAATCGTTCAGGCGCCGCGTCGCAAGCGGCCGATCCGGGGTCCTTCCCGTGCGCGTGTCTGCCTTTCCATGCGAGGGGAAGGACCTCCGGATCGACCGCCTGCTACTAAGCACGACTGCCACCCAAGCCAGGGATTGGCGGCCGGCGGCGAAGCGCGTTGACCCTTGCGGACCCCTGTGGGAGGCTTCCCGGCCTCTGGAGGCCGCTGCCGTGACCGAAAAGCCATCATCGCCCGACACTGCTAACCCGCCCGCGCTCGACTTCGAGCGCGCGCTCGGCGAACTCGAGGCAACCGTCGACAAGCTCGAGCACGGCGACCTGTCGCTCGAGGACGCGCTGAAGCATTTTGAACGCGGCGTTGCGCTCACCCGCGACTGCCAGTCAGCGCTGAAGCAGGCCGAGCAGAAGGTCGAGATCCTGCTGCAGAAGTCTGCCACGGCTGCGCCCGAGCCGTTCGAGCCCGACGACGAATGAGCGCCCCGCCGGCGGCGCCCATGCCGCACGAGCCGCTGACGCAGGCTCTCGAACGCTGGAGACTCAGGGTTGAACGCGAGCTCGACGTGTGGCTGCCGTCCGCGAGCGAAATGCCAGGGCGGCTGCATGCCGCGCAGCGCTACAGCGTGCTCGGCCCCGGCAAGCGTATTCGACCCGCTTTGGTCTACGCGACGGCAGAAACGTTGGGCATCCCCCTCGAAAACGTCGATGCAGCGGCCTGTGCGGTCGAACTGATCCACTGCTACTCGCTCGTGCACGACGACCTGCCCGCCATGGACGACGACGATCTGCGTCGCGGACGCCCCACTTGCCATAAACAATTCGACGAAGCGACTGCGATCCTGGCCGGTGACTCACTGCAGGTGCTTGCTTTTCACCTGCTCGCTTCGCATCCGGGCCTGCCGGCCGATCCCGCGATTCGTGTGCGCGCCATGGACACGCTGGCCGTCGCGAGCGGCACCGCGGGGATGGCGGGTGGTCAGGCCCTGGATCTTGCGGCAGAAGGCGGCTCGCTGAGTCTCGCCGACCTCGAAAAGCTGCACGCGCTGAAGACCGGCGCGCTGATCCGCGCCAGTGTGCTCATGGCCGCGCATTGCCGCACGGGACTCAGTGCCGAGGCCCTGACCGCTTTGGGGGTGTTCGGCGACTGCGTAGGCCTTGGGTTCCAAATCCAGGACGACATCCTGGACGTCGAGGGGGACATCGACGTCATCGGCAAGCCACCGGGCAGTGACGAAGCCCGCGGCATGCCCACTTACCCCGCCCTGGTGGGGCTCGAGGCCGCCCGTACCCGGGTGTCGGCCCTGCATGCCGAGGCCCTCCGGCACCTGGCCGCGCACGGGTGGGACAACAGCCCGTTGGCCGACCTGTCGCACTGGTTGGTGACAAGAAACCGTTAATGGGCCGGATCGGCGCTCCCACCGTGTAAAATAACGGTGATGTCCCGTCCCGATCTCTACCCGCTGCTGACACGTATTGATGCGCCTTCCGACCTCCGCCAGTTGCCGGAGGCGAAACTCCGAACGCTTGCCGGCGAGTTGCGCGAGTTCCTGATCCAGACCGTCAGCCAGATGGGTGGTCATTTCGCGGCCGGGCTGGGCACGGTCGAACTCACCGTCGCGCTGCATTACGTTTTTGACACCCCCCACGACCGTCTGGTCTGGGACGTCGGGCATCAGGCCTATCCGCACAAGGTGCTCACGGGCCGCCGCCAACGACTGCAGA
>JANNGT010000275.1:0-3615 GCA_031404015.1 Gammaproteobacteria bacterium | reverse complement strand
GTAACACACCGGCCCCCAATGTCGCAGCAGGACAGTCATGCCTCGCGTTAAACGCGGTACCGTACGTCGTCAGAAGCGCAAGAAGCTCTCTAAGATCACCAAGGGCTTCTTCCAGAACAAGAGCAAGCTCTACAAGTTCATGAAAGAGGCCGCCGAGAAGGCGGGCGTCTATGCGTACGTCGGACGCAAGCTCAAGAAGCGCGACTACCGCGGCCTCTGGATCATCCGCATCAACGCGGCGGCGCGTGAGAACGGTCTCTCCTACAGCGTGTTCATGCGCGGATTGAAGGCTGCCGGCATCGAACTCGATCGCAAGAGCCTGGCTGAACTCGCCGCCAAGGAACCGGCGGCCTTCACCAAGCTCGTCGACAAGGCCAAGGCCGCAATTCCGGCGGCCTAGTGTCGCCCATCGATACGTCCATCGGCCCAGACAAGGCGCGGGAGTTATTCCGCGCCGAACTGGGCGATGTACAGAGCGACGCCGAGTTGCAGGCCCTGCGCACGCGCTGGGTCGGCCGCAACCACAGTTGGAGTGCCGCCTTCATGGAGGCACTCAAGACCGCGACGCCTGAACAAAAGAAGACGCTCGGCAAGGGCGCCAACGAGCTCAAGAAAGAGGTTGAGGCGGCGCTCGCCGAGCGCGAAGCCGCACTCGCCGCGACCCGACGTCCCGCCAACGCCGTCGACATCACGCTGCCCGGCCGCACGCCCAGGCTCGGCCAGCGTCATCCCCTCAGCCTGATCCGCGACGAAGTCGGCGCCATCTTCACGCGCCTGGGTTACCAGGTGCTCGAAGGCCCCGAGATCGAAGACGATTACCACAACTTCGAAGCGCTCAACATGCCGGAGGAACACCCGGCGCGCGACATGCAGGACACGCTGTATCTCGCGACTCCGTTGATGCCGCCAGGCAACCCTTCCACCTTCGCGCAAGGCGCTACGGCGGACAAGAAAGGGTTGCCTCCAGATTCGCGGGCGAAAGCACCACAACCCTTGACGCTGCTGCGCACGCATACGTCGGCGATGCAGATCCGCCACATGGAGCAGAACGCGCCGCCCGTGCGGCTCGTCGCCATCGGCCCGGTGTATCGCAAGGACAACCTCGACCTGACGCACACGCCGATGTTCCACCAGGTCGAAGGCCTCGTCGTCGGCAAGGGCGTGACGCTCGCGGACCTCAAGGGCACGCTCGCCGCCATGGCCGAAGCGCTCTTCGGTCCTGGCACTGGTGTTCGATTCCGCCCCAGCTTCTTCCCGTATACCGAGCCCAGCGCCGAGGTCGACATCCAGTGCATCAAGTGCAAGGGCTCCGGCTGCGCGATGTGCAAGCGAACCGGCTGGATTGAGATTCTCGGCAGCGGCATGGTCCACCCCGCCGTGTTCGAAGCCGTCGGCTACGACCCGAACGAAGTCACCGGGTTCGCGTTCGGCATGGGCGTGGAGCGCGTCGCGCTGCTCAAGTGGGGCGTGGAAGACATTCGCCTGTTCTACGAGAACGACCTGCGCTTCCTGGAGCAGTTCGGACTATGAAGGTCCTGCTCTCCTGGATTCGTGAGTTCGTTGACGTGCCCGAGTCGGCCGAGGAAATCGGCAAGCTGATGTCGGTGCGCGGCCTCGCACTTGAAGGCCTGGAGCCGTTCGACTCGCCGTCGAGCTCGGCGGACTCGCCCGATGGCTCGCTCAGGCCAGGACCTGAAGCTGACGTCGTGATGGATTTCGAGGTCACCGCCAACCGTCCCGACTGCCTCTCAATGATCGGCATCGCGCGCGAGATCGCGACGGCGTATGGCCGGCCGATGCGCCCCCCCGCTGCCGGCGGGACTGAAGTCCCGCCTCTACGAGCCGGCAACGACGACGCCATTCCGATCACGATCGAGGCTCCCGATCTGTGTCCTCGTTACGCTGGCGCGATCGCCGACGTGACCGTCGGGCCGTCACCGCAGTGGATGCAGGATCGTCTGAGCGCCTGCGGCATCCGCTCGATCAGCAACGTCGTCGACATCACGAACTACGTGTTGCTCGAGCTCGGACAACCGATGCACGCGTTCGACCTCGATAAGCTGGCCGGCCCCGCCATCGTCGTCCGTCGCGCGAAGAGCGGCGAGTCCATCACGACGCTGGACGGCAAGACGCGGGCGCTCACGGCCGACATGCTGGTCATTGCCGATGCGACGCGCGCCCAGGCCATTGGCGGAGTGATGGGCGGCGCCGATTCCGAAGTCTCAGCGGGAACCAGGCGCATCGTCTTCGAAGCCGCGTATTTCAAGCCCGCGTCGGTGCGCGCCACGAGCAAGGCGCTCGGACTCAAGACCGACGCGTCGACGCGGTTCGAGCGCGGCATGGACGTGACCGCGCCCGCGCGGGCCATGGCGCGAGCCTGCGCCCTGCTCGAACAGATCGGCGCGGGCAAGGCGAGCGGCACCATCCAGGACGTGTATCCGGCGCCGCAGCCCGCCGCATCGCTGGCGCTCGATCGCGAGCGTGTGCCCGGCCTGCTCGGCATGCCGGTGCCCGACGCCAGCGTCGTGCGCATTCTCACATCGTTGGGATTCGAGGTTAAGTCCGCGGGACACGCGGGATGGGACATCACTGCGCCCGCGTGGCGGGTCGACATCAAGCGCCAGGTGGATCTGATCGAAGAAGTGGGCCGCCATCACGGCTTCGAGCACCTGCCTTCGACCTTCCCGGGAGTGCAGCAGGCGCCGGGCGCGTCGGATCCGCGCATCGTTCGCGATCGCCGCGTCCGGACAGCGCTGCTCGGCATGGGCTATTCCGAAGCGATCACCTTCGCGTTCATCGAGGCGGCGGCGGCTGAACCGTTCCTTGGTGGAGACGCTCCGGTCGCCCTGGCGAACCCGCTGTCCGAGAAGTTCGCCGTCATGCGGCCGAGCCTGTTGCCCGGCCTGATCGATGCCGTGAGCCATAACCGCCGTCACGGCCGCCGCGAGGTGCAGCTCTTCGAGATCGGCACGCGCTTCTCGCCCGGCGGCGAGACCCGCGGCGCTGCCTTCGCGTGCACCGGGTTGGCGACGAGCGATCACTGGAGCGGCGCGCGGCGCGACGTCGACTTCTTCGACGTGAAGGGCGCGATCGAACAGCTCGCCGCCGTCAGCCACGTGTCGCTGGCGTTCGCCGAGGCCGACGTGCCGTACCTCGTCAAGGGCCGGGCGGCGACGCTGTCGGTCGGCGGTAAGACCATCGGCGTCTTCGGATTACTCGATTCGGGTGTCGCCGACCGCCGCGATCTGCCCGCGGGCGACGCGGTGTATGTCGCGGAGATCAACCTCGACGCGCTCACGGCAGCCGCACCAGCCGACACCTTGCGCGCGGCGCCGCTGCCGCGCTTTCCGTGGGTCGTGCGCGACGTCTCGATGCTGGTGGACGATGCCTTGTCTGCCGGGACGGTTCGTGGCACCATTCAGTCGGCTGCTCCCGGTACCTTGATCGACGTGCGCGAGTTCGATCGCTACCAGGGCAAGGGCATTCCCGACGGCAAGGTCAGCTTGTCGTTCCGCCTGACCTTCCAGTCGCCGGAGCGCACGCTCACCGACGAAGAGGTGCAGGCAGGCATGCAGCACATCATCGACGCGCTGACGCGCGACTTACAGGCAATTC
>JANNGT010000274.1:0-28091 GCA_031404015.1 Gammaproteobacteria bacterium | reverse complement strand
ATCACCGCGACACCGTTCAGTTTTGCGGCAGCTGCGGTCACGCCCACACGGATGCTCTCGCGACGTGCCGCCACATCCGCCATGACCCTGCCGCGCTTGCGCAGCGTTGCGACGTACGTAGCCGGGCGCGCGATCTTGAGCGCCTTCGGCGCCATGAAGCGGTGGCCGTACGTGACGTTGCCAGCCATCTGGCCGAGGATCTCGGCGTCGACCACTGCATCGCCCCAAAGCATCAGCACCCAGTGCACGGGTCGCACGAACTGCGCCTCGCCGGCGCCCCAGCGCATGCGCTTGGCAATTGGCAGCGCGTCGAGCGAGGCCGAGACGATGCCGGGCAGCAGGCTCACGGTGCGCGCCCCTGCTTCCGTGCCGCGGAACACGAGCCATTCGCCCTTCGGCGTTTCGATTCTTGCCAACGCCGATGCGTCCACGCCGCAACCGCGCGCGAAAGCAATGGCAGCTTGCGTCGGCGCGCCGTTGGCGTCGAACGCCGCCTTGACCGGCGGACCGCGCTTCTCGATGGGCCGGTCCGGCTGCTGCTCGACGAGTTTCCTCACCCGCACCGCGAGCCGGCGCGGCGTGGCGAACGGCTCAAGCGCCTTGTAGGTGAGGCCTGCGTCCTTGAGACCCTTGGCGACGCCTTCAGCGAAGGCAGCACTGAGACTCAACAGCGACTTCGGCGGCAGCTCTTCGGTACCGATCTCGACCAGGAAGTCGCGGGTGTTGCTCATGCCAGGCCACCCGTTGCGAGGCCCTTCTCCGGCAGCGGCGGATCAACGTGGAGAATTGGGGACGCTACCCGATTTCCGGACGGAAATCGGGTAGCGTCCCCTTTTCCGAGCATGGGGAAGCCCAGCGCCTCGCGGCTGGCGTAGTACGCCTCGGCCACGCCACGCGCCAGCGTGCGCACGCGCAGGATGTAGCGCTGGCGCTCGGTCACGGAAATGGCCTTGCGCGCATCCAGCAGGTTGAACGTGTGCGACGTCTTCAGCATGCGCTCATAGGCCGGCAGCGACAGCTTGGCCTCCAGCATCCGCAGACATTCTTTCTCGTGCGCGTCGAACTGCCGGAACAGTTCGTCGACGTCGGCATATTCGAAGTTGTACTTCGACTGCTCGACTTCGTTCTGGTGGTAGACGTCGCCGTACGTCACACGGCCCAGCGGGCCGTCGGCCCAGACCAGGTCGAACACGCTCTCGACGCCCTGCAGGTACATGGCCAGGCGTTCGAGGCCGTACGTGATCTCGCCCATGACGGGCCGGCAATCGAGCCCGCCCACCTGCTGGAAGTAGGTGAACTGCGTGACCTCCATGCCGTTCAGCCAGATCTCCCAGCCGAGGCCCCACGCTCCGAGCGTCGGCGACTCCCAGTTGTCTTCGACCAGCCGGATGTCGTGCACGAGCGGGTCGATGCCGACCGCGCGCAGCGATCCCAGGTACAGCTCGATCATGTCGGGCGGCGAGGGTTTGATCGCCACCTGGTACTGGTAGTAATGCTGCAGGCGGAACGGGTTGTCGCCATAACGGCCATCGGTGGGGCGACGCGAAGGCTGCACGTATGCCGCGCTCCAGGGCTCCGGCCCGACCGCGCGCAGGAACGTCGCCGTGTGAAACGTGCCCGCGCCCACCTCCATGTCGTAGGGCTGCAGGATCACGCAGCCCTGCTCGGCCCAGTACCTTTGCAGGGTCAGCAGGAGGTCCTGGAAGGTACGGGGAGGCTTGGCCACTTTCAGCATGTGAACGCTCGACGAGTCGCGGAAACGAGCGGCAGTATAGCAATCACATCGGCCTCATCAGCGAGCCCAAATTATTAAAAAAAATTTGTCTAAAATGTAAATAACGTTCGATTTTCCGAGCGATTATTAAACAATAGCGAATCAACCAGATCGCTCACCGGATGGCGTAGCCACCGTCGACTCGAAGCGTCTCGCCGGTCACGAAATCCGAGGCCGAGGACGCCAGGAAGATCGCCGGCCCGGCCAATTCCTCGGACTGGCCCCAGCGCCCCGCGGGCGTGCGCATGAGGATTTCGTCGTTCATGGCCTTGAGCGCCTCGGTCCGTATGACTGCGGTCATGTCCGTCGCGATCCAGCCTGGCGCGATGGCGTTCACCTGGATGCCGTGCGGCGCCAGTTCGATGGCCATCGATTTGGTCAGCTGCACGATGGCGCCTTTCGCGGCGCTATAGGACGGGATGAGCCCCGAGCCGAAGTACGAGTACATGCTGCCGATGTTGATGATCTTGCCGCGTTTGCGTGTCGCCATCGACGCAGCGGCCAGCTTCGACAGCAGGAATACGGAGTTCAGCTGCGTCTCGATCACGGCGTCCCAGGACTCGACGGTCTCCTGCAGGATGCCGCCGCTGAGGTTCGCGATGCCCGCGTTGTTGACCAGGATGTCCACCGGGCCCAGCTCCGCCTCGACGCGAGCGAACGCGGGCTCGAGCGCGGCGCGATCAGCGACGTCCACGGCAAGCGCCATTGCCCGTGCGCCAGCGGCCTGCAGCTCCGCCAGGACGCCTGCGTTCTTCTCCAGGTTGCGCCCAAAGATCGCGACGGCCGCCCCGGCGCGGGCGAACCCCAGGGCGATACCGCGACCGATGCCGCCGTTGCCGCCCGTGACAAGGGCGACGCGACCTTCGAGACCAAACGTTGATTGATCGGTCATGGCGAATTCCCCCAATTATTAAACTTCGAGCATCCGCTTGCCGATGGCGTTCTGCTCGCTGCGTTTGCCGACACGCGCCGCCAGGCGCTCGCGGTATTCCTCCAGTGGAAACAGCGCCACTTCGCCGCAGTTTTGATCGCGGGCGCCGCCGCGGAAGTCGAACGGGTTATCGACGTCCTTGATCAGCCGCAGCATGTAGATGTTCACCAGTGCGACGAAGGGCACCAGCAGCGCCTCGGCCACGACGCTCTTGAACCGCGCGATCATCATCAGCGAAATGATCATGACGATCAGCACCTCGAGCAGAGCGTAAGCGGGGGGCAGGAAGCCGGTGCGCACGATCACGTCCACGCGGCTCACGCACCGCCGGACCATGAGCAGCTGGGGCACGGCACGGGAGGCATACGGCCCGGCTCCGGCGCGCTCCAGTTGCTGCAGCACGTCGCTGACCCGGGTCATCGCCGCATACACGTCCGGAGATGCACACCGACCCCCTAGCCAGCTGCGGATTGCATCCGTCAGCACGAGCACTTCGCAGCGCAGCTCGGTGACATCCAGCCCCGGACGGTCCGTCGCGGCCAGCACGAATATCTCTTCCAGTGTTTCCAGGGTGCACGAGAGGTCCGCCGGCAGCTTCTCGGCCTCCTTGTAGTCGGCCATGGTGCCAGCGAGCAGGAAACCGATCAGGAACACCCCCGAGGTCAGGATGATGCCGACGTCCGAGAAATCGATCAGGCCTTCGAACCCCAGCACGTGTTCCAGGAACAGCTTGATACCCAGCAGCATCAGCACGACCGGCAGGGTCGAAATCATCAACTTCCACTTCAGCACGCAACCTCCCCTCGAGTCCTGCGATCATAGCGATTGACCCATGGCCGCTGCGTTCTAGCATGGCGGCCAGCGATTCGCGGCAGATATTTCGCAAGGAGCGCTGCATGAACAACCCTGAGCCCACTGGCGAATCGGCGAACAAGCTGGTCAAGTACCTGCTCGAGAAGGGACTCGGCGGGTTCCCGCCACTGTCGAGCGCTGCGGATCTCGCCGACGGGTACCTGATCGACCGCGAATTCAAGGACGACGACCAGCGCGTCGCCGCCCTCATCAAGTGGGAGATGGGCAAGAACTTTACGACGGGTTTCATCACGGGCCTGGGTGGGTTCGTGAGCCTGCCGGTCGGCGTTCCAACGGCATTGGTCGCGTCGTGGCTGATCCAGGCCCGCATGGCGGGCGCCATCGCCCGGATTTACGGACACGACCTCGATGAATCGCGCGTGCGGACCCTGATCCTGCTGAGCCTCGCCGGCGACGTCGCGAAGAGCGCGATGGCGGACCTCGGCCTCAACCTGGGCAACAAGCTGCCGCAGACGGCCACCAGGCAGATTCCCGGTCGCGCGCTGGTCGAAATCAACAAGCGTATCGGGATGCAACTGCTGACCAGGACGGGCCAGCGCAGTCTCGCGCAGATACCAAAAGCGGTGCCGGTGCTTGGGGGGTTCGTGGGCGGCGCGTTCGACGCGGTCGTCTGTCGCATGGTGGGTCGCACGGCCAAGAAGTTGTTTCGCCCAGTGGCCAGCCAGGGCTAGGCGCCGCCTCACAGGAATTTTTCGATGACCGCGTGCACGTTGACCCGGGCCTGCAGCCGCGCGCAGATCATGAACGTGCCGATCAGCTTGCGGTGCAGGAAAAGCGTCTCCGGTGGCGGCGAGCGCAGCCCTTTGCCGAACGCCACCGCCAGGCCAAGGTCGCGCGCACGAACCACGAGTCCCGAGCCCGCGAAATCGTAGGGGCCGCGGTGGCGCAGCGGCTCGCACGCGATGCGGATGATGTCCATTGCATTGGTTGTCATGGCCTCGGGATCCTCGGGGTGGGCGTACCCGACGGCAAAAAGGCCTTCACGCAACGCCACGTCGTCGTGGGCAATCACCGCCCGGCAGATGTCCCTGTACCGGTCGACCAGCTCCTGCGGATACTCGCCGACGGAGCCCAGGTCGAGCAGTGCCACCTGGTGCGTGGCGGGCACATAGATGTAGTTCGCGAAATTCGGATCCGTCTGCATGAAGCGGAACTCGAACAGCTCGCGGAACATGAGTTCGTACAGCGTGCGCCCGACCGCATTGCGACGGGCCTGTGGCACGGCCGCGCTGGCCAGCGCTTCCAGCGGCTCGCCATCGATCCAGTCCATCGCCAGTACATGGCGGGTCGTGAGCGTTCGGTCCACGCGCGGCACGACGACGTCGGGCATCACCGCGACCAGCTTGCGATAGCGCTCCAGGTTGCGCGCTTCGGTCGCGTAGTCCGTCTCGAGCTTCAGCTGGCGCTTCGCCTCCGCGGCGAGCGCAGGCACGTCGAGTTGCAACGGGATGAAGTCGAGCCGGCGCAACAACGTCGCGAGGTTGTCGATGTCGCTGTCGACGCTGCGCGCAACGCCCGGGTATTGAATCTTCAGCGCAAGCTCGCGCCCTCCCGCCTTGCGCGCGCGATGAATCTGGCCGATGGACGCAGCCGCCACGGGCTCTTCATCGAATCGCGCAAACTTCTCGCGCCAACCCTTGCCGTATTCGCGCCCCAGCACCCGATGCAGCTGGCTGTCGGGCATCGCGTAACCCTGCGAGCGCAGGATATCGAGTGCACGACGAAACTCCTCGGGCACCAGCTCTTCCCCGGACAACGACAACAGCTGGCCCAGCTTCATGGCCGGGCCGCGCAGAACCGCGAGCCGCCGGGCCAGGGCCTCCGCATTGCCCGGCGTCAGCAAGGAGGCCGCGAGGTCGATAGGCTTGCCGCTCGTTACCTGGCGGGCCGTGCCGACGGCGGCCGACAACGCGAGCTCGCCGGTCATCAAGCCGAAGCGCAGGGCGCGGCCGAAGCGTGAGGTGGGGACGGCCCCGCGTTTACGGGCAGGTGGGCCTGGCATGGAAGGCTCGATGTTGCGATGACACTGGGCTGGTCAGCCCCATCCTGCAGTATTGCAAAGCGTGGAGCCAAGCAAGCGTTTATTGGTCTCCACGGCCGTGTAGGACAGTTGCGCCTTACATGACGTTGCCCTCGAAGCGATAATCAGCCGGCAGGGCCGGTCCGGCGTTGTTTTTCGAAGACCAGGAGCACTCGATGGCTGTTACCGCAAAGGGCAAGAGAACCGCTGCCACGCCGCGCCGTCGCAAGGCTGGCAAGACACCCCGACGAGCGGCAGCCGACCTCGATCTGCGCCGCATGCCCATGCAGGCCCGCGGGCAGGCGACGTTCGAGCGAGTCCTGGAAGCGACCGCAGCGTTGCTGGACGAGGTCGGTGGCGAACGGCTGACGACGAACCTGATCGCGCAGGCGGCGGGTATCAACGTGGCCACGCTGTATCAATACTTTCCCAACAAGCAAGCCGTGCTGCTGACGCTTTTCAAAAGGCAGAGCGAGGCGCGCAGGGAGCTCGGCGAACGGCAGCTTGTCGGGTCGAGCGGGTCCGCCGATTGGCGGCGCATCATCAGCAATGCAGTTGAATCCGTAGCGTGCGCACGTACCTCCACACCGGGAACGGTTCCCCTGCGGCAGCTCATGCGCTCGTCGCCCGAACTGCTCGAGCACGAGCTGCAGTCGTCGCTGCACATTGCCGACACGCTTGCCACGGAGCTGCAGGCGTCTGGCATCAAGCGCGACCGGGCCGTGCTGGTAGCGCGGTGTGCGATCGAAATCCTGGCATCGATCCTCGACATGTGGACGATCGAAACCGGCGGCCGCGACAATCGCATCGTGGACGAGGCCAAAACCGCGGTGCTCGGATACCTGGGGCCGTATTTCGAGAAAAGCGAAGCCCGCGCCGCCGGGAAGCGAAAACGCCGTCGCTGAGGGTGCGCGAAAGAAGCGAAGGGCTCCATTGCGCGCCAAGTGCGCCCGATTCGGCGCATCATGCGGGCACCTGACTTACTGCAGCCAACGCAAAGCTTCGCTTAGCGGCTTGCCGTCAAAGCGGCCAGTCGCTGAACTGCATGAAAATGCTCGATACGCAACCTGTGCGCACCCCGGGCCGGGCGCCAATGTTGGCGACGGCACGTGCGCTGGCACCCGGGCTGCTGGTCGCTGCGCTCGTCGCCCTTGCCGCCTCGTGGCTGTCCGAACACTATCGCGCGCCGGTCATGTTGTTCGCGCTGTTGCTGGGGCATCGCGCTGAACTTCCTGGGCGAGGATCCGCGCTGTAAGCCAGGGATCGACTTCGCGTCGCGTGCCTTACTGCGCGCCGGCGTCGCGCTGCTCGGCATGCGCATTACGTTCGAACAGATGCAGTCGCTCGGGGCCGGTGCGCTCGGGCTCACGTTCGTCGCCGTCGCGCTCACCATTGTCTTCGGCTGGGTACTGGCCCGCGCTGCAAAGTTGGATGCGGCGTTTGGGGTGCTGACAGGCGGGGCCGTGGCGATCTGTGGCGCGTCCGCAGCGCTGGCCATCGCGGCCGTTTTGCCGAAGGGTCCGACTCACGAGCGGGACACGGTCATGACAGTCGTCGGCGTCACGGCGCTCTCGACGATCGCGATGGTCATCTACCCACTGATCGCCCATGCCTTTGGCTTTGACGCGCACACGTCCGGAGTATTTCTGGGCGCGACCATTCACGACGTCGCGCAGGTGGTCGGCGCCGGCTACAGCGTGTCCGCGGAAGCGGGCGATACCGCGACCATCGTCAAGCTGTTTCGCGTGGCGATGTTGCTGCCGGCCGTGCTGGTGATCTCGATGTTGTTCAGGCAGTCCACACAGGCCTCGGACGAGGCCCAGCGTCCGCCACTGCTACCGGGCTTCCTCGTGGTGTTTGCGGTGCTTGTCGCGCTGAACTCGTCCGGTTGGGTCCCACCCACGCTTACGTCGGGCCTGCAGGCGGCCTCGCGCTGGTGCCTCGTGCTGGCGATCGCCGCTCTCGGCACCAAGACGTCGCTGGGCGACCTCGCGAAAGTCGGCTGGAAGCCCGTCGGCGTGATCGTGGCCGAGACCGTATTCGTCGGTTTGATCGTGCTGGCCGGGCTCGCGCTGCATATCAGGTGAAGTCCCGGTACTTCGCCAGGTGCCGCACCGGCCTGGACAGCGCATCGCGCCGGAACGGATCGCCGAGTTCCTGCGTGAGCATCATCTCGATCACCGTGCACTTGCCGTCGGCTTGCGCCTCGACCGCAGCGCGGAGCGCTGGTCCCACCTCCGACAATTTGTCGACCGTGACTCCTTCGCAGCCGAAGGCCTGCGCCACCTTGGCCCAGCTTGGGCTGTCGAGGTTCACGGCATTGAACCGCTGCGAGTAGAAATCCACGTGATTTTTCTTCTCGGCGCCCCACTGCCCGTTGTTGAAGACGATGACCGTGACGCCGATTTTTTCACGCGCGCACGTCAGCAACTCGTTGAGGCTGATGCCCCAGGCCCCGTCACCGACATACGCAATCGCAGGACGATCCGGCGCAGCGATCTTCGCGCCGCACGCGACCGGGAACGCGTAGCCGCAGTTGCCGAAGCTCATCGCCGCGAACATTGAGCGCGGCTGCTCAAAGCGCAGATACGAGTTGGACACGGAGCAGACGTTGCCGATGTCCGTCGAGACCATGGCGCCCGCTGGCATCGCCATCTCGAGTTCGCGCAACATCTGCCGCGGGTGCATGTGTTGCGATGACTTCGCGACCTCCAGCGAGAACGCGTCTCGCTCGTGCGTCCACTCCGTGAGCTCATTTTCCCAGGCGGCTTTTTCTGCAGCGATGCGCTTCGCGCGGTCGGCCTTGTTCGCGATGCATGCGAGCTCGCGGCCTGCGAGCCTTTCGATCAAGGCCGCGGCAGCCGCCCTCGCATCGCCGTTGATGCCGACCGAGATGCGCTTGACCAGGCCCAGCATCCTCGGGTCCACGTCCACCTGGATGATCTTCGCGGCAGGTGGCCAGTAATCCATGCCGTGTTGTGGCAGGGTGCCGAACGGGCCGAGGCGGGTGCCGAGGGCCAGCACGACGTCGGCCTGCGCGATCAGCTTCATCGCGGCCTTTGAGCCCTGGTACCCGAGCGGCCCGCACCACAGCGGGTGTGATGCGGGGAACGAATCGTTGTGCAGGTAGCTGTTGGCCACTGGCGCGTGCAGCAGCTCGGCGAGCGTCACCGCCTCGGCGCCGCCCCCGCTCATGATCACGCCGCCCCCAGCGAGCATCACCGGGAACTTCGCCGTGGCGAGCAAAGACGCCGCCTCGTCGAGGGCCGCCGCATCGCCCGGACCACGACCGATGCGGATCGGTGGCTGGATGATCGTATTGCACTCGCCGTAGAAGTAATCGCGTGGAATGTTGAGCTGTGCGGGGCCCATCTCCAGCATCGCGCGGTCGAAACAACGCCCCGCAATCTCCGCCATGCGTTGCGGGTTGTTTACGTGGCCCTGGAACCTGGTGATCCTGGAGAAGATGGGCAACTGCTCGGTCTCCTGGAAGCCGCCGAGGCCCAGCGTCATCGAGCCCGTTTCGGGCGTTATAAACACGACCGGTGAGTGCGCCCAATACGCCGCCGCGATTGCGGTGACGAAGTTCGTGATGCCAGGGCCATTCTGCGCAATGCAGACGCCGTGTCGACCGGACGCTCTCGCATAGCCATCGGCCATGTGCGCCGCGCCTTGCTCGTGCGCGACCGGGATGAAGCGGATCCCCGCAGCGGGGAAAATGTCCAACGCGTCCATATAAGCCGAGCCGACGATGCCAAAGACGTCTGTGACGCCATTGACGGCCAACGTTTCGACGAGCGCCTCGGAGGGGGTCATGCGCTGGGGACCGATGCTGGCATTCATGCGGGTCGACTCCTCGGTGCTTGCGTGCGCTGGGCGGCCCAGCGGGCCCAGAAAAATGGGCGGCCCGGAGGCCGCCCATCATTGCATCTCACTCACCGCGCCCTGCGAGCGCTGCGCTCAGGTCGTGGGAGGCGCCGCTGCAGCGGGCACCACTGTAGCGTCCGTTGCAGCGTCCGCAGTGGTCGTCACGTCCGGCGGAACGATCGCTGTCCACGAGGTATCCGGATCGAATGACTTGATCGCTTCGACGGCCGTCGCGGTGTCTTCACCCAGGTCTTTCTGGAAGACAACGCCGTCCGGGTTGACGATGAACGTCATCACGCCGCTGGCACCGTAGTCCGCCGGCCACGCGATTGCCGCGAAGCCTTCGGTCAGCACGCCGTCCTTGAAGTATTCGCGTGCGCCACCGTTGGCATTCGCTCCCTGCGCGTACAGCATGCGGTAGTAGTAGCCGTGGTACGGAGTGCGTCCGGCAGACGCATACCCTTCTTCCGCCGCCCCTGCGACGAACGGACCCGCCGGGCTCGGCGTCTCACCCTCAGCCGTCGGCCAGTACAGACCGTTGTGCATGCCCTCATCGCTGATCAGCTTGAGCGCGTAGATGCCCGCCGGATCGCCGTCACGCCCTTCTGACGCGTAGGCGTTCTGTGCATTCACGTAGCCGTACATGACGTCGATGGCACCCAGCTCGTTCTCGCCCACGCGCCGGTAGATCACCTCATCCGCGCCGGCGGCGCCGTCCCAGACCCACTTGCCGTCACGCTGCACCAGCGGGATCGGCATCGGCCAGGCGTTGTCGCCAACGGTCAGCATCATCTTGCCGCCGTCCGCAGTGAGCGAGTTCTTCGCCTTGTAGGCAGCGAGGAAATCAGCTCGGTCGGTCTTGTCCGCCACGGCATCGCCCGACGACAACAAGCCTTCGGTGCCTGGACCGAGCAACTTTGCGAGGGCAGCGGTGTCGTCCTTTTCCAGCGCCGCGATCAACGCTGCCACGGCCGCTTCCGGCGTCGTGTAACCGGCAGCGGTGTCTTGCTTGCCGGCGCAACCGGAAACGAGCAGCGCGAGCGTCATCACGGACGCGATCGAGAAAGCACGAGCGGTATGGGTCTTGCTGTTTTTCATGATGTTCATTGCTCCGCTCAGCGCGCCTGCTTCTTGCCGCCACCGCCGCCGCCCTTGCTGCGGGCGCCTTGCGGCATGCTCTGCTTGCCACGCTGGCTGGCCGCGCCGGCGTTGCGATTGCCACCCGCGCCGGACATGGCAGTGCCCTTGTTGGCCTTGTTGCCGCCCTGATTCATGTTCGGCGACGGACGGTTCACAGGCTGGTTCGACGGCATTGGACGCTGCATGTCCTTCGAACCATAGCCGCGGTCCCCAGCAGGCATCGGCTTCTGCTGCGGGCGCTGCATGTCACGGTTGCCGTTGTTCTTCGGCATGTCACGCGACGCCGGCATCCCGCCCGTCGACGGACGGGTGGCCTTGTCCATGCCGGCGTACGAGCCCGACACCTTGGGTGAAACCTTGCTGTCTGGACGCTTGTTCGAAGCGGGCCGCGAATAGGACGGCGTCGCCGAGTTGATCCGGTCCTGCGGCGACATGTTCGCGCCAGAACCCTTGTTCTTGCCCGCGTAACTCTGCTGGCCTTTCCAGTTGGCCGCCGTTGCGTTGGGCGACGGCCGCTTCACGTCGGCCGGCATCGGCCGCGGTTGGCGCTGGTTGAGTTGCGTCAGGTCATTGCGCTTCGGGTTGGCCTGCGTGATCGGGCTGCTGACGTTGCGTGCCTGGCGGTAGTTATTGTTGCCGTTGTAATTGTTGTTGCCGTTGTAACCCGAGCCCGGCTGGTTCGGGTAGCGGTCCCAATATCCGCCATTACCGCCACCACCTGGATTGGTGATGATGATGTTGCCGTTGTTCTGATAGTTGCCGTTGTTGTAGTTCGGCGGACGGTTGTAGTTGTTGCTCGGGTAGTAGCCGCCACCGTACGACGGGCGATACGGGTACGGTGGGTAATACGGCATGCCACCGTAACCGTAATTCGGGTAGTAGTAGCCGTTCTTGTTCTTGTTATTGTCATCGTCGTCAAACAATTCGTTGACGAGGATGCCCGCGCCAAAGGCGAGCAGGCCGGTGGTCACCATGTTGCCGGTGGTGTACTTCTTGTCCGTCTCGACCGGCGTGACAGTCGTGGTCTGCGGCGCCGTCGCCGGCGCGTAAGCCGCCTGCGGATCGTAGGTCGGCACGTAGACGACGTCGGGCTTCGGCGGCTTCAGCACGACCACGTCCTGGCCTTCCTGTTGCTGCGTCTCGACCAGCATCGCAGGCGAAGTCTGCAGGTTGCCGACGTCGATCGCCTGCTTGCGCAGGCGTTGCACGGCCCCGAGCACGCCGGCCTGGTCGGCAACGAAGGCCTCGCCCAGTTCGGTGGTCCAGCCCATCTCCATGCACATCTGGTCGACTGTTTGCGGAAACTGGACCAGCGCGCGAATCGGGGGAGTGAACCCCGCCTGCGCGGCGCCGTCATCGAGCGCCTTGCCTTTCAGGGATTCATTCGCGACGAGCCAGTTGCCAGCGTCGAGCACTTCCTGCGGGTTAGTGGATGCGATCAGCACCTGTGACAGCACCGGATCGGGATACAGCGCGACGGGCGCGAGCAGGTCCTCGAGTGCCTCCGGCGTCCACGTTTTGTTTGCGATATCGCTCGCGGCAACCGGCACGGGAACAGCGGCGGGTTCTGTCGGCGCAGCGGCCGGGGCGGCGACGGGTGGCGGCGGAGCCGTCGTGGTCGCGGCAGCAGCAGGTTCTTCTTTCTTGGAGCCGCATGCGGCGACCGCCGAAGCGATACCGAATACGAGCGCGATCGCCAAGGCACGGCGATCGAGTGGACGAATCTTCATCGGGGCCTCCCCCGCTCGGTGGCGGGTCATTCTGTCGACGCACGCAATTTGTGCCGCTTTGTTGCAGCACCGATTGAGCAGAATTCCGCACCCCCCATGAACCGTACCTATTTTAGCACGCGTCCTACAGAGATTAAGACGGACAGAACGGATCACCGCGGTCCGTTCGGGCGGGCTTGACTTGCCGCGGGCGGAGGCTCGCAAAGCAATGCGCACAATCTTGGTGCAAAAAAGTGCCTGCGCGCCTTATTGTGGTGCGCTAGCGACTGCGTCGACAATGTTTAACAGGGTTCGGTCTTCGCTTTGCGCGATTATTGTGCGGTGGCATAATTGCTGCATTCCGCTTGCCCCACAGACACGCTTCCGGGCCGCCGCGGCGAGCGTCCCGAAGCTTTCCTTTCGCTGCAAAGAATTCAACAGGAGACCCCATGAGCACCGGTGCCGACGTCCTCAAGCTGATCGAGGAAAAAGGAATCAAGTACGTTGACCTTCGTTTTACCGACACGAAGGGCAAGGAACAGCACGTGACCGTGCCGACACGCATGGTGGACGATGCGTTCTTCGAGGACGGCAAAGGCTTCGACGGCTCCTCGATTGCCGGCTGGAAGGGGATCCAGGAGTCCGACATGATCCTGATGCCGGATTCGAGCACGGCGATCATGGATCCGTTTTTCGAGGAACCCACGCTCAACCTGCGCTGCGATATCGTCGAGCCTTCGACCATGCAGGGTTACGAGCGCGACCCGCGCTCGCTCGCGAAGCGCGCTGAGGCGTACCTCAAGTCGACCGGCATTGCCGACGCCTCGGTCTGGGGTCCGGAAAACGAATTTTTCATCTTCGACAGCGTGCGTCACGGCTCGTCAATGAACGGCTGCTTCTATGAAGTGGATTCCGCGCAGGGTGCGTGGAACTCGGGCGCGCAGCTCGACGGTGGCAACCTCGGCCATCGTCCAGGCATCAAGGGCGGCTATTTCCCGGTACCCCCGGTCGACACGTACCAGGACCTGCGCACGGCGATGTGCGGCGCGATGGAACAACTGGGGCTCAAGGTCGAAGTGCACCACGCTGAAGTCGCCACGGGCGGCCAGGCCGAAATCAACGTGGCCGCCAACACGCTGGTGAAAAAAGCCGACGAAGTGCAGATCCTCAAGTACGCGATCCACAACGTGGCTGCGGCGTACGGCAAGACGGCCACGTTCATGCCCAAGCCGCTCGTTGGCGACAACGGCAACGGCATGCACGTGAACCAGTCGTTGGCTAAGGACGGTAAGAACATCTTCGCCGGCGACAAATACGGCGGCCTGTCCGAGATCGCGATCTATTACATCGGCGGCATCATCAAGCACGCGAAGGCGCTCAACGCGATCTCGAACGCCAGCACCAACAGCTACAAGCGGCTGGTGCCGGGCTTCGAAGCGCCCGTCATGCTCGCGTACTCGGCGCGCAACCGCTCCGCGTCGATCCGCATCCCGCACGTGATCAACCCCAAGGGCCGCCGCATCGAAGTGCGCTTCCCCGACAGCACGGCAAACCCGTACCTGTGCTTCGCGGCCATGCTTATGGCGGGCCTCGACGGCGTGAAGAACAAGATTCACCCGGGCGACCCGGCGGACAAGGATCTTTACGACCTTGAGCCCGAGGAAGCGAAGAACATCCCGACCGTCTGCCATTCACTGGACATGGCGCTCGAAGCGCTCGACCAGGATCGCGGCTTCCTCAAGGAAGGCGGCGTGTTCACGGACGACGTCATCGACGCCTACATCAACCTGAAGATGCAGGAAGTCACGCGGCTGCGCATGGCCACTCACCCGGTCGAGATGGAGCTCTACTACAGCGTCTGACGCGGGTTGCTGGCCGGATCCCTCCGGGCGACCCTCGCTGGGCGCCCGGAGAGTCCCTCGTCCATGACGCACTTCGCGGATCGCGGGGGTCGCTTTGTCAGCGGAGTCGCCAGTCGCTATGCTTCTGGACCATGAAAACCTGGGTACTGCTGCTTGGATGCCTGCTCGTCGTTACGAGCCAGGCCCAGACGCGCCGCGACGTATGGCAGTGGCGCGACGAAAATGGCGTCACGCATTTCTCGGATTACCCGCAACCAGGCGCCCGCAGGATCACGCTGAACGGCTCGCCTCCCGCCAGCACGGCACCGCAGGCTGCCGTCGCAACGAGGTCGCCGACACCGGCTGCGCCGGCGCAGGTGCAGTACGACCGTCTGGAGATTATCAGCCCACAGAACGATGCAGCTTTCTTCGAGCCCGATGTAGAAATCATCGTTCGCATCCGGCCGGAGCCTGCGCTGGACGAAGCGGACCGTCTGGCTACCTACCTGGACGGCCAGCAACTGGCCGAACTGAATGCGCTGGAGCATCGTCTCACGGGCCTGTCGCGCGGCGCGCACACGGTCACGAGCGCGATATACGGACGCGACGGCAGGGAAAAGATCCGCAGTTCGCAAGTTGTGTTTCACATGAAGCAGCCGAGCGTTGCCAATCCCCGCAACCAGGGACCGGCGCAGCGTCCAGCCCCGCCGCGGCCGCAACCGATTCCAACACCCAGGCGGCCCTGACCCTCTGCTCGTCACGCCGCTCTGGGAGCGCGTGACGTGGCCCTCGAACTGCGTTCCGTTGCCCGGCCGACACCAGCCGAACTGATCTCACTGGTAGACGGCATTGCCACGTCGATCGTCTGGCTCGATGGCGATGGCGCGGTCGTTCACCTCAACGAGCCCGCCGAGGATCTGTTCGGCGTCAGTCGCAACCAGGCCATGGGACGCGCCGTGCGCGATCTCGTCAAGGCCAACACCGAACTCGAAGGCGTGGTCAGTCGCGCGCGAGCGGCGGGCGCGCAATATTCGCGGCGAGAGATTTCATTCGAGGCGGGCCCCGGCTCGCCACTGCGCGTACTCGACGTCACGGTCACGCCGTTCGATTCGCCGGGCCGCCTCGGCGGCGTGCTGGTCGAACTGGCCGATACCACCCACCACCAGCGGATCACGCGCGAAAACGCCCTGCTCACGCAACTGGGCGGCAGCCGTGCGATGGTTCGACAACTCGCGCACGAGATCAAGAATCCGCTCGGTGGCTTGCGTGGCGCCGCGCAGCTGCTCGAGCGCCAGCTGAAGGAGCCTGGGCTGCACGAGTACACGGCCGTGATCATTGCCGAAGCCGACCGGCTCGCGGCGCTGGTCGACGCGCTGCTCGGCCCGGGCCAGCCGCCGCACAAGGAGCCGGTGAACATTCACGAGATCGTGCAGCACGTGGGCCACCTGCTCGCGGCCGAAGCGCCCACCGGCGTGCAGATCGAACGCGATTACGATCCGAGCCTGCCGCGGTTGCGCCTCGACCGTAACCAGATCATCCAGGCCCTGCTCAACCTGGGCCGCAACGCCATCCAGGCCGTCGGTGAACACGGCCGCATCGTGCTGCGTACGCGCGCGCTCACCAACGCCAGCATCGGCAGCCGGCGCTACCGCGTCGTCGTCGGCATCCAGGTCGAGGACGATGGACCCGGCGTGCCGGTGGAATTGAAGGACACGGTGTTCTATCCGCTGGTCACCGGCCGTAAGACCGGCACCGGGCTGGGCCTCGCCGTTGCCCAGGACCTGATCGGCCGTCACGACGGCTTGATCGAATTCGACAGTCGCCCGGGTCGCACTGTCTTCACGATCCTGCTGCCTTTCGACACCAATGAACCCACCGCCGGCACTTGAAGTCTGGATCGTCGACGACGACGCGTCGATACGCTGGGTGCTCGAGCGCGCCCTGAAACAGGCGGGCATGTCGCCGATTGCTTTCGAAGACGCGGACAGCGCGATGGCCGCGTTGCGTCGCGGCGAACCCGACGTGCTGGTCACGGACATCCGCATGCCAGGCAAGAGCGGTCTCGATCTGCTCGACGATGTACGCACACGCCGGCCGAAGTTGCCCGTGATCGTGATGACCGCCCATTCCGATCTCGACAGCGCCGTGGCGGCCTACCAGGGCGGCGCGTTTGAATACCTGCCCAAGCCGTTCGACATCGACCAGGCCGTCGATCTGGTGCGTCGGGCCGCCTCGCAGCAGCACGCCGTCGAATCGGCGTCGGAATCGCGCCGCATACCGGAAATGCTCGGGCACGCGCCCGCGATGCAGGACATGTTCCGGGCGATCGGTCGCCTGTCGCGCTCGAGCATGACCGTGCTGATTACCGGCGAGTCGGGCACTGGTAAGGAGCTCGTCGCGCGAGCGCTGCATCGGCACAGCCCGCGCGCGACCAAGCCCTTCATCGCGTTGAACACGTCGGCCTTCACGGCAGACCTGCTCGAGTCGGAACTGTTCGGCCACGAGAAAGGCGCGTTCACGGGCGCAACGGAACTGCGTCGCGGCCGCTTCGAACAGGCCGACGGCGGCACGCTGTTCCTCGATGAAATCGGCGACATGTCGCCACAGCTGCAGACACGATTGCTGCGTGTGCTCGCAGAGAATGAGTTCTATCGCGTGGGCGGCCAGTTGCCGGTCAAGGTGGACGTGCGCGTGATCGCGGCGACACACCAGGACCTGGAATCACGCGTGCGCGAGAACCTTTTCCGCGAAGACCTGCTGCACAGATTGAATGTCATCCGCATCGAGGTGCCGCCGTTACGCAACCGGCGCGAGGACATCCCTGAACTGCTGCAGCACTACCTCGACGTGGCGGCCATCGAACTGGGCGTGGCGCCGAAAGTGCTGTCTGAAGATGCCGCTGTGAGGCTGGCTGCGTTCGATTGGCAGGGCAACGTGCGGCAACTCGTGAATGCATGCCGGCGGCTGACCGTCCTGGCGGCGGGGCGTGAGATCAAGGCAAGCGACATCCCTGCGGATCTGGGCGGTGGCGGTGCCGTGGTCTCGACGCAGGGTGCGGAATGGTCGCTCGCGCTCGCGAGCTGGGCCCAGGCACGGCTTACGACCGGCGGTGCGCCGTTGCTCGAAGATGCAATGCCCGAGTTCGAGCGCACGCTGCTGCGTGAAGCGCTGAAGGTGACGCGCGGCGGCCGGCAGGAGGCCGCGAAGCTGCTCGGCTGGGGCCGCAACACATTGACGCGCAAGCTCAAAGAGCTGGGAATGGACGACGTGTGATCCTCACCTCTCCCGCGCCAGTGGGAGGTGCAGCGATCGACCGTCGCCCCGCTATCCAGCCTGCTTGCGCGACCTGGGCACAGTGCCTCATGGCTCGGCGCATGTCCAAACCTCGCTCCTGCAGCGTCTGCATTCGCTTCGCAGGGTCACAGGTAATGCGCATCTTTCACGCACACGCGCGCCACTCGCACCAACGACCGACCATAAAAAAGCGCCCTCCGAAGAGGGCGCAATTCAGGGGGAGATCGGTTGAACCGCTGGCGGCCGATGCCGATAGCTCCGACGCTCAGGCCGCGAGCTTGCGGGCACGCGCGCCAGGTTTTCGGACCGCGCGCCGAGTATTGCGAACCACCGTCTTCGCCTTGCGGGCGCGCGTGGTCTTCGCTCTTGGCAACTCCTTCTCGGCGGTCTCGAAGACCTTGCCGTAGGTCTGCAGCGCCAGCTTGGCGATGTCACGACCCGCCTCCTTGAAGATCGCGGCCCCGCGGGTCGCTTCATCAACGAGGCGATCGCGGGTTGCCGGCAACAGGTCCGTCTGGTCACGTATCAGATCCAGGAGGTCTTCAGCGCGCGCGGCATGCTCGAAGCGGATGGCCGCACCGGTCAGCGCCGCGGTGATGACCTCCGACTGCAACTCGATCAGGCTCTGCAATGCGCTCTGCGACACGACGGTCAACTTCACGCCCGAGTGCGCGACCAGGCGTACCGGACTCTTCAGCGACTTGAAGCTCTCCGCCGAATCAACCAGGGCTGTACGCATATAGCCGACCGGATTCTTGCGGAACTTCTCGACCTGGTCAGCCAGGGCCTGCGACTGCTCGCTCATGAATTCCTGCATTTCGACGATCATGTGGCTTCTCGGTGGATAGGCTGGTTTACAGCCTTTGTTGCATTGCAGCATACCGCGTCTGTCATAACGTCACATCAGGGCTTGCCGAGGCACGCTGCAGCTGCAGCGCTATCGAGCAAAGACCCGGACCAGAGCAGGAGCCGCGGGAGCAGGGCAAGGAAAGTCGAAGCCACGGATTCAGAGCGGGCGCGCAGGAGCCAGGCAAGTGCCACCGGCCATTGCTGCAGTGTGTATACTTTTAACTCGGCATACACATCACCGTGAAGCTCAGACCATGCGCACCAATATCGTCATCGATGACAAGCTGATCGCAGAAGCGATGAAACTTTCCGGCGCCAAGACCAAGCGCGAGGCAGTGGAAGACAGCCTGCGGTTGATGGTTCAGTTGAAGCGTCAGGAGCGGATCCGCCGCGCACGCGGCAAGTTGCAGTGGACCGGCGACCTGGACGCAATACGTCGTGACTGACGGCGACGACACGTGATCGTCGTCGACACCTCGGTCTGGATCGACTACTTCAACGGTGTGCCCACACCGCAGGCCGGATTGCTGGACGAGCTTCTCGGTCAGCGAGTGCTCGCCGTCGGAGACTTGATCCTCGCCGAATTGCTGCAGGGATTCGCGACGGAGCTGGACGCCAAACGAGCGCTCAGTCTGCTGCAGCCGCTCGAGTTCCTTGAAATGGCCGGCCGCGACGTCGCGATTCAATCCGCCGCCAACTACCGACGCCTCCGTCGCCGTGGCGTCACGGTGCGAAAGACCATGGACATGCTCATCGGCACCTGTTGCCTGATGCACGATCACGAGATCCTGCACAACGACCGTGGCTTCGATGTGCTCGCTGAACACCTCGGATTGAGAGTCCTCCGGACCTGACGCGACGGACGCGTCGTTGACCGCTTGGCTCGTACTGGACGCCGGCAAGGTCAAAGTGGTCAAGACGGGTAATGCGGAGACGCCGCTGACCGGACTGCGCTCCAGGTTCATTGATGCAGGGGAGCTCCGCGAGTTGACGGGCATCGAACGGAGCGGCGCGGTGCTATCGAGTGCAGAACGGGCGGACGCGGCGCTGTTCGCACTGCCGACGTGACGGTGACCGGCAGCCGGGCGGATGCTGCCCATCGCAGACAGCCTGAACCGACCTCTCCTACCCACCCTGGCGCAAACCTTTTCAAGTTGCGCGCGTTGCGAGCGTCAAAGCTGGGACGACAGCACGGCCGACGCGTGTTCGAGCAGCTTTTCCTGCCAGGGCCGGGCTTTCCACGCCTGGTACGTAATGCGTCGGGCTCGCTTGAGATCTTGCTCAAAGACGGTGCTTGCACGCGCAGCGAACTCGGCGTCGTAGACGTTCAGGTTCGCCTCGTCGTTGAGCCGGAACGATCGATTGTCGAAGTTGGTCGAGCCGACCGAAACCATCAGCCGATCGACAATCAGCATCTTGCAGTGGAACATGGTGGGCTGGAACTCATGGATTTCAGCCCCGGCCTCGAGTAGCTCACCCCACTGGGCCCGCGACGCCTTGCGCACGACCGCCGTGTCGATGTGCCCGCCCGGCACGATGATCCGCACGCGCACCGCACGCTCGAGGGCTGCACGGATCGACTGCCGGGTCAGGTCGTCGGGGACGAAATAAGCCGCCGACAAGTCGATCGTGTGCTCGGCGGCCGTGATCGACAGCAGGTACATCAGCAGCATGCTGTCACCGCCGCCGCTCGGCGAGCTGGTGAACACCTGCGCCCGAGCGTCACCCACCGCTGGAAGCGCGGGGAAGTACTCCTGCCCCTGCAGCACTATGCCGGTGGTCTTGATCCAGTTGTCCAGGAACGCCGCCTGCATCTGCGCGACTGCCGGCCCCTGCAGACGATAGTGCGAATCGCGCCAGTGGTCAGGCGACGTTGCATCCCCGTTCCAGTTGTCGGCGATGCCGACTCCTCCGGTGAAGCCAACCTCGCCGTCGACGATCAGCAGCTTGCGGTGGGTACGATTGTTCAGGCGCGCCAGGTGATACCAGTGCAGCGGATGATAGCGTTCGACGTGCACACCCGCCTCGACCAGCAAGTCCAGCAGTGATTGCTCCATCTTCTGGCTGCCGACCCAGTCGATGAGTACGTGGACCTGGACGCCGGCGCGGGCGCGCTCCGACAGCGCCTCGGCGAACTCGCGGCCGACGTCGCCCGACCAGTAGATGTAGGTCTCGAAATTGACGTTGTGACGCGCCCCCTTCACCGCCGCGAGCATAGCCGGGAAGATCTCGATGCCATTCTCCAGGTTCGTGACTCGGTTACCGTCGATCACCGGAGGCCCCAACAGGACGCCAAGTTCGCGGCGGAACTGCGGGTCATCGATCGCGTAGCGATGCTCGAGCTTGCGCTGAATCTGCTTTTCGCCAGCAATGAAGTTCAGCGCGATCACAGTGAGGACCGCGCCAATCAGTGCCCCCACGAGTCCCGCAGCAATCATGCGTTGTCTGCTCCATACCGTGAGGCTGTCCCCACATGCGCAGCGGGCGGCGGGAACACGCCGCCGCCGGTCGCGACGCGCTCAATGCCGAGGCGGGAAGCCCGCGCGGTGCAATCACCGTCGCCACGGAGATGGTCGGCGGTGATCGCGCTCGAGGGTGAGGGCCGTCGGCTACTTTCCGTCGCGGTCCGAATCGCCAGGGGTGGCGCGTTCACTGCCGTCGCTGATGCGCTGCCACGCGTCGCGCGTTGCGTGCTTGGCATTGTCCCAGGACAAACTGGAATTGCCCTTGACGCGCTCCCAATCGCGCTCCAGTTCCGGCTCTGCGTCGTCGAACGAGCGGCCATTCGACCGACCGTACGACTCGGCGCCATGACGGTAGGCCGGACCGTAGTCGTCGAACCTGGAATCGCGGTTCACGTACGGCCGGCTCGAGAACTTCTCGCGCCAGTAGCCTACCTCCGCCGTCGGATCCACCATTTCTGCGACTTGTTTGCCGGCAAGTCCGCCGGCCACGGCGCCGATGGCTGCGCCCACGACTGTGCCGAGAGGACCTGCGACGGATCCGGCCAATGCGCCAGTCGCAAGGCCTCCGGCCGCGGCGCCGACTCCGGTGCCTATCGGGTGTGCGCCCGGCTCGCCCGTAATCGGGTCGCGATTGGCGTCAGGCGTGGTCTTGTCTTTCCGTATGGGTGTGTTCATGGTTCATCTCCAGTGGGTGGGCGACTCTAGTCTGCATTGGCGCAGGCGCTCAGGCGGGCTCATGCGTTTCATGAGGGTCCTGTCTAACTGCAATGCCTTTCTCAATTTCGTCTCAAGCACATCTGCCGAATTCATTCTGGATGCGCCGATCATGGTGTTGGGCGGGATAAGTCATCGTTCAGGTGCGCAGCTTTGCTGCGTCCCGCTCCGTGTGTCGATGCTTGCTCACGGCGGCGATGAATGCAGCGGCCACATCCTCTCCGACACTTGCCAGCAGGATGCCGGGATCGCGCTCGCCCGTGGGTAGAGTGGTTGAGACCCCAGCGTTGGTGAGCAGGAGCTTCGACGCACCCAAGGCCAGGATCGTCTTGCCGTGGCGATACTGGTCCCTGATGAAGTCCATCGTCTGGTCGTGCCGAGCCAGATCCGCAACTCCGTCGACGCCGTCGGGAAGCACAAGTGCGTCGAAGAGCACCGGTGCCGAATTCTCGAGGGTGCCCGACGCCTCCACGGGCTTGCGGTCGGCGGTCTTGACCCGACCGAGTCGGGGCGCGATCACGACGGATACAGCACCCGCTGCGGCGAGTGCGGAGACCATGGCAATGATCGATGCACCGTGCACCGCGTCCGCGGCCAGAATGGCCACCTTCCGGGTTCGAATGCCACCGTCGCCCGGCAGCGCCGTCAACGACAGTGCCGCTGACCTGACAACTTCGGGTGCCGCGGGCCTGGACAGCGCCCGGGGCAACGCCTTGGGCACTGCAATGCCGAGTCCGGCTGCGACTGCCGCAGACAGCTCGGCGGACACGTTTACCAGCGACGCCACCATGCGCTCGCGAATTGCCGGCACAGTGACCTTGCTCAGTTCAAAGCGGAAGCCGCCAACGATGTGCGCCTTCTCAACCTCAGTCTGGCTTTCATAGAACAGGCTGGCCTGGGTGTAGTGGTCGGCGAATTTCTCTGGCTTGCCGCGCAGCTTTTCGCCGATGGTCGGCTGCGGGAACGACACGAATCCCGCGGCACCGGCCTGAAATGGGCAGCCGCCTCCCAGGGAGTTTGGCTCGTAGGCGACTCGCCCGCGCGGGATGGCCTGCCGATGCAAACCGTCGCGCTGGTTGCTGTGCACTGGCGTCAGCGGTGCGTTGATCGGGATCTCGTGGAAATTCACGCCACCGAGCCGCGTGATCTGCGTGTCGATATAGGAATGAATGCGACCGGCCAGCAGTGGATCGTTGCTGAAGTCGATACCGGGGACCACGTGCGCGGTGCAGAAAGCGACCTGTTCGGTTTCGGCGAAGAAATTGTCCGGGTTGCGGTTGAGCACCATCCGGCCGACCGGCGTCACCGGCACCAGTTCCTCGGGGATCAGCTTGGTGGCATCGAGCACGTCGAAGCTGAACGCCTCGGCCTGCGCGTCGGTGAAGATCTGCAGGCCGAGCTCCCACTCCGGGTACTCGCCGGCCTCAATTGCATCCCACAGGTCGCGACGATGGAAGTCGGAGTCGGCTCCCGAGATCTTGACGGCTTCGTCCCACACCAGCGAATGCGTACCGAGCCTGGGCTTCCAGTGAAACTTCACAAAGTGTGATGCGCCCTTCGCGTTGACCAGTCTGAACGTATGCACACCGAACCCCTGCATCATGCGCAGACTGCGCGGAATGCCACGATCGGACATGACCCACATCAATGTGTGCGTCGTTTCTGGCATCAACGAGGCGAAGTCCCAGAAGGTGTCATGCGCCGATGCGGCCTGCGGCATGCCGTTGTGCGGCTCGGGCTTCACGGCGTGGATCAGGTCGGGGAACTTGATCGCATCCTGGATGAAGAACACCGGGATGTTGTTGCCGACCAGGTCCCAGTTGCCTTCGTCGGTGTAGAACTTGACGGCGAAGCCGCGTACGTCGCGCGCCGTGTCGGCCGAACCGCGTTCGCCGGCCACCGTCGAGAAGCGTACGAACACGGGCGTGATCTTCCCCGCCTCCTGGAACGGTGCGGCCCGGGTCAAGTTCGTCAGCGGCTTGTACACTTCGAAATACCCGTGAGCAGCTGAGCCTCGCGCATGCACGACACGCTCGGGAATGCGCTCGTGGTCGAAGTGGGTAATCTTTTCGCGCAGGATGAAGTCTTCGAGTAGCACCGGTCCGCGCAGGCCGGCCTTCAGCGAGTTCTGGTTGTCGCCAACGGCCACGCCCTGGTTCGTCGTCAGTGGTTGCCCGCCCGCTGCGGTGCGCACGCGTTCGAGCGAACCGCTGTCAGAATCGCCGACCGGCCTGCCGCCGGTTTTGGCGGAACGGTTGGCTTCGCTAACGGTACTGGCAGATGCCAAGTCGGACGAAGGTTCAATTGTCTGACCGGCTGCAGGCGAGACGGCATTTTCACGCCCGAATTCCTTGCGCTTGATGGTGTTGTGCGGCATTGCCGCCGCGAGTGCCTGGACAGAGACCGCCTGTGCCGCTGCTGCCGCACCCGGCAAGTCATCGGTTGTAGGGGTCGGCCGCTTTTTTGCGGGCGCGGACTTGGAACGGCGTTTATTCATTTGCGCTGTGCTCGCTGACGGGCGACGGAAACAGACCGGTCATTCGGGCGCGGAATCAGCCTCTCGCGCCCAGAAGCTCCGCTTTGCGCGTCGCCATCCTTGAGCCGAGTTCGAGGAGGTCCAGCGAGGATGCCTTTACCTTCGGGAACATCTCGTTCTGTTCTTCCTTGACGTGATGCTTCACGTACTCGGAAAGCACCTTTACCTTGGCGTCATACATCTCGCCGTCGGGCTCGACCGCTTCAATCTGCGCAATCAGCTCCTTGAGGCTGGCATGCTCGACCGTGGCTTCCGGTACCAGCAGGTGGTCCTTCAACGCCGCCTTGACGTCCGGGTAGAAGATCTCTTCCTCAATCTGCGCATGCACGCTCAGCTCAGTACAGATATCGGCGACCAGCGCCTTCTTCTTCGCGGTGGACCGCGCCTTCTCGTATTCGGCGAACAGCTGGCTCACTGCCACGTGATCGGCCTTGAGCATTGCGATGGCGTCCTTGGGGGCGGTCGTTGTCTTGTGCAGCGCAGCAGTCTTGGTGGCGGTCATGGCAGGTCCTTGCGTGTAGCGAGAGACGGGGCGTGCACTCAATGCACGAACTTCGCGAACAGAATGCTGATTACGAGCCCTACAGCACGCTGGCAGCACCAACGCCTCAGGTCGTCTATGAAGGCGAGACCGTAACCGCCGGATCACGCGGCGTCATTGCGTCGGAGTACGCAATGCTTGCTGTAAACCGGCCGCTTGTGGCCCAGTTTTCGCCTACACGAATGTCCGCATACAGCGCCACTACAGCATTCGTCCACCGCCTGCCTAAATCAAAATCCGCTGCAGCTCATACAGCGACACTTGATCGTCGCGCCGGTCATACAGCCCGGTCAGGCTCCAGGCTTGCCGCCGTTGCGCAAGTACTCGGTGATGCCGGTCGCACGAGACGTGTGATTGCCAATTTGCGTGCGGGTGAGCGCGGCCGAAGCATTGATGCCGAGGCCGGTACACAAGCGAAGCGTGGGCATCAAGATGCACACGCAGGGCATGACCTACGACCAGGCGGTGGAGTTCTTCCAGAAGGAAGGCTATGAGCCGAAGCCGGTCGCGGTTTCGGAGTCGAAGCGCGGCACGTCGGATGCGCTCTTCGACTACTACACCATGGGCAAGCTTGCGATCCTGAAGTTGCGTGCGGACTACCAGCAGAAGCTGGGCCCGGCGTTCAAGCTGCAGGACTTCCACGACCGCTTCATCGCCATGGGCGTGCCGACAATCACGACAACCTCGGGGCCGGACGACATCATCCGATGGTCATATGGGCCTGATCTCGATCTCCGACGGTACGGGCATAGGGTTTGGGCAGCGCTGGACCCACGCGACTGCCTCATCGATGGATGGCAACTCCCAGAGCCAATAGCCTGCAACGAGGTCCCCCACGAACGGCCCGTCAATGACGGTGCGCACCTTCCCGTCGAAACGCACTCGCTTTCCATCGCGGCTCAGGCGCAGGCCGTCGCAGTCCTTCAACACGCCGGCCCTCTTGAGGTCTTCGTTGAAGGCCTCCATCGCGGCCATCGAATCCTTCATCTGAGGGTCGCTCATCGCTTCCAACCGAGCCTCCAGGTCGGGGTTGGACTTGACCAGAATCATGAACTTCATATTCAGTTCCGTAGGAGTGAGTTAATCGTGAAGGCGGGGTTCAGAGGATTCAACGTGTGCCGTAGCTCAAGCTTGGGTACCAATCACCGCCACGCCCTTCGGGTGTGTTGTCCAGAATCGTCCAGAGCGGCATGAGGTCGGGCGCGCCGCGTGGGTCCTGTCCGGGATCGGCCGTGCTGCCGCCCATCTCGCCGCTCCAGAAATGGCGAATGCTGCCGTCGCGCCGGGTGAAGACATTGAAACCCGGTACGTCTGCGTCGTCAGCGCTGACGTAGTCGCGAGTGAAGTCGCCCTCAAGGTCGGAGTAAAGCTTGAGGTGGCGCCAGCCACGCTCCTTCTTGACCGTCAGCAGGCGCTCGATGGGTGAGCGAGCCACCATCACCAGCGCGATGCGCTGTTCGACGTCGAGCGCTTCGCCGTCCCATGCGGCCATCAGCGACGTGCACATCGGGCAAGGCTGCGTACGCTTCGGCCCGTACATGTAGCTGTAAACCGCCAGCGTCTGCTTGTCGCCAAACAATTCGGAGAACTTGACAGGTCCGTGCTCGCCAACAAAGGCGTAGTCCTTGGGCACGGTGCCGCCCGCCGGCAGGGCGCGTCGTTGCTCTGCCACGCGTTCGATGTGACGCCGCAGCTCGATCTCTTCGGCGAGAAGCGCGTTGCGTGCATGCCGGTAGTCGGCGCTTTCATTCGGAAAACGCACGCCGTTCTGCCGGGCGAGCTCGATGGCGGGCTTTAGTTGGCTTGTGCTCATGGCGGAGAGCAGGCCTACGCCTTCTGCTCCGCCACATTCACCATCCACGGCACGCCGAACTGGTCGATCAGCATGCCGAAAGAAGTGCTCCAGAAAGTCTTCATCAAAGGCATGGTGACCTTCCCGCCTTCAGCAAGTGCCGTGAAGACGCGCTTTGCTTCAGCATCGTCGGCCACTCCGATGGCCAGCGTCATGCCCTTGAAGTCTGCTGGCTTCTCGGCCATGCCGTCGTCCGCCATCAACTCGGTTTGGCCAATGCGGAATGCGGCGTTCATGATCTTGTTCTCGAAGCCGGGCGGCGGTTTCATGGCCGCGTCGGGGCTTTCCTTCCAGCGCATCAACGCAGTAACTTCGGCGCCAAGGCACTTCTTGTAGAACTCCAGCGCCTCTTCGCAGCGGCCGCCGAACGTCAGGTAGGCTTGAACATTCATGGTGAACTCCAAATGGAACGTGTTGAGACTGAATTTAGGATCGGCCGTTGATCAGACATCGAGCAGCGGCTCGAATCCGCCGTAGACCATCCGTTTTCCGTCGAAAGGCATTTCTCCCAACGCCTTCATCCGCGGGTCGGCCATGAATTTCTCGTTGCCGGCGTCGCGCGCTGCTTTGGATGGCCACTCGATCCAAGAGAAGACGACGGTCTCTTCGCCCTCCGCCTTGACGGCGCGCTTGAAGTCGGTGACCTTGCCGTCGGGCAAAGCATCGCCCCAGCATTCCACGACGCGCGTGGCGCCGAATTCCTTCAGGAGCGCGGCGGCCTTGACCGCCATCTCGCGATAGGCCGCCTTGTTGCCAGCAGCGACAGGAATCAGAAATCCGTCCATGTAGCTCATCGTGTTGATCCTCGGGTTGGTCAAGCAATAGCTTGGACGTTGTGTCTAGATTCCGGTCAGGCAGTTGCATGCGTCTGTAGGCCAAAGCGCATTGCTGTGCCGGTGGAGATCTGGAACTGCGCTCACCCGCGCATTGCGCGGTCGCTCCCGCCAAGCGGGAGGGACGAGGCTGCACTCAGCAGTTGCAGGCTTCGACGACCCGCTTCGGCGCGTCGAGGCTGCCGATGAGCTCACCAATGGACGCCATGCCATTCGCCGCCAGGTACGCGGCGATGCCGTCATTGACGCGCTTGCACGAGTGCGGCTCGTAGAACAGCGACGTGCCGACGCCCACCGTCGTCGCCCCCGCGATGATGAACTCGAGCGCGTCGTGTGCATTGCAGATGCCGCCCTGGCCAATGATCGGCACGTTGTGCGGCCGCGCGACTTCCGCCACCTGCATCACCTTCAGCAGCGCGATCGGCTTGATCGCCGGGCCTGACAAGCCGCCCTGGATGTTGCCGATGATGGGTTTGCGCGTCTTCACGTCGATCGCCATGCCCATCACCGTGTTGATGACCGCCAGCGCGTCGCTGCCCGCCTCGATGCAGCGGCGCGCGTTCTCGCGGATGTCCGTCTGGTTGGGCGACAGCTTCGTGATCAGCGGCTTCCGGGTCACGCTGCGGCACGCCGCCACGACACGCGCCGACATTTCAGGCGAGTTGCCGAACTGCACCCCGCCCTCCTTGATGTTCGGGCACGAGATGTTCAGTTCGATCGCGTCGATCGGCGAGTCGTCGAAGCGGCGCGTCACCTCGACGTAGTCCTCGATCGTCGAACCGCAGACGTTGGCGAAGAACGCGGTCTCCGTGAAGTCCAGCGTGGGCAGGATCTGGTCGATTACGTAGTCCA
>JANNGT010000273.1:0-2760 GCA_031404015.1 Gammaproteobacteria bacterium | reverse complement strand
CCCACCCATTGCGGCGGCGCGCGCTGGCCCTCCGCGATGCCGGCCACGAGCCGACGGTCGAAGTAATGCTTGCTCCAGCCGTAGGCGTTCAGTGGCCGCAGCCGCGCGAGTGCCGCGGGCTGCTGGTCATCGTCGAATCCCTGCGCGCCCGCGCCGTACGTTGCCGCCGACGAGGCGTAGATGAACGGCGTGTCGTGCGCGGCGCACCATTCCCACAGGCGCGCGCTCAGGCGTACGTTCACGTCGAAGATCAGGTCCGCATCGCGCTCGGTCGTGGCGGAAATCGCGCCGAGATGCACGACGGCGTCGAGGCGGCCGCGGCCCGCCAGCCAGGCGTCCAGCATTTCGGGTTCGATCAGGCAGCGGAAATCCGCCTTGGCGAGGTTGCGCCACTTGTCGTTGCAGCGCAGCCGGTCGCTCACTGCAACCGCCTCCCCGCGCTCGCACAATGCGGCAACCAGATTCGAGCCGATGAAGCCCGCGCCGCCGGTAACCAGGATCATCAAAACGCCTCAAGATCCGTTTGTAAGGTCATTCTAGGCCGCGAGCGGGCCCGGACACCAATCCGGCCTTGCGCACCCCGCTCTCAGGTCACGCGCACATTTCAGTATGGCGTTCATGCGCATATACTATGCGCATTCTGAATGCGCCAACCCGCGTGGAGCCTCGACCATGTCCGCCAGCAAAAAGGCCGTCAACTTGAGCGTGGACGCCGCGCTCTTGCGCGCAGCCCGCGAGCGCGACATCAACCTGTCGGCCACGCTCGAGCAAGCGCTGGAAGACCTGTTGCGTGCGGACCGGCGCGCTCGCTGGCTGGCCGAGAACCGCAAAGGCATCGCGGGGTACAACGCGCAGGTGGAGGCCCAGGGCGCATTCGCCGACAGGCTGCGCACCTTCTGACGTTCGGCGCAGGCAATGCCCCAGTTCGACGTGCACCGTAACCGCAACGCCGCCACCAAGGCCCGCTTCCCGTTTCTACTCGACGTCCAGACGGATCTGCTCGCAGACCTGGGAACGCGCGTGGTGATTCCACTGACCCCCGCCACGGTCGCCACGAAACGCGGCGCGATGCAGACGCTCACCCCACTCTGCACCATCGAAGGCAAGCCCTGCCTGCTGCTCACGCCGCAAATGGCCGGCATTTCGATCGAGGAACTGGGACCGCCGATCGGCAACCTGTCGCACGATCGCCAGACGATCATGGCCGCGCTCGACCTTTTATTGACCGGCATCTAAGGTTGCTCGCCACCCGAATAAATCAGGGCCCGCCGCAACTATCACAGCGAGGCATGGCCCGGGATCGTCCGTCAGCTGGTCGGACTTTGAATCGTTGCAGGCCGGTCCTGATCCCGACGTGCAGCAGCAGCGGCGGTTTGCGCACGGTGGACGCTGCTGCGCCTGAGCGCTGTTTTCGGGCGTGCCCGAAACAGCGCTCAGGCGCCCTGTCTCAGGTCATCGATTCGGTGCCTGGTCCGCTCGCATTGTTCCGGGCGAGCGGGACCAGGTATCCGAATCGTTGACCTTGGTCACTGACTACGCCGGCGTACGAGACGCGACCATCCGTCGCTCACGCTGGATCAGGTACAGCCCCGCACCGATCACGATGGACCCACCGACGAGCGTAAGCGCGCTCGGGTAGACGCTCCAGATGGCGATGTCGAGCAGCACGCCCCAGATCAAAGCGGTGTACTCGAACGGCGCGACCACGGCCGCGGGCGCGCTGCGAAACGCAACCGTGATCAGTTGTTGCCCGATCGACCCGAGCACGCCCACCGCCAGGATCAGCTTGAAGTCCGCCGCCCACTGGATGTCCTGCCAGCTCGGGATCGCAAGCACGCCCGCGCCCAGCATCAGCAGCAAAGTGAAGCCGAACACCATGCTTTCCGTGGAATCAGTGCGCGCCAGTAGCCGCAGCGAGACAATGGCGACGGCGTAGGTGATCAGCGCGACCACCGCCCAGAGCGACCCTGTCGACAGCCACTGGCCATTGACCGGCCCCAGCATCAGCAGCACGCCCGCGAAACCCACGCCTATTGCCAGCCATTGCCCGCTGACGACCTTTTCCTTCAGCACCGGCACCGACAACCCGGCCACCAGCAGCGGCGCGAACATGAAGATGGAGTACGTGGTGGCCAGCGATGATTCGCGCACGGCCGTGACGAAGCTGTAAAGCATCAGCACGGCCAGCGCCCCGCGGAAGAGATGCAGCCTGATGTTGACCGGCTTGATGCGATCCAGCCGGCCGCGCGCCACGATGACCAGCAGCACGAACGGCAGCGATGCCGCCGCACGCAGGAAGGCAACCTGCAGCGACGGGTAGTGCTCCGACAGCAGCTTGAGCATCGAGTCCATGACCGCAAAACAGGCCACGGACACGAGCATCGCGACGATGCCCTGGACGCGTTCGCGCTCTGCGGTCAGCGCTTCATCGCCTCGAAGAACTCGCCGTTGGTCTTGGTGTCCCGCATCTTGTCGATCAGGAACTCCGCGGCGGCCAGTTCATCCATCGGATGCAGCAGCTTGCGCAGGATCCAGATCTTCTGCAGTTCTTCGCCCGACGTGATCAACTCTTCGCGGCGCGTGCCGGAGCGGTTGATGTTGAACGCCGGGTAGACACGCTTTTCTGCAATCCGGCGATCCAGGTGGATTTCGCTGTTGCCCGTGCCCTTGAACTCTTCGAAGATCACGTCGTCCATGCGCGAACCCGTGTCGATCAGCGCGGTGGCCAGGATCGTCAGGCTGCCGCCTTCCTCGATGTTG
>JANNGT010000272.1:0-4467 GCA_031404015.1 Gammaproteobacteria bacterium | reverse complement strand
CTCGCTCGGCCGCGCATGGTGCGGGCCACGCTGTAGCCATCCATGCCGGGCAGGCCGATATCCAGGACCACGACGTCCACGTCGCCCGCCGCTGACATGTCGACGGCCGCCATGCCATCGTGCGCCACGGTCACGTGGTGCCCATGCAGTTCGAGAACGTGAGCGAGCGTCAGGGCGCCGTCCACGTTGTCATCCACCACCAGGATCCGCCGGCTTGACTCCCCGATCGGCTTGGTGGCGGTCGCTTCGCGCGCCAGGCGGACGGCAGGCGCGCGCGCCAACAGGGGCAGCCGGACCGTGAACCGGCTGCCCTTCCCGATTCCATCGCTCGACGCCTCGACGCTGCCTTGGTGCAGCACGACCAGTTGTCGCACGATCGTCAGGCCGAGGCCTAGCCCACCCTTGGCACGGTCAAGCGTGCGGTCAGCCTGTGTGAACAGGTCGAAGACTTGGGGCAGCATTTCCCTGGCGATGCCCGTGCCGTTGTCGCTGACCTGTATCAACGCATCCGTGTCGGTCTGTTCCACGTCCAGGCAGATCCGGCCGCCCACATCGGTGTATTTCGAGGCGTTGTTGAGCAGGTTCGCCAGCACCTGCGTCAGGCGTGCCAGGTCTCCTTCGACGGCGAGTTCACCCGGTGCAGGCGCGGTGACGCGCAGTTGCTGGTGACGTTCGTCGACCAGCGGCTCGCTGATCTCGACGGCGCGTGCAACGACCACGCTCAGGTCGACCGGAGTCAAATGCAGCACAGCCTTGCCGCTCGCAATTCGTGCCACGTCCAGCAGGCTGTCGAGCAGCGTGGTCAACAGCGTGGCCTGACGGCCGATGACGCCTGCAGCCCACAGGATGCGGTCGTCCTTCGTGCCGCTGCCGGAGATGACGCGGGCCGCGGTGCCGATCGGCGCGAGCGGATTGCGCAGTTCGTGGGCCAGCATCGCGAGAAATTCGTCTTTGCGTCGATCGGCTGTCAGCAGGGCCGACTCAGCTTGCTTGCGGTCTTCTACGTCGATCATCAGGGAAACGAATCCGGCAAAGAGCCCATCGACCCCGGTGTGCGGCACGCTGATCGACCGGATCCAGCGAAACGCACCATCGGCTTGCATCAGGCGGAAGTCCAGGTCCATCCGCGCGCGATTGGCGTGCGAGACTCTGTGCTGGGCCAGGTAGCGGTCACGATCATCCGGGTGCACGAACTGCAGCCAGCCTCGGCCCAGCAGCGCCTCGCGCGGCCGACCCGTGAATTCCACGCAAGCCTGGTTGACGAATTCCGCCATGCCCTGCGGATCCTCCACGCGCAGCAACGACGGGATGTCGTCGGCCAGTCGGCGGAAGCGCACCTCGCTTTCGATGCGCAGCCGCTCGGTCACGTCCCGCTCGGTGGAAAGCAGCCCGTAAATCCTGCCCTGGTCATCCCGCAAGGCCGATAACGTCACCGAAACGCGGACGATCCTTCCGTCACGGGTCAGCCGGTCCGCGTTCTCGGGTCCGAAGTTGCCCTGGGCGTGGGCCGTATCGATCGCTTGCCGTGCCGCGTCGTGACCCGCGTCGGGCACGAGCGCAAACAGGCCGAGACCAAGCGCTGCCTCACGATCGTAGCCATAGGTGCGATGGGCACCCTCGTTCCAGGAAAGGATGCGGCCTTGCCGGTCATAGCTGAAGACGGCGTCGTTGGAATCCTCGAGCGTCGCGAGCAGCTGGCGGGCCTGGCGGGCCGCATTGCGCAATGGAGTAATGTCGACAAAGGTCGCGACCGCTCCCTCGACCGCTCCCTTGCCCGATCGGTACGGCAAAATGCGCCGCAGATAGACCGATCCTGTACCGCTGCGCACTTCGGCCTCCGCGGGTTCCCCCGACGTCAGCACGCCGTGCGCGTCCCGCACGAAGTCGGCATCGTCCACAGTGCTCGCGAGGTCGCTCAATTGCCGACCCTCGTCGCCCGGACGCAGGCGGAACAATGCGGCCGCAGCCGGCGTGAAGCGCCTGATGTGCAGATCCCGGTCCAGCAGCACCGTCGCGATGTGGGTGCTGTGGAGCAGGTTGGCCACATCGTCTGCGTGGCGGGTCACCTCCACGATCTTGTCTTCGAGTTCTGCGTTGACCGTGGCCAACTCTTCGTTGAGCGACTGCAGTTCTTCCTTCGAGCTCTCAAGCTCCTCGTTGGACGACTGCAGCTCCTCGTTGAGCGAGGAAGACTCCTCGCTTGCGCGTCGGAGCTCCTCGTTGACGCGCTCGGCATCCTCGAGGGCCAGCGAGAGGTCGCGCCGGCTTTCATCCAGTTCCGCGGATTGCAATTCGTGGGCGGTCGCGGCGGCCGAGCTGGATCGCTGCACGGTCGCTTCTTCGTCCGGGGAATTGAACAGGACGACGCTCAGGCCCCGACTGTCGCTGTGGGCGACCGGTTCGACCTCAAGCGTCACTCTCATGCTGCCAATCGTCGCGCGCCGCTGCACGGCGTGGCCCTCGCCCTGCTCCTCGCGCAGCGCCGTCCGCAGGGGCGCCCGCAATTCGGGCCGGACCATCCGCAATAGGTCGAGCGACGCGTCGCCCTGGGGCGTCAGGAACCGCGCCGTGTCACCCCGGAAGTGCAGCGCGCGCCCGTCGCGGTCGATGAGCACGGCCGCTGCAACGTCTCGCTCGCCCAGGTGTTCGCGCACGATTTCGGCAGCAGGCACAGGCCGTCCGGAGGTGCGACGCTGCCATTCCGGGGACGCGTTGCCTTTGAGACCGTATCCGCGGGGCAAGTTCGACCGGCCGCCCACACGGCGAAACAACTGGATGTCCCGCGCGACCGGCTCGAACAGGTCGCTGTGCGTGCCGAGTGATTCCGCTTTGCCGAGCCACAGCAGGCCGCCGGGCTTCAGGGCGAAGTGGAACAGCTGCAGCACGCGTTCCTGCAGGGTCGGCTCAAAATACATCAGCACGTTACGACACAGCACCATCTCCAGCCGGGAGAAGGGCGTGTCGCACACCAGGTTCTGGGGTGCAAACATGACTGCATCCCGCAACGGTTTGCGCACGGCATAGCGGCCATCGCGCCGGTCGAAGAAGCGGGCCAGGCGTTGCTGGGATACCGTCGCGGTGATCCCGTGCGGATAGACGCCCCTGCGAGCGACGGCGAGTGCCTCGTGATCGATGTCCGTGCCGAAGACCTGCACCGAACCCGCCCTCGTGCGCCCTTCGAGCAGTTCCTGCAAAAGCATCGCGATTGAATAGCTTTCTTCACCCGAGGAGCATCCGGGCGTCCAGACACGGAACGGCAGGTCATCCGCAGTCCGGTGGGCCAGCAAGGGCGGCAGCACAGATCGTTCGATCTCCTGCCATGCCTCGGGGTCGCGGAAGAAGTCGGTCACGCCGATGAGGAATTCGCTGCTCAGGGCCGCCGCCTCCTCCGGCGAGTGTTCGAGGAAAGCCACGTAGTCGACCAGGTGGTCGCAAGCCTTTAGCACCATCCGCCGCCGCAGCCGGCGCCGCAGCATGGCCGACCGATAGCAGCGAAAGTCGTTGCCCGTTCGCGCGAGCACGAGGCCGAGGATGGCGTTCAGGCCTGCAGTGGTTTCGGGGTCGTTGAGCTCCTCGTCTTCGGTTACGAGTTCCTGGTTGGTGTACAGGTGCCCGAGAGACTCATTCAACGCCGCGGGCATCTCCTTTGGGGCGAGGATGCGATCCGCGACGCCGGCGGCGATCGCACTTTGCGGCATGCCCGGAAACTCAGCCGTGGCAGGGGTCTGCACCATCGTCAACCCGCCCGCCGCCTTGATGGCCTTGAGGCCGATGGTGCCATCGTGGTTGGTCCCACTCAGCACGATTCCGACGCACCGGTCAGGCGCCTGCTCCGCCAGCGATGCCATGAAGAAGTCGATGGGCTGTGGCGACGGATATCGTCTCTGCGGTTGTTCCTCGAACCGGACGGCGCCCTCGCGCAGTGTCATGAGTAGACCCGGGGGCATCACATGCACCTGCCCGCCTGTCAGGCGCTCGCCCTCGCTGAGCTCGTGCGATGACAGCCCCCCGGTGCGGCCGAGCAGTTCGGCAAGATGACTGACATGACGCGATGGCAGGTGCGTCACCACGACATAGGCGATTCGTGGGTCGCTGGTCGCTGCACCAAAAAAATCACGCAGCGCGGTCAACCCGCCGGCGGACGCTCCTATCGCGACAATGGTGAGCGGGACAACCGGTGAGGCGCTATCGGCTGGGGTATCGCCACTCGTGTTCATTTTAGGTATCGCAAAGCGAATGCACTGCCAGCGTGACTGGCGACCGATTGTAAAGCTAGTATGCGCTAACTTGCTGCGCTAACGGCGTGCAGCCGTAACGACTGGCGCGTTGTCCTACAGCGGACACGAGACAGGGTGGCGAACTTCGACGCTGCTTGCGCCGTGCGACCGGAATCGACGGCGATGATCTATCTGCTTGGTTTAGCGTGGCCGTCGATGCGGTCGCTCAGGCGCCGCCGATCAAGCGGCC
>JANNGT010000271.1:0-3396 GCA_031404015.1 Gammaproteobacteria bacterium | reverse complement strand
GTTACAGCGGACGCGGGCGGATCGGGAATATGGAGTTGCACCCGACCGTTCACCTGGGAAGTGTGGCGGGCACTGGGCTCGCTCAATGAGCCTCGCACGGGACGACGCCGCGAGCCAGTAGCGATTGAAAGTCCGAGGGCTCCAGCGATCTCACTACCCTCTCCCCCGATGCGCCCCGCGGTCCCGCCCATGGGGGTCGTCATGCCCCGCCACCGCGCGTCGCACCCGCGCCCACTCCGGGGCAACGTCGGGCACCGTCGGGGAACGTCGCCGACCGCGCCCCGCAGGCCGCCAGCCTCCCAGGTTCCCAGACTCGCCAGCCCCGCCGCTCTCCCCGGGGCATCCAATGGCCCAGTTTCCGATAGTCCGAGGGCCAGCCATTTTCGGGGCAAAACGACGCCCGATAGTCCGCGGGTGATGCCCGAAAACTGTTTATAATCAAAAACTTAGGAAGTGGTGGCCGGGGACGGAATCGAACCATCGACACGCGGATTTTCAATCCGCTGCTCTACCAACTGAGCTACCCGGCCACGGTAGGTTCCGGCGGAGCGCCGGCCTGCAGAGAGCCGCGGATTAGACCCGAGGGTGGCATCCCCGTCAAGGATAGGAGACCGAGCGCCCACGCCAAAACTCAATGAATTCGGGCAATTAGCCGCGTGTTGCTTCGGGCGACGCCTCGCAGAATGGGTGCAAGGACATGCCCCTTCCATTGCCTTACACTGAAGTAAGGAATTGAGGTCGGGTAAGCGTGATGAGTGAAGCCAAGATGACCACCAAGGGACAGATCACTGTGCCGAAGGACATTCGGCAAAAGCTGCATCTGCGGCCCGGCGACCGGGTGCGGTTCATCGTTGAAGACGATGGTCGCGTACGGCTGCTGCCTGCCAAACGTGACATCTCCGAACTCTTCGGCATCCTGCCGAAACCGAAGCGGGCGTATTCACTCGAGGAGATTGACGAGGGAATCCGGCAGCACGTCATGCGCAAGCATTCCCGTCATGATCGGGATTGATACCAACCTGCTGTTGCGCATCGTCCTGGTCGACGACGCGCGGCAAGCGGCTGTCGCACGGGACTTCATAGCGGAACACTGCAGCCCGAGCGATCCTGGATACGTCTCGAACATCGTACTCGTCGAATTAGCCTGGTCGCTGGCCAGGCCCTTCGGGTTCAGTCGCTCGCGCATCGCCGACGTCCTGGATCAGATTCTCGAGACGGCGCAACTGCAGGTCGAATCGTCGACGGACGTCGCCACCGCAGTGCGCGAATTCCGCGCGGGTGCCGCGGACTTCGCCGACTGCCTGCTCGGTCGTTCCAACCAGACGGCGGAGTGCTCCCACACAGTCACGTTTGACCGCAAAGCGGCAAAGCTCACCGGATTCAAATTGCTGGAAGGTGCGTAGAGCGAAGCGCTCACCGCAACTGGCTGTCCTTGCTGCCACGCCGGTTATACAGACTCGCCGCGCCTTGGCTCTGGTCGCGCTCTTCCTGGCACGCCACGCACAGCCTCACACCGGGCATGGCCGCGCGGCGCGGCTCGGGAATCTCCCCGCCACACTCTTCGCAGTGACTCAGGCTCGGTCCGCTCGGCAGCTGCGCACGGGCGCGCTTGATGGCGTCTTCGATGCTGTCGTCTATTTGTTGCTGCACGGCGCCGTCGCCGGCCCATCCCGTGGCCATCGTGACTCCCAGGCAGTCATTGCCAGATGCTTGCTGATCCGGTTCGAGCTTGCCACGTTGTTCGGGATTGTCCAGCCGATGTGCGCTCGATTTCGGCGAGCGTGCCGTCGAGGTCGCGCAGGATGACTTTGAGCATTCGAACCATGCGCACGCTGGACGCGCATCCACACCCCATCGCACGGGTTGTGCGCTTCGTCGCAATTCACACCAAAAGCGCGTAATTGCAGCCCCGCTGCAACATTCGCTCGCCATCCTTCGCGCGCGCCACACCGGCGCTCTGCAGGAAATCCCCGATGATCATTTTCGCCACATTGATGCTGACGGCCATCGCCCTGTACGTAGTGATGCAGTTGGACGACCTCCGATCCTGATTTTGCGCTCCACCTTAGCCAATATGCCTCGCCCGGTTTAACATAGGACGGCAATGAACCGCATCGCACCGCTACTGTAAGGACCCGCATGAACACCTTTGAGCAGCAGAAAGCCAAGATCCGGACACAACCCGGCTTCATTGCCGCGCTGGACCAGAGCGGCGGCAGCACGCCAAAAGCCCTGCGCCTGTACGGGATCGAGGAAGATCGCTGGTCCAGCGACAGCGAGATGATGGATCTCATCCACGCGATGCGCACACGCATCATCACTAGCCCGGCCTTCAACGGCGACCGGATCCTGGCCGCCATCCTGTTCGAGGACACGATGGACCGCGACATTCTGGGCCGACCAACCTCACAGTTTCTGTGGGACGTCAAACAGATCGTCCCGATTTTGAAGGTCGACCAGGGCCTCGAGGCGGAAGCGAACGGCGTGCAGCGGATGAAGCCGATGCCTGCACTCGGCACGTTGCTCCCGCGCGCCAAGGCCAAGGGCATCTTCGGCACCAAGATGCGCTCGGTGATCAAGCACGGCGACCCGGCCGGAATCGACGCCATCGTGGAGCAGCAATTTGCAATCGCCCGACAGATCATTGCCGCAGGCCTGGTGCCCATCATCGAACCCGAGGTCGACATCCACTGCCCGGACAAGGCCGCCGCCGAGGACCGGCTCAAGGCCGCGATCATCACCCGGCTCGAAGCCCTGCCACCCGGCCAGGAGGTCATGCTCAAGCTCACACTGCCGAACCAGGACAATCTCTACGCCGAGTGCATCACCCACCCACGCGTGCTGAAGGTCGTGGCACTGTCGGGCGGGTATCCACGCGACGAAGCGAATGCGCGCCTGGCCCGCCAGCACAACATGGTCGCGAGCTTCTCCCGCGCATTGACCGAAGGACTGACCGCTCAGCAGTCAGACGTCGAGTTCAACGCCGCGCTGGATCGCACAATCGCGGGCATTTTCGCGGCCTCGAGCACCTGAACGGTTTCACTCCGCCACGATTGGCCTTCGAGCGTCGCGCCTGGCGAGCGTCTCAACGCCGCAATAGACGTGATTCAGACGTTGAAAAACTGCAGTTCGCCGAACTCCACGGTGCTCGAACTGCAGGTCCCGCCCTGCGGCTCGCCCAACCGTGTCGCGAGTTCCGTCGCCTCGCGCAAGCACGCTGCATAGAGGCGCGCCCGCTCCGCTGCGGGGACAGCAGTTTCTTCGCAGGCCTGCGACTGCAACGCGGCCTCGATCGAAAACTGCTCGTGCTGCTCGACGAACTCGCGGTGCGTCCACATGCCCGTCGAAGGTTCGAATGCATACAGCGACAGGAAGCAGTGGCCTTTTCGAGCGACG
>JANNGT010000270.1:0-15217 GCA_031404015.1 Gammaproteobacteria bacterium | reverse complement strand
CGGATCGCTCCGATCGTCGCGCCGCTCGGCTCCAATGCCGAGAGCCTCGGCGACCTGGGTCGCGGCACCCTGCTCACCGTCCTGCAGAAGCGCGCGGCGGTGTTGCCACCTGATTTGCAGGAAGCCTTCGGACTCAGCGCAGTGACGCGGGTCTGCCAGCTTGTCCGCGTGCGCAGTGCGAGTGGCCAGCCTTTCGCGCATTACGTGTCGTGGACGCCGAAATTTTCGGCCGCCACTCCACGGCAGGAGTTCGAAGGCGCGAGCCGCCTGACCCTGTTCGAGCGTTACGGACTCAAGATCGCGCGCATGGAGCGCTTCCTCAGCGCGGAGGGCGCGGCCCCCGACGTGGCAAGGGCGCTCGACGTTTCGAGCGGCAAACCGCTGCTGAAGCTCGTCCGGTTTTCCTACGACGTCGATGGACGTTTGCAGGATCATTTAACCGCACGCTACAACTCGGACCTTTTCAGTTACCGGGTCGAAACCAAGGTGGGGCTCGACTGAGCCAGCCGGTCGGCCCGTTTTTTTCGGGAGATTCTGATGTTTGCCAAGCCCGCTGGCCGACCCGGCCTTCTCCTGCACACCGCACGCATGCGCGCTCGAGTCGGAGCTGCGATCGCCGTCACTGTCTTGGCCGTCGCTCCGCTGTACACGGCGACCGCCGCTGAAACCGCGGACGAATTCGTCGCGCGACTCAATAAGGAGTTCGCGGACATCGGGCTCGAGTTAAGTGCGGCAGGCTGGACGCAGGCGACTTACATCACGGTCGACACGCAGCTGCTCAGTGCGCGCGCCAACGAGCGCTTTCTCGCTGCCTTCAGCAGGGCGGTCGAAGAATCCAGGCAGTTCGACGGCAAGCCGATGAGCCCCGCCTCGCGTCGGGCGATCGACCTGCTGCGATTGGGCGTCCCTGCCCCGGCGCCCGATGATCCTGCCAAGCGCGCGGAACTGTCCACGATCATGGCAGGCATGAAAGCCAGGTATGGCGAGGCCAGGTATTGCAAGACCGGCGGCAAGGATTGTCGCGACGAGGTGCAGCTGAAAACGGTGCTCGAGGAAAGTCGCAACTACGACGAATTGCTCGACGCCTGGCAGGGCTGGCACGACCAGGCCCGCGCGCTGCGTCCCGATTACGTGCGTTTCGTCGAACTGGCGAACGAAGGTGCCGGGACGTTGGGGTACAAGGACCTCGGTGCAATGTGGCGATCGGGCTATGACATGCCCGCCGACGAATTCACGCAGGAGGCCGCACGCCTCTACCAGCAGGTCGAACCGCTTTATAAGGACCTCCAGTGTTACGCGCGCGGCAGGCTGGCAAAGAAGTACGGCGAGGACAAGGTGCCTTCGGGTAAGCCGATCCCGGCGCATCTCTTCGGCAACATGTGGGCCCAGCAGTGGGACGCGGCGTATGACATCCTCGAGCCCTACCCCGGCGTGAGCCCGCTCGACGTCGACTCCGCGCTCGTCGCGCAGAAGTACGACTCGGTGCGCATGGCCAGGTCAGCCGAGGCGTTCTACACATCGATCGCCTTCCCTGCGCTGCCGCAAACCTTCTGGGAACGCTCGATGTTGTCGCAACCGCGCGACCGCAACGTGCAGTGCCATGCGAGCGCCTGGCACATGGACGGCAAGGAAGACGTGCGCATCAAGATGTGCACGCGACCCACCCTCGATGAATTGAAGACGATCTACCACGAGATGGGGCACGTCTATTACTTCCTCTGGAACAAGGACCAGCCGTACCTGTTCCAGGGCGGCGCGCACGACGGTTTCCACGAAGCGATCGGCGACACGATTACGCTCTCGATGACGCCGGCCTACCTGGCGCAGATTGGTCTCGTGCCCGAGTCGAAACCCAGCAACGAAGCAGTCATCAACCAGCAGATGAAGATGGCGCTCGAGAAGATCGCGTTCCTGCCGTTCGGCAAGATGATCGACGAATGGCGCTGGCAGGTGTTCTCCGGGCAGGTCAAGCCGGAGGACTACAACAAGGCATGGTGGGCCCTGCGCGAGAAGTACCAGGGCATCCGTCCGCCGGTCGAACGCACGGAGGCGGATTTCGATCCCGGCGCGAAGTACCACATCCCGGGCAACACGCCTTACACGCGGTACTTCCTGGCGTTCATCGTGCAGTTCCAGTTCCAGCGAGCGCTCTGTGACGCGGCCGGATTCAAGGGGCCGCTCTCAGAGTGCTCGATCTACGGCAACGAAGCCGCGGGCAGGAAGTTTGCCGCGATGCTCGAGCAGGGCGCGAGCCAGCCGTGGCAGGACACGATGTACGAGCTGACCGGCACGCGGCAGATGGATGCCTCGGCGATCATCGAATATTTCAAGCCGCTGCAGGGCTGGCTGCAGCAGCAGAACAAGGGACAAACCTGCGGCTGGTGAGGCCGCGCGGCGCCTCGTCCACGAGGGGTGGGGAGGCGCTCGCGACAGCTGCAGCGCTATAACACCCTGCGACCCTGGATCAGGTTCCAAACGACCACGATGACGGCGAGCACGAGCAGCAGGTGGATGAATCCGCCCAGCGTGTAGGACGTCACGAGTCCCAGCAGCCAGAGCACGATTAGAATGACGGCGATGGTCCAGAGCATGATGACAGTCCTCGGTTCAGGTAGAGGTCACTAGCCTAACGAACCGTGCCGGCAAATCTGTCAGGCAGCGGCTCGCCCGGACCGCGGAATCCACCCACCGCATGATTCAAGCTCAGCATTGCTTTTGCCGCCTGCGGCCTCTCTAATGCTGCAATTCAACCGCCGGGATCCTGCATGACCGAGCCCCAAGTTCCCGCGCAGCTGACGGTTCGCGCGATCGTCCTGGCCATCGTCCTCGCCGTCGTGCTGGCCGCAGCCAACACGTACCTCGGCCTGTTCGCGGGGCTCACGATTGCCTCGGCCATCCCGGCGGCCGTCGTCTCCATGGCGGTACTGCGCGTCCTGGGCGGCAGCACGATCCTGGAAAACAACATCGTGCAGACCGGCGCATCGGCCGGCTCGTCGATCGCCGCAGGTGTCATCTTCACGATTCCGGCCCTGGTCATGCTCGGGCACTGGACGGACTTCCGTTACGGGTGGGTGGTCGCGATCGCAGGACTCGGCGGCATCCTCGGCGTTTTCTTCTCGGTGCCATTGCGACGCTCGCTGATCGTCGAGCAGAAACTCCGGTTCCCCGAAGGTGTGGCGGCGGCCGAAGTGCTCAAGGCCGGTGACAACCCCGCGCAGGGGGTCAAGCTGCTGGGTATTGCCGCGCTCAGCGCTGGCCTCGCCAAGCTGGCAGCCGGCAGCGGCTTGCGCATGATCCCCGATACGGCCGCGGCGAGCGGTTTCTTCGGCAAATGGCTCGCGTATTTCGGCACCAACCTCTCGCCTGCCCTGCTCGGGGTCGGCTACATCGTCGGGCTCAACATAGGCGCGCTCGCGCTGGCCGGTGGCATGATCTCGTGGAACATCGCGATCCCGATCTACGCCGCGCATTTCCTGCAGGACAACGCGCCACTCGCACAGCAACTGGCCGGTGCCGATGCCGAAACGATGGCCGGTGCGATCTGGTCAGCACAGGTGCGCTACCTGGGCGTCGGCGCAATGCTGGTCGGCGGCGTCTGGGCGCTGATCTCGATCCGCAGTTCGCTCGCGTCGGGGATCCGCAGTGGCCTCGCCGCCACGCGCAAAGGCGCCGCCCGTCCCGCGTCGCACACCGAACAGGACCTGCCGATGCAGGCCATCCTGATCGGCCTCGTGCTGTTCACGATCCCGCTGTTCGTGCTGTACCAGCTCATCGTCGACAACATCGGCGTCAGCCTGCTGATGACCGTGATCATGATTGTCGCCGGCTTCGTGTTCACTTCGGTCTCGGCGTACATGGCGGGCCTCGTGGGTTCGTCGAACAATCCCGTGTCGGGCATTACGATCTGCACGATCCTGTTCGCCTCGCTGCTGCTGATCGTGCTGATGGGCCGTAACGCGGCGCTCGGCCCGGTCGCGGCGATCATGATCGGCTCGGTGGTGTGCTGCGCGGCGTGCATCGGTGGCGACAACCTGCAGGACCTCAAGGCGGGCCAACTCGTCGGCGCGACGCCCTGGCGGCAGCAGGTGATGCTCGCGATCGGCGCGGCGAGTTGCGCGCTCGTGATGGCGCCTGTGCTGAACCTGCTGCTGAAGGCCTATGGCATCGGCGCGCCCACCGCCGAACATCCCAACGCGCTGATTGCGCCGCAGGCCACGCTGATGGCGTCTGTCGCGAAGGGCATGTTCGGCGGCGAGTTGCCGTGGGGCATGATCTCGATCGGCGCGCTGATCGGCGTCGGCATCATCCTCTTCGACGAATACCTGAAGCGCCGCAACGCGCCGTTCCGTTCACCGGTGCTCGCAGTCGCCGTCGGCATCTACCTGCCACTCGAACTGTCGGTGCCGATCTTCGTCGGCGGCCTCATTGCATACCTGGTCGAGCGCAAGCTCGGCATTCGCGGCGACTCGCCGGGTGCCGAACGCGCGAAGCAAGGCGGCATCCTGTTCGCAGCCGGGCTGATCACGGGCGAAGCCCTCATGGGCATCTTCATCGCAATCCCCATCGTGATGGCAGGCCGTGCCGACGTGCTGGCCCTGGGAGAGGGAATGCAATTCGGCGAATGGCTGGGACTGGCAGTCGTCGCCGCACTGGCGGTTGCGCTCTATCGGGTTGCTGCCAGCCCCAAGGCCTGACTTCACACGGAAGGTGACACACGAATCCAGACCGCGGCCCGCACGATGACGCGCTTCAAGGCGCGCGTATATGCGTGCTTCACCCTCGTCTACCTCGTCTGGGGTTCGAGCTTCCTCGTCGCCCGCATTGGCGTCATCGACCTGCCGCCGCTGTTGTTCACGTCGTTGCGCTCACTGATTGCCGGCAGCCTGCTGCTGGGACTGGCGTTGTATCGCGGCAGCCGGCTGCCCACTACTGCGCTGGAATGGAAACAGATCGCGTTCTTTGCGCTCGTGCTCATCGCCCTGAGCAGCGGCTCCTCCACGTTCGCGCTCAAGTACATCGCATCGAATGAGGTCGCGCTGCTCAATGCGAGCATGGCGCTGTGGATCGCCGGGCTCGGCACGCTGGGTGTCAAGGGCCAGAAGTTATCGGTGCAGAGCCTGATCGGGCTTTGCATCGGCTTCGTCGGCGTCGCGTTGCTCGTGTGGCCGCAGGCAATGCGACTGACGCAGCACGTTGGCTGGCAATTGCTGGTGCTCGTCGCCGCCTGCATCTGGGCGTCGGGGACGATCGTCTACCGCAACACGACCTTGCTGATCGGGCCCATCGCCTTCAACGCCATGATCATGCTCGTGGGCGGAGTGATGCTCGGTGTCGCCGGCATCGCCACGGGTGAATTGCCCGACTGGCGCTGGGAATGGCGCGGCATGAGCGCCATCCTCTTCCTGGCCGTGTTTGCTTCCGCGCTCACGTACACGGCGTTCACGTGGCTGATGAAGAACGCGCGCACCGATCGTGTCGCCACGTTCGCCTACGTGAACCCCGCCATCGCAACGCTGCTGGGCTGGGTGGTGCTCGGTGAGACGCTGACGCCGCGGCAGATGCTCGGCATGCTGGTCGTGCTGGCGGGGGTCGTGCTGGTGTCGATGCCGCGCCGTCATTTCTGAAGGCGCTGGCGCATGGCAGGCGACAGCGCTCAGCGATGCGGCGTGAACCTCTCGACCTTGCCCGACGAGCCGATCAGGCTCGAGCCCGCCCATGACACGAGGCTGACGATGATGGCTGCGCCGACCGCAGTCCAGAACGTGGCAATCGTAAAGCCCGGCACGACCCATGCCACCAGCGCGACCATGCCTGCGTTGAGCACCAGCAGGAACAGGCCCAGCGTGACGATCGTGATCGGCAAGGTGAGGATGAAGGCCAGCGGCCGCACGATTGCATTGACGACGCCGAGCAGCACGGCGGCCAGCAGGAGCGTGGACGGCGCCGCGAAGCGCAGGCCTTCCAGCAACTGGCTTGCCACCCAGAGACCCAGCGCCGAAATCGCGGCACGCAGCAAAAAGCCGATCATGCGAATACTCCGTTCTGCGTCAGTTGACCTGCGCGCGATGTTAATGGAATCTCCGCTGCGTCACACCCACCCCGGCGCAACCGGAATCGAGCTCTCATGGAATTCGTCGCGATCGTCGCCGTGCTGGCGTTGCTGCAATACATCCTCTTCGCGATGCTCGTCGGCCAGGCGCGCGGCAAATACGGGGTGAACGGACCGGCCGTCACCGGGCATCCCGTGTTCGAGCGCTATTTCCGTGTGCAGATGAACACGCTCGAGCTGCTGATCGCTTTTCTGCCGGCGCTGGGGCTATTCGCCTATTACGTGAGCCCGCTGTGGGCCGCGATGCTCGGCGGCCTGTACCTCGTGGGCCGCTTCCTGTACCTGAAAAGCTACGTGGCTGACCCGGCCAAGCGCGGGCTGGGGTTCGGGCTGAGTTTGTTGCCGATCTTGGTGATGCTGGTCGGCGGGCTGATCGGCGCGGTGCTAGCGCTTCTGCACCGCTGAGGCATTCCCCGCGGCGGCGTAGTGCGTACCGAGGTTGCGGTCACGCAAGTACTGCAGCGCAGTGAGCACCGCCGGGTCCTGCATTGGCGTCACGGCAGCAGGGACGTTCTTGTCGCCTTCGACCGGGCCGATGACGATGTCGGGGTCGATCCCGCGTTCGTGAATCGACGTGCCCGACGGGGTGAAATACCTGGAGGTCGTGAGCTTTAGCGCCTGGCCATCGCGCAGCGGTATGACGGTCTGCACGGAGCCCTTGCCGAACGTGCGCTCGCCCATCAGCGTCGCGCGGCCATGATCACGCAGCGCGCCCGCCACGATCTCCGAGCCGGAGGCCGACCCGCCGTCGACCAGCACGACGAGCGGTTGCCCATCGAGGGCGTCGCCGGGCGTTGCCGACATCTCGAAGCGGGCCTCGGACGTGCGGCCATCAGCGCGCACGATCAAGCCCTCGTCGAGAAAGGCGTCAGCCACGCTGACCGCAGACTCGAGCACGCCGCCCGGATTGCCGCGCAGGTCGAGCACCAGGCCGCGGAGCGGGTGAAACGCCGACTTCGGTGTGCGATGCACCAGTCGCGACAGCGCCTGCACGAGGTCGTCAGGCGTGGAATCGCTGAACTGCGTGATGCGGATGTAACCGAAGTCTCCAGGCAGGGGTTCGGCGCGCACGGAGTGCACGTGAACTTCGCTGCGCTGCAGCGTGAACGTGAGCGGCTTGGGCTCGCCGGGGCGGCCGATGGCCAGACGCACGTTCGTGCCCGGCACGCCGCGCATGCGGCCAATGGTTTCGTCGAGGTGGTCGGCCGCGACTGGTTTGTCATTGACTGCCAGCACCACGTCCCCGGCGCGCACCCCCGCGCGGGCGGCTGGCGATCCCTCGATCGGCGTAACCACGACGACACGGCCATCGCTCGCAGACACCTCGATGCCGACGCCGGTGTAGCTGCCGGTCGTCGCGGCCCGCATTTCGTCGTATTGGGCCGCGTCGAGAAATGCGGAATGCGGGTCGAGATTGGCGACGATGCCCTTGATGGCCGCCTCGTCGAACGCTCTTTCAGGGACCGGCTCGACGTATTCGCGACGGATGCGCCCGACCACCTCGTCGAGCAACGGATGCACGCCCACGGCACGGGGGGACGACGACGCAACGGCAGGCGGAGGTGCCGCCGGCGCGGCCAGCCACTGCGGTGCGTGGGCGAACCCAAAACCGATGCCGACGCCGGCCACGGTGGCCAGCAGGATGTGCGAACGGGTTGTCACGGAGTCAGGCGGTCTGCTTTTGTACGGATCGGGCCATCGTACCGCCAACCAGGGCATCCAGCACCTTCTCCAGCGGGACCGGACGCCCGATCGCATATCCCTGGCCATAATCCACGCCCAGGCCACGGATAGACTGCCAGATCGCTTCGCTTTCGATGCATTCCGCGACCGTCTTTAGATTCATGGCGCGGGCCAGCTGCACAATCGCGCTCAACATCGCGTGGGAGCGCTCGTCGGCGTTCACGTCCCGCACGAAAATGCCGTCGATCTTGAGGTGGGTCACGGGCAGCGTCTTCAGGTAGGTGAGCGAACTCAAGCCGCGGCCGAAGTCGTCGAGCGCCACGTCGCTGCCGAGTTCACGCAGCCGGCGGATCAGTGCCTCGGCCCGCACGATGTTGGCGACCGCGGCCGTCTCGGTGACCTCGAACGACAGCAGGCCGCGCGGCAACTGGCTTTCGCGCAACGCAGAGTCCATGAACACCGCGAAGTCGGCGTCGCCCAGCGATTGCCCGGAAATATTGACGGCGAAGCAGGCGCGTCGCTCCTGCAGGCGCGCTGCATGCGGCCGGAGCATTTCAATCACGCGGTTGACGACCCAGCGGTCGATGGCGGGCGCAAGCTGGTACCGCTCGGCCGCCGAGAGGAACTTGTCCGGGGGGACGCTCGCACCCGACTCGTCGCTCATGCGCAGCAACAGCTCGAACTTCGGTGTCGCGGGCGCGCCGTTCAGGGGCACGATCGTCTGCGCCTCGAGCCGGAAGCGTCGGTGCAGCAATGCGGAGCGCACCGTGCCGATCAACGTGAGATCGGTGAAGCGCCGGACGATGCTCTGGTCGCCGTCGAAATACGTCTCGACGCGATTGCGGCCGCGGTCCTTCGCGGCCTTGCACGCAATCTCGGCCGACGCCAATGCATGCGACAGCGGATGGTGCCCTTCGATGATGTTGGCGACCCCGAGGCTGGCCGTCACCTCGACCTCTTCACGGCCGCGGACGAAGCCAAGCTGCGTCACCGAACCGCGCAGATGGTCGGCGATGTCGTGCGTGGCGTCGACCGAGGTTTCGGGAGCGAAGATCGCGAAACGGTCGCCGGAAATGCGCGCTGCGAGCATGCGCGGCGAAAGGCATTTACGAATGACCTCGGACACACGCACGATCACCGTATCACCAACGTGCATGCCGAGATTTTCATTCAGTACGTGCAGCCGGTCGATGTCGAGGTAGATGACGCAGTTGCCCTTCCGCATCGATTCAGGCGTCAACAGCGCCAACGCCCGCTTCTCGAATGCCGGGCGGGTGAGCAGGCCCGTCGCCGGGTCGTACGAGTTCAACAGGATGTGTGCGACGCGACGCGCCAGCAGTTCGACGATGCGCACCTGGCGCAGGTCGAAGTCCGGCGCGCTGACATGCTTGAACAGCATGAGCACGCCGTGTACCCGCTGCGCGCCATGCATGACGGGGCAGGCGAGGATTTTATAAGGGACGTTGGCGCAGGGACCGGTCTCGTACGGGACGTTCACGGTCATGGTCTGGCGATGCAGTTGCGCCCAGCCGAGCACCTGGCGGTGGACGCGCGTCAGCAGTTCCGCACCGGTGCGCGGCGGCGTATCGAATGCCGTGCGGCACACGGCGATGTTCTTGTCGGGGATCAGCAGCGCGCCGACGGCGCAACCGAGGTGATCCACGCAGCCCTGCACCAGCTTCGCGAAATCATCGCTCGAGTTGGTGCTGTCCGAGTCTTCCTGCACGGCGCCGAGCAACAGTTCGAGGTCGCGGTCGCGCAAGACCAGGCTGCGCTGCAGGTCGCCAATGCTGCTTTGCGACGCGAGTTCGCGCTCGAGGCATTGCAGCGCAGGCCGCAGGAGCGCCTGGACCAGCTCGAACGGCCGCCGGTCGTGGGTCGATTCGCGGCTGACGATGCCCACGCCACCCAGCATTGCGCCGGCTGAATCACGCAACGCGAAGAAGTAAGCAACCTGTTCGCCCGGCAGTGGCTCGGCAAAGCCCGCGCCAATCGAACCGCGCTCCGCCAGTTCCGTGGACTGCGCCTGCTGCAGGAGCGTCTGCAGGTCGGGCTCGTCGCCGTCGCTCTCCCAGAGTGTGGTGCCGAGCCGATCAAAGATTGCAATGGCCTGCGCACGCGGCAGCAGCATCTTGAAGAGCTGGCCGTAGGGGTCGAGTGACGTCCCGTTCATGGGTGCCGGGGCGTCGTCGAGCAGTTGTAGGGAGTGCGGCATCTGTTAGTCCGGCCCATTGCCGATGTCGGGAGCCAAGTTCAGTCCGGATTGTTCCTGAAACCGCTTCCCCGGAATGTGACGCGGCGCTATTTCCGGGTGAGCCACTGCTGCGGGTCCACCGGGGTCTTGCCGCGCCGCACCTCGAAATAAAGTGCGGGCTGGCTGTTGCCCCCGGAGTCCCCGACCGAGCCGATCACGTCCCCGGCGGACACGGCTTCGCCGACCTTGCGGAACAGCTCTTCGTTGTGGCCGTACAGGCTCATGTACCCGCTGCCGTGGTCGATGACCAGCATCAGGCCCATGCCTGGCAACCAGTCACCGTAAACGACACGACCTGCATAGGGCGCCCGCACCCGGGCGCCGCGGTCGGTGCCGATCAACATGCCCTGCCAGCGCATGGAGCCGCCCGCGCGCGGTTGGCCGAAGCGGGCGATGACCGTTCCGTCCTGCACAGGCCAGGGCAACTTGCCGCGCAGGGGCTCGAACGGCGCCTGCCGGGGCGTCGAGCTGTTGGACGGGTTCTTGCGGTTGGCCTGCGCGGCGGCGGCTGCCTCCGCGCGCTCGATCGCCTTGCGCAAGTCGCCGATCAGCTTTTCCAGACCCTTTGCTTGCGACTGCAGCCGCTGCAGCGCGCCGCCCTGGGTCTTGATCGATCGGTTGATCGCGCCGACCGCCTGCGCCCTTTGCTCCTGCGAGGAGCGGAGAGCGGCCACACGCTGCTCGCGCTGAGCCTCAAGCGTGGCGAGCCGGGCCGTTTCCACGTCGATCTTTTCGCGCACCAATGCCAAGTGTTCCAGCTTGTCCTGGATTCCCCGAATGCGCTCGGCCCGGGCCCGGCCGAAGTACCCATAGTAAGCGAGCATGCGGCCAAAATTCGCTGGATCTTCTTGATTTAAAAGAAGTTTCAGCTGCTCCTCGCGGCCGTTCACATAGGCGGTGCGCAGCTCACCTGCCAAGGTGGACCGCTCGCTGTCCAGCTCGTTCTCGCGCTGCGCCTGTTCCGCCTGCAGTTCGCGCACGCGGGCTTCCGCAGCCAGTCGCTGGGCCCGGATCTCATCGAGTTCCTTGCGCGCGGACTGCACGCCGACCTCGGCCTCGCGCAGTTGCACCGAAAGCTGGTCGCGCTTCTTGACGTCGTCGTTGACCGATTTGCGCACTTTCTCGATGCGCTGGTTGAGTTTCTTGAGCTCCGCTTCTTTCTGGGCGGGAGTCTGCTTCGACGCCGCTGCCGCGGGGAGTGCGCCGGCTGCTCCCACAACCCAGAGCGCAACCGTGATGGCCGTCAGCCAGCGCGCGGCCGGGCGCGACGAAGCCCTGCGCGGCGGCGGGACGGGCACATTGGTGGGAAATGGCAGGGGCATCTAACGTTGCAAGGCTACGTCCGAAGGTAAGCGAGCGGGCGTCAAATCCGCTCAAGTCTAGCCTGTCGGCAGGGACTGCTATAATTCGTGCCCCTTTTCGCCGGTCTCCCCATGGATCGTTTTCTCGAATACGCCGCCAACCACCCCCTGCTGGTCGGCGCTACGGTGGTTCTTGCGCTGGCCATCGCGGCGTACGAAGTCAGCCGTGCGCGCTCGGGCGGGCAGTCCGTCGGGCCCACGGAAGCCGTGCGCCTGATGAACCAGGGCGCCCTGCTCGTCGACGTCCGCAGCAAGGCCGAGTTCGACTCCGGCCACATCCTGGAGGCCCGCCACGTGCCGCAGGAAGAAGTGGCGCAGGCCGCGGAAACGCTCAAGCGGTTCAAGGACAAGGTCGTGATCGTCTGCTGCGAATCCGGTATGCGCTCTGGCGCTGCTTCGCGCGTTTTGCAGGCGCAAGGTTTTGCGAAGGTCGTGAACCTGCGCGGCGGCCTGCAGGGCTGGCGCACCGACAACCTGCCACTCGTCAAGGGAAAGTCATGAACGCTACAGCGCAGCCGGAAATCACCATTTACTCGACGGGCTACTGCCCGTACTGCGACCGCGCGCGCGGACTCCTCGAACGCAAGGGCGCCGCGTTCAGCGAGATCAAGGTGGACGAAGACAATGCGCAGCGCGACGCCATGCTGAAGCGCAGCGGCGGCCGGCGCACCGTGCCGCAGATTTTCATCGGCGACCGCCACGTCGGCGGCTTCGACGACCTGTATGCCCTCGACAAGGCTGGCGAGCTCGACAAGCTGCTCGGCCGCGCCTGAACCACGTATTTACAAGGAATCTTTCGCGATGACTGACCAGCAGAACGCCCCGACGCCAGCCCCGACGCCCGCCGTTGACCCGAATGCCCCGGCCGTCACGCCGCAGGTCGTCTACATCAAGGATGTTTCGTTCGAATCGCCGAACGGACCCTTCACGGGTGGCCTGGACGGCCAGCCGCAAGTGAACCTGACCATGCGCACGAACAACAGCGTGCTCGCGCCGGACGTCTATGAAATCGTGCTGCAGGTCAACCTCGAAGCCAGGGCCGGCGACAAGGTCGTGTGGATGTGCGAACTGCAGCAGGCCGGCGCGTTCGTCGTGAAGAACCTGCCGTCGACCGACCTCATGCAGGTGCTCAACCTGATGGCGCCGAACTACCTGCTGACGTACGCGCGCTCGACGATCTCCGAACTGGTCGTGAAGGGCGGGTTCCCGCCGTTCCTGTTGCCGCTCGTCACGTTCGAAGCCCTGCATGCGCGCCAGCGCGCGCAGCAGTCGGCCAACGAAGGCGCTGCCACAGTCAACTGACCCGCACCCGTAGCGCACCGGCATGCCGCGGCAGGAAAGCACCGTGACGGCCTCTGAGCAGTCAGAGGCCGGCGCCGTCGAGCGGCCGGCGACGACGGTGCTGGGCGCCGGCTCCTGGGGCACCGCCCTGGCTGTGCACCTTGCGCGCACCGGCCACGCGACGGTGCTGTGGGGTCGCGACGCCGCGCAGATGGCGTCATTCGCTGCCGCGCGCTGCAATACGCGCTACCTGGCGGGCGCGCCGTTTCCCGCCGGGCTGCGGGTTGAGTCGAACCTGGCCGACGCCGTTGCGGCCGCGGACGAATTGCTGATCGCCGTGCCCAGCCACGGTTTCCGCGAATGCCTGCAGCACGTGGCGCCGCTGTTGCGGAACGGCATGCGCGTCGCATGGGCCACCAAGGGTTTCGAACTCGACACCGGCAAGCTGCCGCACCAGGTGGCGAACGAAGTGCTCGGCGACGCGGTGCCCAAAGCGGTGCTGTCCGGGCCGACGTTTGCGCGCGAAGTGGGCCTCGGCCTGCCGACCGCGATGACGGTCGCGTCGCGCGACCACGACTACGCGCTCGCGCTGGCCCGCGGCCTGTCAGGCCACAATTTCCGCGCGTATGCCTCGACCGACGTGGTCGGCGTCGAGGTCGGCGGCGCCACCAAGAACGTGCTGGCGATCGGCGCGGGCATCTCGGACGGCCTTGGTTTCGGCGCCAACACGCGCGTCGCACTGATCACGCGCGGTCTCGCCGAGATGATGCGGCTCGGCGTCGCGTTGGGAGCCGGGAAAGACACGTTCATGGGCCTGGCGGGTCTTGGCGACCTCGTGCTGACTTGCACGGACGACCAGTCCCGCAATCGACGTTTCGGCCTCGCCCTCGCGGCGGGCAAGACCAGTGCCGAAGCGCAGCGCGAAATCGGCCAGGTCGTGGAAGGCGTGCTTGCCGCGCGCGCCGTGGTCAAGGTGGCGAGCAGCCATGACGTCGAGATGCCGATCGCCGAACAGATCTGCCGCGTGATCTATGAAGGACTCGCGCCGCATGAAGCGGTGGCGGCGCTCATGGGACGCAAGGTGAAGTCCGAGACCCAGTGACGTCGTTCCCGGCGGCGAACGGCTGCTCAGCGCCACCCGTGCTGGCGCCACGCTTCGTACACCACGACGGCCACGGCGTTCGCGAGATTGAGGCTGCGTGCCCCCGCGCGCATCGGGATGCGCAGCCTTCGCTGCGGCGGAAAGTCCGCCAATACCGCGGCGGGCAACCCGCGCGTCTCTGGTCCAAAGACAATCACGTCGCCAGGCGAATAGCTCACCGAGTCGTAGTCGGTTTCGCCTCGCGTCGTCAACGCGTACCAGGCCGGAACGCTGACCACGGACGCCGCAGGCGCGAACGCCTGCACGCAGTTCGCAAACCCATCGTGCACGCGCACGTCGGCAAGCTCGTGGTAATCAAGCCCGGACCGCCGCACCGAACGCGCATCCAGCTTGAACCCGAGCGGGCGGACGAGGTGCAGGGTGGCGCCCGTGTTGGCGCACAGCCGGATGACGTTGCCCGTATTGGGCGGGATCTCGGGCTCGAACAAGACGACGTTCAGTGGCATAGAATCGGGGAGGTCGAGGTTCGCGCGACGGGCTCGCGCGCTGGCAGCAAGGGGGATTCTCGCATGGTGCGCGTCAAGCAGTTGCTCGGCCGGAAAGGGCACGAAGTCTGGTCAATCGATGCCGAGGAGCCCGTGCTCCAGGCCATCCAGATGATGGCCGACAAGCATGTCGGCGCGCTGCCGGTGACTCGCGGCGGCGAACTCGTCGGCGTGATCTCGGAACGGGATTACGCCCGCAAGGTCATCCTGCTCGGCCGGTCATCCGCCGAAACGCCGGTCTGGCAGATCATGAGCTCACCAGTGGTCACAGTGACACCCGATGACGACGTGCGCCGCTGCATGCAGATCATGACCGACCAGCGGTTCCGGCATCTGCCCGTCATGCAGGGCGAGCAGATGGTCGGCATGATCTCGATCGGCGACCTGGTGCGGGTTGTGATCGAGGAACAGGACCAGACGATCGAGCACCTCGAGCGCTTTATCTCGGGCTGAAGTCCGCCGGCCTGCCAGGCATTACAATCGGGCCCATGAGCGCACCCCTGCCCACCTCCCTGGCCGTCGATTTCTGCGGTTTCCGGCTTGCCTCGCCCATCGTGCTGCTGTCGGGCTGCGTGGGCTTCGGCGAGGAGTACACCCGCGTCGACGGATTCTCGAACCGCGACGTCGGTGCAATCGTGCTCAAGGGTACGACGCGGGAGCCTCGGCTGGGCAACCCCGCGCACCGCGTCTACGAGACGCCGATGGGCATGCTCAACGCCATCGGACTGCAGAACCCGGGCATGGACTACGTAATCGACCAGATCCTGCCCACGCTGGACTTCACGGAGACCGCGTTCTTCGCCAACGTCTGCGGTTCGACGATCGAGGACTACGTCGAGGTGACGCGCCGCTTCGACGACTCGCCGATCGACGCGATCGAAC
>JANNGT010000269.1:0-2056 GCA_031404015.1 Gammaproteobacteria bacterium | reverse complement strand
GTAACCCTTGACGACGAGTTCCGTGGCGCCACCGCACAACACGGCCTGTTCGCCGAACAGGTCGGTCTCGGTCTCTTCCTTGAATGTCGTCTGGATGACGCCGGCGCGGGTGCCGCCGATGCCGTCGGCGTAGGCGAGGGCTTTGGCCTGCGCTTTGCCCGAGGCGTCCTGTGCCACAGCGATCAGGCACGGCACCCCGCGGCCTTCCTGGTACTGGCGACGCACCAGGCCGCCCGGGCCCTTCGGGGCAATCAGCACCACGTCGAGATCCTTGCGCGGCTTGATCTGCTTGAAGTGAATGTTGAAGCCGTGCGCGAAGAGCAGCGTGGCGCCCTTGCCGAGGTTCGGCAGGATTTCCTTGTAGTTTTCGGCCTGCGTCGTGTCCGGCGTGAGCAGCGCGACGAGCGTGGCGCCCTTGACCGCATCGGCCGGCACGGCGACGGCGAGACCGTCCTTCTTTGCCTGCTTCCAGCTGTCGCCCTTGCGGACGCCGATGACGACGTCGAAGCCCGAATCCTTGAGGTTCAACGCATGCGCGCGACCCTGGCTGCCGTAGCCGACCACGGCAATCCTTGCGCCCTTGAGGGCTTTCTTGTCGACGTCCTTCTTTGAATACGCACGCATCTTTGCTATCTCCTCGGGTCCGTACAGATTTTGCCGGTGCTTAAACGTGAAAAAACCCCGCGCCGGCCGGCTTGCCGTGCGGGGTTCTGGTGTCCAATCGCGCGAATGCGCTCTCAGCCCGTCGCCCCGCACCTCCGCAGGCGCAGCAGGGTAAGGGACGCAAGCAGCAGCCCGGCCAGCGGAGTGACCGAGAACGTAAGGGAGTAGTCGAACGTCGACTGCATCCAGCGCCTGCGTGTTGAGAGCGTAGAAAGTAAGGTGGGATAGCAGCACAGGGCGCTGGCGATTGTCAACCGCAGTGCAAAAAGAACCAGTCCAACTCGACTGGGACGCGCAGCCGAAGGCAGCGCCCGGCGCTGCTAAGCTAGCCGCATCCCAGCGCACGGAATTCACCCATCGTGGATTTTTTCATCGATCCTGCCGACATCGAAGCCGCCGCAGCGGCGCACGAACTTGCGCTCGTCACGCAGGCGGAGTTTCCCTCGTGGCTCGCCAGCCAGCACGCGGCGACACAGGACTGGCTGACCGGGTGTGGGTTCAAGGCCGAGAGGCATCAGGTTGCACTGCTGCCCTCGCCGACGGGGCAAATGCTCGGTGCAGTCGGCGGGCTGGGCGCATTGGCCGCACTCGACGGTCTCGAACTCTGGCACTGCGCAGGCTTGCCGGAACGCCTGCCTGCCAATACTGCGTGGCGCGTTACCAACCAGCTCTCGCCCGCTGCGGCGAGTGCGCTTGCGCTCGGTTGGGCCTATGGCTGTTACCGCTTCGACACGTACAAGACCACGTCGAAGCCGACTGCCCCGCGAGCGCGGCTGCTTTTGCCCGACGACGTGGACGGCGCTGACATCGTGCGCCAGGCGGCGGCGACGGGCCTGGCACGTGACCTCGTCAACACGCCCGCCTGTGACATGACGCCGGAGCGACTTGCGGGCGAGGTGATCCGAGTCGCGCGTGACCATGGTGCGGCGCCGCAGGAGATCACCGGCGAGGAGTTGCGCCGCGGCTTTCCCGCGATCTACGCGGTGGGACAAGCATCTGCCAGCGCGCCGCGGCTGGTCGACTTCGCCTGGGGCGACCCCTCGCACCCCAGGGTGACGCTCGTCGGCAAGGGCGTCTGCTTCGATACGGGCGGCCTCGACATCAAGCCGGGCGCGGGCATGGCGCTCATGAAAAAAGACATGGGCGGTGCAGCCTGCACACTCGGGCTGGCCCAGCTCGTGATGGCGGCGCAACTGCCCGTGCGCCTGCGCGTACTGATTCCAGCGGTCGAGAACGCGATCGCCGGCAATGCGTACCGCCCGGGCGATGTGATCCGCACGCGGAAGGGCATCACCGTCGAGATCGGCAACACGGACGCGGAGGGCAGGCTGGTGCTGTGCGACGCGCTTGCGCTCGCCGACGACGAGCGACCGGATCTCCTCATCGACCTCGC
>JANNGT010000268.1:0-8745 GCA_031404015.1 Gammaproteobacteria bacterium | reverse complement strand
ATGTCCGCGAACTCCTTATTGAGTCGCGCGACGAATTCGTCCGCGGTTTCAGCGGCGGTCGCCGTGTACAGCGGAGCGACGGCCAAGACAGTGACGGCGATCGCAGCTCCGACTCGAGCACGCATGCGTGCGGTGTGCAGGAGAAGGCCGGGTCGGCCAGCGGGCTTGGCAAACATCAGAATCTCCGGAAAAAACAGGCCGACCGGCCGGCTCAGTCGAGCCCAACCTTGGTTTCGACCCGGTAACTGAAAAGGTCTGAGTTGTAGCGTGCGGTTAAATGATCCTGCAAACGTCCATCGACGTTGTAGGAAAACCGGACGAGCTTCAGCAGCGGTTTGCCGCTCGGAACGTCGAGCGCCCTTGCCACGTCGGGGGCTGCGCCCTCCGCGCTGAGGAAGCGCTCCATGCGCGCGATCTTGAGCCCGTAACGCTCGAACAGGGTCAGGCGGCTCGCGCCTTCGAACTCCTGCCGTGGAGTGGCGGCCGAAAATTTTGGTGTCCACGACACGTAGTGCGCGAAGGGCTGGCCACTCGCACTGCGCACGCGGACGAGCTGGCAGACCCGCGTCGCTGCGCTGAGTCCGAACGCTTCCTGCAAATCAGGTGGCAACACCGCCGCGCGCTTCTGCAGGACGGTGAGCAGGGTGCCGCGACCCAGGTCGCCGAGGCTCTCGGCATTGGAGCCGAGCGGCGCGACGATCGGAGCGATCCGCTCGGCGTGACTCACGAACGTGCCCTTGCCGCGGTGGCGGACGACCAGGCCCTTGCCTGCGAGTTCGACCAGTGTGCGCCGGGCGGTGATGCGCGAGACGCCGAAGCCGTCCGCAATTTCTTTTTCGGACGGCATGCGCGACCCGTTCGCGATCAGGCCCTTCACGATTGCGTTGTGCAGGACCGTGTAGACCTGGAAGTACAGCGGCGAAGGCGACTCGGCGTCGATGAGGTCCCGGTCGAGCACGGCCAGCGCCGCCGCACTCTCGGTCCGCTTCATGCAATCACTCCGCAGCAAGGCTTCCTCAACGCTTGATCTCTTCGGCTCCGTGCATCCAGCGCACGAGCATGCCGGAGAGCGTCCATAGCACGACAGCAAAAATGAACAAGGTGGCCGCCAGGCCGCCGAATATCGACAGCTCGCCGAGACTCTCCGCGTACGAGCCGATGATGCCCGCCAGCCAGTTGGCCACGAAGTTGATCAGGAACCAGACGCCCATCATTAACGACGCGAGACGTAGCGGCGCCAGCTTCGTCACCATCGACAGGCCCACGGGCGAGATGCAGAGCTCGCCCGTCGTGTGGAAGAAATAGGCGATGACGAGCCACCACATGCTCGCCTTGGCGCCGGACTCCGACTCCAACGCAGCCGCGACCATGGCGAGGAAGCCAATCCCCGTGAGCACCAGGCCGAACACCATCTTCTTCGGCGTGGGTGGGTTGTTGCCACTCTCGCCGAGTTTGCTCCAGGTCACCGAGAACAGCGGTGCCAGCAGCACGATGAACAGCGGGTTCAGCGATTGGAACCAGCCCGCCGGCACCTCGAAGGCGCCGATCATGCGGTCCGTCTTCTCGGCCGCGTACAGGTTCATGAGGCCGCCGGCCTGCTCGAACGCGGCCCAGAACAGCACGATGAACACGAACAGCATGAAGATCACGCGCAGCCGATCGACTTCGTCCGGCGTCAGCGGCTTCTTCTCGCCGCCCGACTGTTCGAGCGCGCGGTGTGCAGCCGGCACCACGCCGATTGCGCCGAGGTACTTGCGCGCGAACGCCAGCTGGATGATCACCGAAAGAATCATGCCGACGCCCGCGGCGAAATAGCCGTACGCCCAGCCTTTGGCCGGGTCTTCCCCGAGCGTTGAACAGATCAGTGGCGCGAGAAAAGCGCCCGCGTTGATGCCCATGTAAAAAATGGTGAACGCGCCGTCACGCCGCGCGTCGCCTTCCGGGTACAGGTCGCCCACCATCGTGGAGATGTTCGGCTTGAAGAAGCCGTTGCCCAGGACCAGCAGCACGAGGCCGATGTAGAACAGTTGCAGGTTGCCGGGAATCGCCGCCGCCAGCGTGAACTGACCGGCCGCCATCACGAGACCGCCGATGATCACGGACTTGCGCTGGCCCAGGTAATTGTCTGCGAGCCAGCCCCCGATCAACGGCGTGAAATAGACGAAGCCGGTGAACAGGCCATAGAGCTTGAGAGCCTCGCTTTGCGTCCAGCCGAAGCCCGGGTTGGCGGTTTCGACACCGGCCACGAGCGACAGCACCAGCAGGGCGCGCATGCCGTAGTAACTGAAACGCTCCCACATCTCGGTGGCGAACAGCAGGTAGAGGCCTTGCGGGTGGCCGAGCCAGGTGCCGGCGGGCACGCCGGGTACTGCGGTGCTGGACATTATTTGTTTGCTATTCCAGAGCGGTGCGCCCACAGGCGCGAAGGCCGTGAGTCTGGTGGATTTTGCGGTGCGAGAGCAAGGTCGGGAAACCTCACTGCTTGTACACCGTTCCCTGCTTCATGACGAACTCGACGTTGTCCATGGCGTGGATGTCGGCCAGGGGATCCTTCGTAACCGCTACGAGGTCCGCCGAATAGCCCGGCGCAATTTGTCCCACCTCGGCTGCGATGCCCAGCGCCTCGGCGCCGACCTTCGTCGCGGCCTGCAGCGCCTGCATCGGCGTCATGCCGTACTGCACCATGAACGCAAGCTGTTTCGGGGCATCCCCGTGCGGGTGCACGCCGGTGTCGGTGCCCATCGTCAGCTTGACGCCCATCTGCACGGCCTTCCTGAAGTTGTCGCGCTGGGCCTGCGCCACCTCCCGATCCTTGCGCAGGAACTCCTCGAGCTCACCGCGCCTGGGACCTTCTGTTTGCGTGTACTCGGTGTTGTAGATGTCCATCGACAGGTAAGCACCGTTCTTCTTTGCGAGTTCGAGGCCTTCCTGGTCGATCAGGCTCGCGTGCTCGATCGTATCGACGCCGGCGCGTAGCGCCACCTTGATGCCGTTCGCACCGTGCGCATGCACGGCGACACGCCGACCCGCCATGTGGGCCTCGTCGATGAGCGCCGCGACTTCTTCAGGGGTGTACTGCTGCGCGGCCACGCGCGTGCCCTTGGAGAACACACCGCCCGTGCCGCAGTACTTGATCACGTCGACGCCGTACTTGATGTTCTTGCGCACCATCGCGCGCACGGCGTCCGCACCGTCGGCCACGCCCTCCGCTTGCTCCGCGAACTCCGGGGCGAGCATGTTGCTGTCGCAATGACCCCCCGAGATGCCGATCGCAGGGCCCGAGACCAGCATGCGCGGCCCGATCACGTCGCCCGCATCGACCGCATCGCGCAATGCGACGTCGATGTAAGCGGAAGCGCCGACGTCGCGGATCGTGGTGACGCCGGAGAGCAGCGTCTCGCGCGCGAAGCGCACGCTTTTCAAGGCCTGGCGCGGCACCGAAATGCCGTAGCCATAAAACGGCGGCAACGTCGGGTCGCCGGTGACATGCGCGTGCGTGTCGATGAGCCCGGGCAGCACGGTCTTGCCCGACAGATCAACGACCTTCGCCCCAGGCGGAACGGGCGTGACGCCAGCCGCGCCAACGGCTGTGATCTTGCCATCCTGAATCACGATGACCTGGTCGGTCCTCACCCGCCCCGCGCCGACGTCGATGAGTCGCCCGGCCTTGATGACAGTGACCGGTTCAGCTGCGGCGCGATCGGCGGCGTGCAGGCTTGGCATCGCACAGACGAGCAGGACGGCGAGTGCGCGGCGGCCAGTCCGATGCAACGTAGCAGGCATGCAGATCTCCGGTCTCAGGAACAAGGGAAAAGACGGTCCAAGCTCAGCGGACGTTGCCCATCATCCGTGCAAGCGGCCGGCTGATCAGCAGCAGCACGACGCCGATCCCGCACGCATACAGCACGATGAACATGAACCGGTCGGGCATCGCTGCGACATTGCTGGCGTCGAAGCCGCCGGCGATCAGGCCCGCCATGAGCTTGCCCAGTGAACTGCCGAGGAACCACACGCCCATCATCTGGCCGACCAGTCGTGCCGGCGCCAGCTTCGTCACGGTCGAAAGTCCCACGGGACTCACGCACAACTCGCCGAACACGGTGAGCAGGTAGGTCAGGATCAGCAGGTAAGCGGGCGCACTGAGCCCGTCAGCCACGATGTTTGCAGCGGCCACCATGAACAGAAAGCCGAGACCCATCAGCAGCAGCCCGAAGGCGAACTTGAGTGGCGCGGCCGGATCCATGTTGCGTCGGGCCAAATAAACCCACAGGGCTGAAAACACCGGCGCAAACAGGATCACGAACGCTGGCTGCACGGACTGGAACCAGCCCGCAGGAATCTCGAAGCCGCCCACCATCCTGTCGATATAGCGCTTCGCAAACAGGTTGAGCGAGGAGCCCGCCTGCTCGTAGCCGGACCAGAAGGACGCCACGCCCAGGAACATGACGAGCACGACGACCATGCGCTTGCGCTCGACGGGGTCGAGGCCCGCGCCGAAGAACAGGTACAGGAAGTAGAGCGCCGCCATGCCGACCAGCACGTATGCAGCGCCTTGCGCCAGCCGGATTGGATCGAGATGCACTGCGCCGGAAAACAACACGGCGGCGATCACGGCCAGCAAAGCCACCGCGACCCACAGGCGGCGCCAGTCCGTCGCGAGCCCGGCGCCCCCGTCGTTGCGGTTGGGCTTGGTGCCGGCACCGTCGAACAGGTGACGCGAAAGCCAGAACTGCAGCAGCCCGAAAGGCAGGCCCACCGCTGCGGCGAGAAAACCGATGCGCCACCCGTATCGCTGCGCCAGCCACCCCGCGATCAACGGCCCGATGAATGCGCCGAGGTTGATGCCCATGTAGAAAATCGTGAAGCCCGCGTCCCGCCGGCCACCGCCTTCCGGATACAAGTCGGCCACGAGCGTCGACACGTTCGGCTTCAGCAGGCCGACCCCGAGGATGATGACCAGCAGCCCACCGTAGAACAGTTGCGGCGGACCCGGGATCGTGAGCATCAACGAGCCGATCGTCATCAGCGCGCCGCCGACCATGACCGCGCGCTGAGCGCCGATCAGCCGGTCGGCAATCCAGCCACCCGGCAGCGCAGCCATGAACACAGCCGCCGTGTACAGGCCGTAGATCGCGGTTGCCGTCTTGTCATCCAGGCCATAGCCACCGGTTTCGACCGCGTCGACCAGGAACAGCACCAGCAGGGCGCGCAGGCCGTAGAACGTGAAGCGCTCCCACATCTCCGTGAAGAAGAGCGTTGCGAGCGCGCGCGGATGTCCGCCCAGCACTGGAGGACGTCAGCCTTCGGATGGCGCGGGCGCTGCCGCGTCCCGGCTCTTCTGGATCATGCGCGCAAAAACAATGCCCACCTCGTACAGCAGGTACATCGGAATGGCCATGAAGCTCTGCGACACGGCATCGGGAGGTGTCAGGAATGCGGCGATGACGAAGATACCGAGAATCACGTAGCCGCGATTGCGCGTCAACACGTCGATCTTCACCAGGCCGGTGACGACGAGCAACACCACCGCCACCGGCATTTCGAAGGCAATGCCGAAGGCGAGGAACAGCAGCAGCACGAAATCGAGGTAGTTCGCGATGTCGGTCATCATCTTCACGCCGGTCGGCGTCGTCGACGCGAGGAACTGGAACATCAGGGGGAAGACGATGAAATACGCGAATGCCATGCCCGTGTAGAACAACAGGATGCTCGAGACGATCAGCGGCGCTGCAAAGCGGCGCTCGCGCTTGTAAAGACCCGGGGCGACGAAGCCCCAGATCTGCAGCAGCACATACGGCATCGCGACGAAGAGCGCGCAGATCAGCGATAACTTCAGCGGCGCCATGAAGGGCGACACCACGCTCGTCGCTATCAGTGAAGTGCCGGCGGGCAGTTTTTCAATCAGCGGCCTGGCGACCAGCGTGAAAAGCTCATTCTGGAAAAAAGCCAGCGGTATGAAACAGACGACGATTGCGATGACGACGCGCAGCACGCGGTTGCGCAACTCGAGCAGGTGCGAGACCAGCGTGCCTTCCGCGAGTGGCTCGCCTTCGCCAGTGCCCTGGCTCATCAGCGGCCGGCCGGGTCAACGCCCGCGGACGTCGGACTCGCCGCCACCGCTGGAGCCTGGTCGGCGAGTTGCGCAGGCGCGGCGCGCGACCCGTCGTCGGCTGTGGCGGCAGGCGTCGGTGCAGCCGGAGTGTGGATCGAATGCGGCGTGTAGCCTGGCGAGGCGTTGCTGCCAAGGTCCGTGTTGATGCCGGAGAGCGGGTTGAACTGCGTCTCCTGCTCGAGCTGGGTGCGCAACTGCCGCGCCATGGTGCGAGCGCGCCCGGCCCAGCGGCCGACGTCGGCCGCCAGCTTCGGCAGCTTCTCGGGGCCGAGCACGAGCAGCGCGATGCCGAAAATCAACAGGATTTCGGTGAAGCCAACCTCGAACATCGAAATCAGCCCGGCTTTCCGTCCGTCTGGGTCGACGACGCGCCCGAGCGCTCCTTGAATTCCGCATCCTTGGCGGTGTCGGTCAGGTCGGTCAGTTGCTTGTTCTGTTCGTCCTCGCCGTCACTCATGGCCTTCTTGAAGCCCCGTACAGCAGACCCGAGGTCCGAGCCGACGTTCTTGAGCTTCTTGGCCCCGAACAGGACCAGCGCGATCAGCAGGATGATCAGGAGTTCTTTCAGACCAATACCCATGGAATTCTCCGGGGCCCGTAACAGGGGGCGAACATCATACGACAACCATCAGGCTGTCTCGGTTGCGCCATTTGCGGAAAATCGCAGATAGAAAGTGACGGGACCGTCATTCACGAGCGCCACCTGCATGTGGGCGCCGAAGCGGCCAGTGGCCACTTTGTCCGGCAGCCGCGCGCGAGCGTAAGCAACCAGCTGGTCGAACAGTGTGCGTCCGAGTCCTGGCGGCGCCGCGGCGGTAAAGCTCGGGCGGAGGCCCTTGCGCGTGTCAGCGGCCAACGTGAATTGCGAAACCAGCAGCAGTTCGCCGTTCACATCGGCGAGGCTCAGATTCATCTTGCCGTCTGCATCATCGAACACGCGATACGCCAATGTGCGCTCAACCAGGCGACGGGCCGTCTGGGTATCGTCTGCAGGCTCGACGGCCACAAAAGCCAGCAGGCCATGACCGATCGCGCCCACAACCGCTCCGTCAACCGTAACCGATGCTTCACTAACCCTTTGCAGAAGGACAATCATGATCAATTATTAAATGTATCGCCCACTTCCATTGCAAAAGCCTCGGCACTGTACATTCTGCTGACAAATCCAGGAAAAGTGGGCTGAGACGCCAAAAAGACTTCATTTATTTGCTGAATTATTGGCGAGGAGTCAACGAAAAGAAACTTCTTTGGACTTCAGGAGGGCTTCCTGAGCTTCCGGGTTTTTCCCGCGGGCGCGTAGCGCGTCGGCGATGAGCTGCCAGGCTGCGGATTGCGTGCGACCATCTCCCACTGACATCGAGAGGGCCTTGCGCCCCATGGCCTCGGCCTGCGCGAAGTTGCGCTGGTCCATGCGCAGCCGCCCCATCTCGATCCACAGCAACGGATTATTGGGCTCGATGCGCAGTGCGCGGTCGAGCGACGTACCGGCTCCCGGCAGGTCGCCTTTTTTGCGCTGGGTCTGCGCCTGAGCGACCAGCGACTTGCTGGCAGGGCTCAGCACAGCCGGTGCAACCTTCGGGCGTTCCCGGGGGACGGGGGCCGCAGGAGGCGGTGGCTCGATGACCGGTTCGGTGGTGGTGGACGGCGTTTCTGCCGGCGGCCCGGTGAGCACGGGTCCGCTGCCCCCCGTCGGCACCTGTCCGGGCGTCGGCGCAGACGGCTCGTTCTTGAACGGCTGCAGGCTGCAGCCGGCCAATGCGAGCAGGACAACGGCAATGGAAACGCGCAAGTGGGGGAGCATGGGGTACCTCGGACGCGATTGTCCGGCCCCCGCGCGGATCAGATCAAGGCGGATTGACTGACGTGTCGGGTTCCACCGGCATCGCGGCGCTGTCCGTATCTGGGTCGGACGGTGCCAGCAGGCGCATCAGCGCACCTTCCTCCTGCGTAGTCGAGGGCGGGCAGGTCGCGCTGGGATCCAGCACCGCACCCAACGGGAACGGCATCCTCACCGCGGATCCGGAACAGTACGGGGAGGTTTCCAGGCCCGAGTAAAACTCCATCCAGCGGTCCTCGACGGCCTCTGGCATCAGTGGCTCGAACGAGGTCGTCGAAATGGAGGACATCAGTCGCGTCCAGGCCTGCAATGCGCCGGTCGTACCAGTGAGCCCGGTCGGTGCGTTGTCATCGTGACCCATCCACACGACGATGACGTGCCCCCCCGAGAACCCCGCGAACCAGCTGTCGCGATAATCGTTCGACGTACCGGTCTTGCCGGCGACGACCAGGTTCGGCGGAAGGTCCTTCTTCGCCGGACGAGCGGTGCCGCGCTCGAACACTTCGATCAACATCCGGTTCAGCGCATAGACCGCCTCGGCGGGCGCTGCCTCGCTGACTTCGAGTTCCGGCGCCTTGAGGGCCTTGCCTTGCTCATCGATCACCGCGCGCACCGAGCGCAGCGGCGAGCGGAAACCGCCGTTTGCGAGCGAGTTGTACATCTGCGCGACTTCCACCGGACTGAGCTGCGCCGTGCCGAGCATGATCGACGGATACTTCGGCGGCGCCTCGTCCAGGCCGAGCTGCACATAGGTCTTCGATATCGCGCCCAGGCCGACGTCCAGTCCCAGGTTGAC
>JANNGT010000267.1:0-2279 GCA_031404015.1 Gammaproteobacteria bacterium | reverse complement strand
GGTGTCCCGACGTCTCTCCGCCCAGCACGCCGCCGTGTTCCTTGAGCATCGCGAGCACGTAGCGATCGCCCACCTTTGCCCGCAGGAACTCGATGCCTTCGGCACGCAGCTGCTGCTCGAGTCCCAGGTTGCTCATCACCGTGCCGACCACGGGACCCTTGAGCGTACCCGTGCGCTTGCGATCAGACGCAATCACGTAGAGCAACTGGTCGCCATCGGCTATACGTCCGAGGTGATCGACCATGACGAGCCGATCGCCGTCGCCGTCGAGGGCAATGCCGACATCGGCATGCACGCCGGACACGGTCGCCTGGATCAACCCGGGCGACGTCGAACCACAACGCAGGTTGATGTTGCGGCCGTTGGGTGAACAACCGAGCGGAATGATCTCAGCGCCGAGGTCGGTCAACACCCGGGGGGCCACTTTGTAGGCTGCGCCGTTCGCGCAGTCGACCACCACCTTGAGCCCCGAAAGGTCGGTGCCCTTGGGCAGCACCGACATGCAGAACTCCTGGTACTGCACACGCGACTTGTCGACACGCGCCGCCTTGCCCAGGTGCATGGACTCGCGCGTGAGCGCGGGCTGGTCCAGGTAGGCCTCGATCTGCTCCTCGAGTTCGTCGGAGAGCTTGCTGCCGTGCTCGTCGAAAAACTTGATGCCGTTGTCTTCGTACGAATTGTGTGACGCGCTGATCACCACCCCGAACTTGCAGCCAAACTGCTGGGCCATGTACGCAATGCCGGGGGTAGGCAGCGGCCCAATGAGGTTGACATTGACGCCGGCCGCGATGAACCCCGCCTCGAGTGCCGCCTCGAACATGTAGCCCGACACCCTGGTGTCCTTGCCGACGAGCGCCGTGCCGCCATCGGGTGCCAGCACGCGCGCAGCGGCGCTGGCGAGACGCAGCGCGAACTCGACGGTCATCGGCTCCTCCCCGACTCGCCCGCGCACGCCATCGGTCCCGAAATATTTTCTGCCCATGTCCAGCCGACTCCTCTCGCGATGCGGCGCAAGGCTGCATCGCCACTGCGTTAACTTGTCGTCGTCGTCCCTACGGCGAACTCGCGTCCATGCCCAGCGCCAGAGCCACCTTGATCGCGTCGACCGTCGCCGGCACGTCGTGCGCACGCACGATGGCGGCCCCTGCCTGCACGGCCATGGCAGCAACCACGGCGCTACCGACCATGCGCTCGGGCGCAGGACGCCCCGTCATGATACCGATGAGCCCCTTGCGCGAGACGCCGATGAGCAATGGGCAGCCGAGATTCGTGAACGAGCGCAGGTTACGCAGCAGCTCGAGGTTGTGCCCGTGTGTTTTACCGAAGCCGATGCCCGGGTCGATGCAGACCGAGTCCAGGGCGATGCCCGCGGCGTGGCAGGCCGCGATGCGCTCCACCAGGAAAACGCGCACTTCGGCGACGACATCCCGGTACTGAGGATCACGCTGCATCGTCGCGGGTTCGCCCTGCATGTGCATGACGCACACCGCGGCGCCATGCTTTGCCGCCTGCTGCAGCGCGCCGGGTAACTGGAGCGCGCGCACGTCGTTCACCATGTGAGCACCGGCGCGCAATGCCGCGTCGATCACCTCGGCTTTGCTGGTGTCGACCGAGATGATTGCATCGGCCTGCTTCGCCAACGCCTCGATCACGGGCACCACCCGATCGATTTCCTCCTGTATGCCGACCGGACCCGCACCAGGGCGCGTTGATTCACCGCCCACGTCAATGATCGCGGCGCCGTCGGTGACCATGCGCAGTCCGGCCGCGATCGCTGCCTCGCGACTCGCGTGCAGACCGCCGTCGGAAAACGAGTCCGGGGTGACGTTGAGAATCCCCATGACGGCGGGAACGTCGAGGGGCAGCGAGCGAGTGCGGCAGCGCATGAAGAAGGGGTTAGGGGTTAGGGGTTACGGAAAGGGGTTAGGGGTTAGGGTTTAGTCGGAAGCGCAGGAAGCGCAGGAAGCGCAGGAAGGACGGGAAGTAATTCGGATGATTTTGCGCAGGCGCCAAATTGTAAACGCACAAATGAAAAGGGCGGCAACGCCGCCCTCCTCACTAACCCCTAACCCCTATCCCCTTCCTAGTGCTGGGGTGCAGGGCGAGCCGATGGCGCGTCGCCTTCGCCGCCACGGGTCGGGCGCGGACGCACCTCCGGCGGCGTGCCGAGGTCTCGATCTTCCCAGTCCGCGGGCGGCTTCGGCTCGCGGCCCTGCATGATGTCGGCGATCTGCGAGTCGTCGATCGTCTCGTACTTGATCAGCGCCTCGGCCATCTTG
>JANNGT010000266.1:0-15321 GCA_031404015.1 Gammaproteobacteria bacterium | reverse complement strand
CGCAGGCGCGCGACCTCACGCGCGACCTGGAAGAACTCGCCGGCCTGCAGGCGCCGGAACTGCACTTCGGCACCGACATGTTTGCGGCCGAACTGCCGCTGGGTCCCGCGCTCGGCCGCATGGCTTCGGCGAACTCGCGCCTGCGCGTCCATGCGCAGACCAGCGACTTCGAGCATCTCGCGCGTGACGTGCTGGGCGGCAAACTCGAGTTTGCCGTCGGCGACACGACGGGTGCGGAGCGACACCCCATGCGGCTCACGATTGAACCGGTGGCCGAACATCGCCTGTTCTTCTTCGTGCGCCAGGGGCACCCCCTCGTATCGGCCAAGGAACATTCGCTCGAGACGATCCTCATATTTCCACTGGTCGCACCGCGATTGCCACAGCGCATGGCGGCCCACCTCGGCAAGGCGGCCACGCATGCCCGCGTCGACCGCGAAACCGGTGACCTCACCCCGAGCCTCATGGTCGACAGCTTCGCGGTGGCACGCAACGTGGTGCTGGCAGGCGATGCAGTCGGCCTGGCGCCGCTGGTGGCGCTCGAGCAGGAACTGCGCGCCAAGCAGGTCGAGTTGCTGCCCTTTACTGCGCCATGGCTGCAGTTGAGTTACGGCGTGTTCTACACGCGCAAGCGGCCGCTATCGCGTGTCGCGCAATTGTTCATGACGCAGTTGCGTCAGGTCGAGGTGGTCGTGCAGGCGCGCGAACAGCGCGCACTCGCCCGCATCGAAGGCGGGCGCCGGCCGCGTCGCGGCACGGCGAAGCGCAAGGCCCGGGCTGTGCCGGAGACCGCGCGGGGGAAGGAAACCAGCGCCAAGTCCGCCGCTCGCCGCCCCCGCACCCGCAAGTACCGGAACAACCCGTGAAAATCACCTCCATTGCCGCCGCCTGCGTCGCCTCGATCGCCACCCTGGTAAGTGCTTCGAGCGGCGCGGCCGATGTCTCGCTCACTACATACCGTCTCGACCTGCTGCACACCGGGGGCAAGGGAACCGAAATCTTCGCGATCGATCGCCTGCGCCAGGAACCGCTGCCGTGGCCAGGCCACCCTGCACGTGCGGCCGACGATGGCCAGTCCGGTCTTTATCGGTACGAAGTCCGCGCAGCCGATGGCACGGTGCTGCAGTCGCGAGGCCTCGCTTCCATCTTCGGCGAATGGACGACGACCGACGAAGCGCTGGCCCAGCATCGTACGTTCCACGAATCGCTGCGCTTTCCGGCGCCGGCCAAACCAGGCCCGGTGCAGGTGCGTATCTACAAGCGGGATGCGCAGCAGGCGTTTCAACCCATCTGGAAAGCCAGCCTCGACACGACCGACATGTTCGTTGACCGGTCGCCGTCGGCGCCGCAATCGTTGATAGCCATCGAGCAGCACGGGGCCCCTGCCGACAAGGTCGACCTGCTGCTGCTGGGCGACGGCTACACGGCGCAGGAGTGCGCGGCCAAATTCCGTACCGATGCCGGGCGCATGACGGCCGCGTTGTTCAAGGTGCAGCCTTTTGCGCGACGGCGCACCGACTTCAACGTCTGGGGACTCTGCCCGCCCGCCACCGAATCGGGCGTGTCGCGGCCCTCCACGGGCGCGCAGCGGAATTCACCGCTGGGCACGACGTACGACGCGCTGCGCAGCGAACGCTACGTGCTGACGTTCGAGAATCGCGCGCTGCGCGAAATTGCGATGCACGCGCCATACGAGGCGATGGTCATCCTCGCCAACAGCGACACTTACGGCGGCGGCGGCATCTACAACCTGTATGCCACCGTCGCGGTGAACAGTGTCTGGGCGGAGTACCTGTTCGTGCACGAGTTCGGCCATCACTTCGCCGCCCTCGCGGATGAGTACTACACCTCGCCCGTCGCGTACAACGCGCCGCAGGCGATCGTCGAGCCCTGGGAACCGAACGTCACGGCGCTGCTCGATAAAGAGAAACTGAAGTGGCGGCACCTGGTCGCCACGAGCACACCGTTGCCCACGCCGTGGGCGAAGGACGAGTTCGAGGCGTTCCAGCGCGACATTCAGGCGCGGCGCAAGCAGATCCGCGCCGAGCGTCGGCCCGAAAGCGAGATGGACGCGCTGTTCCGCGAAGAACAGGCGCACGCGACCAACATGTTCGCGCGCGAACGCCATCGAGCCGCTGTAGGTGCATTCCGGGGGGCCAATTACGATGCGCAGGCCTACTACCGGCCGCAGCTCGACTGCATCATGTTCACCCGCAACCAAGTGCCTTTCTGCGGCGTGTGCGAGTCGGCGCTGGAAAAGGTCATCGACTCGATCGCGCCGGGTACGGCACGACCCTAGGAGGGGTGCGTGCCGGAACTCGACCTCACGCTGGTCTGGAACTTCGCCACCGCGCTGCTGATCGGCGCGCTGATCGGCATCGAGCGCGAACGCCACAAGCAGCAGCTCGAACATCCAGAGATCGCGGGACTGCGCACGTTGATGCTTATGGCGCTGTTTGGCGCGCTGGCTGGGTGGCTGAGCGTGCTCCTCGAGACGCCCTGGGTGCTGGCCGCAGGTCTCGTCGTCGTCGGTGCCGCCGTCATCACCGGCTACGCAATCGGCGCGCGCATGCGCCCGGACAGCCTGGGCCTCACGACGGAAATCGCCGCGCTCGCGACCTTCCTGCTCGGCGCGCTCGCCGCATTGGGCCAACGCGAACTGGCGGTGGGCATCGGCGTGGTTGTTGCAGCAGTGCTTGCCTATAAGCAACCGCTGCACGGGTTCGTCGGCAAGCTCGGCTCGGACGACGTGTACGCCGTGCTGCGGCTGCTGATCGCCACGTTCATCATCCTGCCGCTGTTGCCCGACGAGCCCCTGGATCCGTGGCAGGCATTGAATCCGCAGTCGCTGTGGCTCCTGGTGCTGCTGATTTCCGGGCTGTCGCTGATTGGTTACGTGTTGACGCGCATGCTCGGCGCACACCGGGGCCTGCCGCTCACGGGTCTCACGGGCGGGCTCGTGTCATCCACGGCGGTGACGCTGTCGTTCGCCCGGCAAAGTCGTGAGCCGCAATACGCGGAATCGAGCACCCCGATTGCGAGCGGCATCCTGCTGGCCTGGGCCGTCAGTTTCGCGCGAGTGCTGGTTGAAGTGCTCGTCGTCAACCGCGCGCTTTTGCCCGCCTTGTTGCCCGCCATTGTCGCGATGACCGTCGTTGCTGCCGCTTTCGGCGTCTGGCACCTGCGGCAGGCGGGGCGCGCCGTGCAGGCGCAGGACGTGCCGTTGCGCAATCCGTTCAGTCTCACGTCGGCCATCAAGTTCGCGGCCTTGTTCGCCGTCGTGCTGCTGCTCGTCAAGATCGTCCAGGCGAACGCGCCGGAAACGGGCCTGTATTACCTCGCAGCACTGGCAGGCACGACCGACGTCGACGCGATCACGCTGTCGATGGCGCAATACGCGCGCTCGGGCAGTCCCGCTGTCGCGGCACATGCGATCACGATCGCCGTGCTGAGCAATACGGTCGTGAAGGCAGGCATCGTCGCCGCACTGGGCACGGCCCAACTGCGCGGTTCGATTCTGGTAGCCACAATCGGCATACTCGCGGCGGGCATCGTGGCCCTGGTCCTTGCCTGACCGTCCCAGCGTCCGCCAGCCCGGAGTACCAGCAACCCGATGCGTCAGGCACTGTCAGCCGTCACGCTCGACCCACTCGCCTCGCCCTTGCGGCAGCCGCGCGTCGCGCGCGCCATTGCCTGGACGCTCGCCGTGCTGCTGCTGTTTGCGGCTGTCGTCATCTGCGCCGTCGCGGCCGGCCTCGGATCGGCCGCCACTGCGGTGTTCGTCCGCGCGCTCGCCATCTCGTCGGCGATGGCCACGCTGCCAATCATGCTCCTGTGGTACCTCGACCGGCGCGAACGCGAATCGCCCTACGCGTTCGCAGCGGCTTTTCTCTGGGGCGGGCTGATCGCGACGACCGTGGCTCTGCCGCTCAACACCGCCGCGATCATGGCCGTCACGCAGTGGCTCGAACAGTTTCCAGCACTCCGCACGATGCTCGGCCCGGATGCCGCGCTGATGATCGGGGCGCCGCTGTCGGCTCCCATCGTCGAGGAAACGACCAAGGGCATCGGCATCGTCCTGCTGTTCTGGCTGCTGCGCGGTGAGTTCGACAACGTGCGCGACGGGTTCATCTACGGCGCGCTGATCGGGGCCGGCTGCAACTGGTTCGAGTCTGCGCTGTACGTGCAGCAGAACTTCGTCGAGTTCGGCACCGCGCCCTACGGGTTCCAGATCGGCACGCGCTACGCGTGGCTGGGACTCGCGGGGCATGCACTGTTTTCAGGTATTTTCGGGGCGTCGCTCGGCGTGTCACGCGCGACGCCCAGACTGTGGCTGCGCGTGCTCGCGCCGGTCGCGGGTTATCTGCTCGCGATCGCCGGGCATGCCTGGAACAACTCGCTGCCCTTGTTCTTTGCGCTGGCGGCTGCGAAAACGGGCGCAGCCGCGCCCACTGAGGTGCTGTCGCCGCCGACGCTCGGCGTCTGGGAGGCAATGTTCGCCGCGAGCGTGTCGAACCTGGTCGTTTTCCTGCCGTTCGCGCTGCTGCTGGTCGCGATCATCTACCGCAGCGGCAAGGCCGAACGTAAAGTCATCGTCGAGGAACTCGCACAGGAGATCGGGCGCAGCGTCACAGAGAAGGAGTTCGCCGCGATCACCGCCGAGCGCACGTTTCGCACCCACCGCATCGACCCGCGTCATCGGCGCGTGTCGTGCGCGCTGATCAATGCGCAGAACGAACTCGCTTTCCGCAAGCGCCGGCTGCGCGACCGCGGCTTCGACCCCGCGCTCGATGGCGTACTCGAGCAACGGCGGGCGCAGATCGCGGCATTGCGGCAGAAGCTCCCGGGCTGACAACGTAGAACGCGACCAGTTCGCAGCAATTACGTATTTGCGCGGAGCCACCCAGGCTGCACATTGCGGGGGCAGGAAAGCGATCCGGGAGCCCTCCATGTCCAAACGTCGTAGCGTCTTCTTTACCCTCTTGGCCACCGCCGGCTGCGTCGCGTTTCCAGTGCAGGCCGCCGACACCGTATTCAAGGCGACCATGGACGGCGCGCAGTGCCTGCCCGAGCCCATCTCGACACCGGCGACAGGCATCGTGGAGCTGCGCCTGGGCGCCGACGGCAAGACGATCCACTACAAGGTCAGCGTCAGCAAACTGCAGAACCCGTCGCAAGCCGACCTGCATCTCGGTGGCCCGGTGCAGAACGGCCAGTCCGTGGTGAAGCTATGGCCCAAGGGCGGCGCAGCGGCCAAGCGCGGGGAATTCTCTGGCGTGCTTGCCGAAGGCTCCTTCGACGCCAGCGATTTCATTGGCCCGCTGATCGGCTCGCCGATGTCGGACCTGGTCGGGGAACTCGAGTCTGGCAACACGTACGTCAACGTGCACACGTACGACGGCGTGGATCCGCCCTATTCCGGCCCGGGCGACTACCGCGTCGGCGAGATCCGCGGCCAGATCAAGTAAAATCACGGGCGACCCGGCGTAGCTTCGTCGCGGACTGATAGTCAGCACCTATCAGTCTGCCCGGAACAATCTATTGGCCCTACGGCGCGGAAGGCTGGAGAATGCCGGGCTCCGGAGCAGCATCTGGCTGCTCCCTTTGCCTTGGCAACCCACCTGGAGATCCAACCATGTCGCTGATCAACACTCTCGTCCCGGCGTTCAAGACGCAGGCTTTCCATAACGGCAAGTTCGTCGAAATCAGCAACGAGTCCATGAAGGGCAAGTGGTCTGTCGTGATCTTCATGCCGGCAGCCTTCACCTTCAACTGCCCGACGGAAGTCGAGGACGCGGCTGACAACTACGCCGAGTTCCAGAAGCTCGGCGCCGAGGTGTACATCGTCACGACCGACACGCACTTCTCGCACAAGGTGTGGCACGAAACTTCGCCCGCCGTTGGCAAGGCCAAGTTCCCGCTCGTGGGCGATCCGACGCACACGCTGACGCGTGGCTTCGGCGTGCACATCGACGACGCGGGCCTTGCGCTGCGCGGAACGTTCGTCATCGACCCGAGTGGCACGATCAAGACGCTGGAGATCCACGACAACGCGATCGCCCGTGACGTCAAGGAAACCCTGCGCAAGCTGAAGGCTGCCCAGTACGTTGCCGCGCACCCGGGTGAAGTCTGCCCGGCCAAGTGGAACGACGGCGCCAAGACGATCAAGCCGTCGCTTGACCTCGTCGGCAAGATCTAACTCGTCCGGTCCCCTCTCCCGCGCGAGCGGGAGAGGGCCAGGGTGAGGGTAATTTGAGGTGACTACAGTGCTCGACACCGATCTCAAGCAGACACTCCAGGGCTACCTCGGCCGGCTCACGCAGCCGATTGAAATCATTGCTGCCCTCGACGACAGCGACGCAGCCCGCGAAATGCAAGACCTGCTGCGCGAGATCGCGCCATTGTCGGAGCTGATCTCGTATCGCGAAATCCGCGGCAGCGAGATTCCGGCGGGCCGACGCACGCCGTCTTTCCGCGTCACACGTGCGGGTGCGGACATGGGCATCGACTTCGCCGCCATCCCGCTGGGCCATGAATTCACGTCGCTGGTCCTCGCCTTGCTGCAGGCCGGCGGCTACCCGCCCAAGGTCGACGCGCCCGTGATCGAACAGATCAAGGCACTCGAGGGCGAGTTCAATTTCGAGATCTTCATCTCGCTGTCGTGCCACAACTGCCCGGAAGTCGTGCAGTCGCTGAACCTGCTCGCGGTGCTGAACCCGGGCGTGCGCACGACGATGATCGACGGTGCGCTGTTCCAGGCCGAAGTCGAGGCACGCCAGATCATGGCGGTGCCGTACGTGTTCCTGAACGGTGTCGAGTTCAACCAGGGCCGCATCAGCCTCGAGGAAATCCTGGCCAAGATAGACACGAGCGGCGCAGACCGCGCGGCGCAGCAGATCAACGCCAAGGACCCGTTCGACGTGCTCGTCGTGGGCGGCGGCCCGGCCGGCGCGTCCGCTGCAGTTTATGCGGCCCGCAAGGGGATCCGCACGGGCGTGGTGGCCGACCGTTTCGGCGGCCAGGTCATGGACACGCTCGGCATCGAGAATTTCATCTCGGTGAAGGCCACCGAAGGCCCGAAGCTGGCCGCGGCGCTCGAAGAACACGTCAAGCATTACGAAGTGGACGTCATGAACCTGCAGCGGGCCGCGGCACTCGAGCCGAGCGGCGAAGACGGGTTCTTCACGGTCAAGCTGGAAAGCGGCGCTGCGCTCAAGAGCCGCACGGTGATCATCTCGACCGGCGCGCGCTGGCGCCAGATGAACGTGCCCGGCGAGAAAGAGTACTCCGGCAAGGGCGTGGCATATTGCCCGCACTGCGACGGTCCGTTGTTCAAGGGCAAGCGCGTCGCCGTGATCGGCGGCGGCAACTCGGGCGTCGAGGCCGCGATCGACCTGGCGGGTATCGTCGAGCACGTCACGCTGATCGAGTTTGACGGCAAGCTGCGCGCGGACGAAGTGCTGCAGCGAAAGATGCGCAGCCTGCCGAACGTGCGCGCCATCGTCTCCGCGCAGACCACCGAAGTGCATGGCGCCGAGGGCAAGGTCAACGCACTGAGCTACAAGGATCGCAGCTCAGGCGAGATCCATCGCGTGGATCTCGAGGGCGTGTTCGTGCAGATCGGCTTGCTGCCCAACACCGATTGGCTCAAGGGCACGATCGCGCTGTCACCGCGCGGCGAGATCGAAGTTGACGCGAGGGGCCAGACATCGTTGCCCGGCGTGTTCGCGGCGGGCGATGCCACGACGGTGCCGTACAAGCAGATCATCATCGCAATGGGCGAAGGCTCGAAAGCGTCGCTCAGCGCGTTCGATCACCTGATCCGCGTGCCGGTGGCTGCAGCGGGCGAAGCGGCCGCCGCGTAAGAGCGCCCTCACCCCAACCCTCTCCCGCTTGCGCGGGAGAGGGGGTCTTTAAAGGTCTATAAGGTGCGTCGCGACGGCGACCACGTGCGCGACGCCCACCCCGATCAGCGCACGGGCGGAATAAATGTGCAGGCCACGCCACGTGATCGCGTCGGCTGAGCCTTGCGTCAGGAACCAAAGCGCGCCGGTCGCCCCCGTCGCGAGCAACGTAAGCAGCAGCAGGCCTTCAATGGCACCACCGATGCCCGCCGTCCGCCCCGGCAGGTACTGCTTGAGCCTGCCGCCCCCCGCGACCGTCGCTGCATAGATCGATCCGCACAGCAGCGTGAGCCACCCCACCGTGATGTGCGCGTGATCAAAAAAGCTGGCGTCCGCGGGAACCCTGCGCAACATCGACACCCATGGACTCGTGGCGAGCAACCACACCACGAACAGCGCCACCACGACGTGCAGGTGGGCGTTGATGACCTCGCGCCGTGAATGCGTCGATGTCGCGCCGGCGTTACGCAACGGGCTTGCCCTCGGCCAGTTCGACCACGCGACCTGCAAACCGTCGCACTGCGTCCCACGGCGTGAACTCGACATTCGTGTTCAGGTCGGTGGGCCCGCCCGTCAGGCGCATGATGAAGCGGATCACGTGGCGGTCGAACGGGCCATAGCGCTGGTAGTCGAGCACGCCGCCGAACACGGCGAGCAACTGCGGCCGCCAAGTGGTGAGGCCGAGGAACTTCTGCATGTACGGATTCGTCTCCGGCGTGTTCTTGTGCGGCTTGCGCGCCACCAGGCTCACGGAGAAAAAGGCGTTGGGCCGGGCCTCGAGCAAGCCGCGGTGCGCGTCGATGAAGGCGTAGACCGCCGGGTTGTGCTTGCCGTGACGGATGCTCGCGCCAATGACGATCGCATCGAACGTCGCGGCATCCTGCGGCCCGTCGATCAATGCGCGGACTTCGGCCACATGGCCCAGGCGCACGACCTCATCGCGCAGCACGCCGCTGATTTTCTCGGTATGGCCGTACACACCGTAATGCAGGAACAGGATTCGAGCCACGCGTCGTTCACCGCTGAAGCTGGATTAGCGGGACGATTCTAACGGCGCGGGTTGCCGGATGGGGATCGGTAATCAACACGAGCCTTTCGCGGCGAGCGGACGACCGCTAGGCTGCGCGAAGTCCGCCTCGACGCGGCGATCGGAGATTGCGATGGAACTTCTGTTGTGGCTCGCGCTCGGTGCGATCGCCGTCGCCGGGACGAGGTGGAAACGCCGCACGGACGAGCACGTGCTGCGGTTGCTCAATCGCATCGAGGGCTTGCAGCGTCGGGTGGAGGCCGTCGAGGCGGAGGCACGCAAGCACCGCCAGGACCCGCCGCGGCCCGAAATCGCACCATCGGTCGAAGCCACGCCCCCTCCGCTCCGACGCGCCGAACCGCCACTTCCAAAGCCGATCCCACCCCCGGCCCCGCGAGAGGCACGTGCGCCTGGGCTCGTACAGAAGCTGCTCGGCGCCAACACGCTAGTGCGCACGGGTGTACTCGTGCTGTTCTTCGGGGTCGCTTTCCTGCTGAAGTGGGTGGCCGAACGCGTCACGTTTCCGATCGAAACGCGACTCGCCGCCGCCGCGGTCGGTGGCCTCGCGCTGGTAGGCCTCGGCTGGCGCCTGCGCCGCAAGCGTGCCGGCTATGCGCTGTCGCTGCAGGGCGGCGGCATCGGCATTTTCTACATCACGATTTACGCCGCCTTCCGTCTCTACGGCCTGTTGCCGATGCCGGTCGCGCTCGGTCTCATGCTGGCGATCGTCGCTGCGGCCGGTGTGCTCGCGGTGCTGCAGGACGCCTTGGCGCTCGCCGTGCTCGGCGCGCTCGGTGGATTCCTCGCACCCGTCCTGACCTCCACGGGCGGCGGCAACTACTCGATGCTGCTCGCGTACTACGTGGTGCTTAACCTCGGCGTGCTCGGACTGGCATTCGCGAAAACCTGGCGCCCATTGAACCTGCTTGGCTTCGTGTTCACGTTCGGTCTGCAACTCCTCGCCCTCGAAAGTGCGTACTCGCCAGCGCAACTGTGGAGCACGGGCCCGTTCCTGTGGATCTTCTTCGCGCTGTACCTTGGGATTGCCGTGCTGTACGCGCGTCACCGCTCGATCGAGCTCAAGCACTACGTCGACGGCACGATCGTTTTCGGCACACCGCTCGTGGTGTTCGGCTTGCAGGGCATGCTGTTGCGCGAAACCGAGCACGGGCTGGCCGTGTTCGCCGCGGGACTCGCGGTGCTCTACGCGGCCCTCGCCGCGCTGCTGCTTCGACGCAGCATCGTGCCGAGCCTGCGGCTGCTCGGCGAGGCGTTCCTCGCGATCGGCGTCACATTCGCGACGCTTGCGATCCCGCTCTATTTCGACGCGCAGACCACCTCCGCGTTGTGGGCCCTCGAAGGCGCAGCGATCGTATGGGTTTCCGTGCGCCAGCAGCGGGCGCTGGGCCAGGCGTTCGGCGTGGCCTTGCAGGGGTTGGCCGGCGCGGCATTCGTGCTGCGGAACGACTTCGATGTCGCAAGCGCCCTGCCGGTGCTGAACAGCAACTGCCTGGGCTACGCCTTGCTCGCGCTCGCGGCGATCTTTGCCGCGCGGCAGCTGTCGCACGTCGACGCCGCAGACGGGGGTTGGCAGCGCTTCGCGTCCGTCGCGTTGTTCGGCGTGGGCATGGGTTGGCTCGTCGCAGGTTCGGCCGCCGAGATCCGCGCGTTCGTGCCGCCGCGGCTTGAACTGACCGCGCTCATCGGCGCGGCGACCGCGATCGCGGCATTCTCCTTGTGGTTACGCAACCGGCTCGATTGGGCCGTGGCACGGTGGCCTGCGGTGGCCCTGCTCCCGGTGCTCGGCGTGCTGGCCGCATTGCAGGCGATCTCGAGCGCGGCACACCCTGCTGCCCACGGCGGTTGGCTGGCATGGCCGCTCGCCTGCGGTTTCCTCGTGTGGTTCCTGCATCGGCACGCGCAGGACGGCAAGGGCATGGCCGCGATCGAGCCGGTGCTGCACCTTCTCGCGCTGGTCCTGGGCGTGACGCTACTGACGGTCGAGGCGCAGTGGGTGGTCGCTCAATTCATCGCGCTGCCCGCCGCATGGCAGGCCGCGGTGCGCCTGGCACTTCCTGCGCTGGTGCTGGTCGTGCTCCTGCGCGCGGCAGAAGTCACGCCCGAGCATGCGCTGGCCCGACATGTTCGCTGTCATCGATGGTCGGCCCCGGTCTTCGCCGTGGTTGCGTGGTGCGGCATCTTCGTCGTAAACGTCGTGAGCGACGGCCAGACCAGCCTGCCGTACGTGCCGGTCCTGAACCCGCTCGATCTCGCGTGCCTCTGGGCACTGTACAGCCTCGCGCAGTGGCGTCGTCACCTTGGAAATTTCTCGTCGCAATCGCCTGCGGACTTGGCGTACGTGACCGGTGCCATCGGCCTCGCCGCGTTCGCCGCTGCCAATGCGGCACTCTTGCGCACCCTGCATCATTGGGCCGGCACGCCCTACGGCGGCACCATGCTGCAATCGGACACGGTGCAGAGTGCCCTGACGGTGTTCTGGACTGTGCTCGCGGTCGTCGGCATGGTCTATGCCACTCGTCGCGCCTTGCGCCCACTGTGGCTCGCCGGCGGCCTGCTGCTGGGCGTCGTGGTGCTGAAGCTGTTTCTGTTCGACTTGTCCGCGCTTTCTGGAATAGAGCGAATCGTGGCCTTCCTCGGCGTGGGCGTGCTGCTGCTCGCCATCGGCTATTTCTCGCCAGTGCCGCCGCGCAACGAAGAACCGGCCTGAGGCCAGTCGCACCCCGCAAAGCAAAACGGCTCCCGAAGGAGCCGTCTGCTGCATCCCCGTTCCAGTCGGCTGCGGTTAGGCTGCCGACCGGTCAGGATCCGCCTGAACGCTTACCAGCGGCGCGGACGTTCCGTCTTCGCCTGGGCTTCGTTCACCTTGAGGGCGCGGCCGCCCATCTGGAAGCCGTTCAGCGTCTGGATCGCCTTGGCGGCCTCGCTGTTCGAGGTCATTTCGACGAAGCCAAAGCCACGGGGTTGGCCCGTGTCACGGTCGTTGATCAGGGCAACCGAATCGACGGTGCCATGGGCTGAGAACAGCTCACGGACGGCGTCTTCGGTGGCGGAAAAAGGCAGGTTACCGACATAAATCTTGGACATTTGATACTCACTGACAAAAAGTCCGTTCGGCCGTGCCCATCGAAACGACGAGCTGGAGCGGCTTGGGGACGGGAAACGCAAGGCATGAGGCAGCGCGGCTGGAAGAGCTCCCGCCAGAGGCGGGGCGATCGCAGTCGCGTGGCAACGGTGCCACGTGGATCGGAAACTCTTCGGCTAAGCGCTGGTCCGGTCTGCGCGAGGGATCGCGCGGGCTGACCAAACAGAAAGTAGAAGGGAGACTACCCGCGGCGCACTATACGCCCATTTCTGGCGGCAGGTCGGTTTATTTGCCGACGTGGATCATGGGGTTGCTGTATCTTAGGGGGTCAGCTGCCGAACCGGCAGTACCGGGTGAATGAATGGCTAAGGAAGAACTCATCGACATGCAGGGCACCGTCAACCAGGTGCTGCCCGACACGCGTTTTCTCGTGACCCTCGAAAATGGGCACGAAATCACCGCCTACCTGTCCGGCAAGATGCGCAAGCACCGCATCCGTATCCTCGCCGGCGACAAGGTCACGCTGGAAATGTCCCCGTACGACCTGACCAAGGGTCGCATCAACTTCCGCGAGAAAGACACGCGCGCGCCGTCGACCGGTGCCCGTCCGGGCGGCAATTTCGCCCGTCGCCGCTAGGCCAGAGCGAACCATGTCCACCAATTTCTTCAAGCCGGTCTGCGGTCTCCTCGTGCTCGCCAGCCTGCCTGGGCTGGCCGCGGCTGACGTGGTCACCGGCAAGGTCACCCCTGCCGCTGCCAAGGCCATCGTGGTCGACGCGACCGGCAAGACGGTAGCCGACCTGAAGCCCGGCGCGTACCAGCTCCAGTTGCCGCCCGGTCGCTATACGGCCAAGTGCCAGGCGCCCAGCCAGCGCGAGCAGGAATTCCTGAGCCTGTCGGAGCCGGTCACCGTCAACGTCGATTGCAGCTGACCCCCGCGTTCGCTTGAATGACTGACGGGCACGACAAGCCGCCCCGCCGTGACTGGCGCGAGAACGCCAAGTTCGCGGCGAACATCGTCAACTCACTCGCAATTCCGTTGCTGACGGTAGCGGCGACGATCGTTGGCCTGTACGCGACCAACACGCTCAAGGAGCGTGAGATCGCGATCGCCAACAAGAACAACTCGCAGTCGCTGCGCAACCAGCGCGAGGAATCCGAGACCAACCTGCGCTCGGCAATGTTCCGCGAACTCGTCGGTCCGCTGCTGCAGAGTGAAACCGAGCAGGTCGCCGCGGGCACCAACACCGACTTGCCGCGCGCGCAGCGGCTCGCGTTGCTCGCCGAATTGCTCGCGCTCAACTTCCACGAGCATTTCGAACTGGGGCCGCTGCTCCGCTACGTCGATACGCTGCCGGGCCAGACCGAGGAAGCGCGTGCCCGTCTGCGCAGCACGTCGCGCCGCGTGATCTCGCGGCAGCTGGCGCCGCTGCTGTCGTCTGCGTCGACGACCTTAGGCAGCAAGCCTGCGTTCCAGGAGATTTCGCTCAACTCCGATGGCACCGAGCCGGCGGACAAACTGCTTTCGTGCGCGGTCCCCGAGAGTGCAGCGGGCTCGCCCGCAACAGGCTCGACCGCGCTGAATTGCTCGAGCACGGCGCTTGGCGCGCCGCTGCAGATCGTCTCGCCCGACGGCAAGGACCGGCTGCAGATCAATGTGCGTGCGGTCAGCTGGGCCGCGCAGACCGTGGGCATTTATTCGGTACTGCTCGGCGCGGACGGCGAATCGCAGGCGCACACACCGCCGATCGAGTTCACGCTGTCGCCGTACTCGTTCCCGTTCTCCGACAACACGCTGCTGCCGAGCGGCAACCGCTTCGGCATCTACCTGACGCGCATCGACGACATTCCCGGTGTTGCGCGCATCATGCGCTTGTCGTTCGTGTGGTTCCCGAAGCAGTTCGTGCCGCCGCGCGAGCGGCCCTTCGACCTAGACGTGCACGAAGCGGCCCCTGCTCCGGTGCAGCCGGCCTCGAGCTAGCCGGCACGGGCGGTCATCCGTCCGCGAGTAGCCTTTGTTGGCAGGTGGGGCGGTCATGCCTGGGCATGGTCGCTCCACGGTCGCCGTCCAGCTCGAACGTCAGCGACGCCCACAGGCTGTCCCATTCGGCGTCGACGCCGGCCGGCGGACGTGTCATGTGTACCGCCGAGATGCGCCATGGCCCTGGCTGGTCGAGGCTGAAGCTTGCGCGCCCGTCCGCATCCGAGCGCGCTGCGCGTTCGGCAGTCGGCCCGCCCAGCCACATCGCCTTGAGCAATGCACCCGCCAGCGGTTGCCCCTGGTACAACAATTGAAAGGTCACCGCGCCAGTTCCAGCGACCTTTGACAGGTCGGACTGCGTGACCAGTTCGAGCGCCAGCCCGACCGGGCGATCGACGATCGCGCCGCCCGCACCCGCTCGCACCAGCGCCTTCGCATAGCGCGAGTAAGACTCGCGGACCTGCCGCTCGGGCTGGTCCTGTTGTGCACGCAGCGGCAGGATGGACTCGAGCCCGTCCTCGTGCAGGTAAGCCACGAATGCGGTATCGGCCTGCGCCGTGAACGCGCGATTGCTGCGGTACACGATCACGTGCGTGCCCGCGTCGTCGATCCGGACGAATCCCGCCGGATTCGCCCCGTCGCGCCCGACGACGTCGCGCGGACCTGCAGGACCCCAGGCGACGAACTGCTCGATGCGGCTGTCGTCGCGCGGCAGTACCTGTGTCGAGTTGCCGTCGCCGACACAGACGCTGACCGCCACCGGCGTGCCCGGAACGACCGCGAATTGCGCGGGTTCGAGCCAGAACTCGTGCGCGGTCGCCGGCATTGCCACTATCACACTGGCGAGAGCCAACGCATGGCACGTGGCCGGCGCTCGTCGCAATGACTGTCGCTCCATGATCAATCTCCTGTCGCAGTGGAATCCAGGACTTCCGCCAACGCCGCGCGGTCCACGGGCGTGGCCTCGCCCCCCAGATCCGCGTCGAGCTCGTCGAGCAGGCGCTCGACGTCGTCCACCGGTCGCAACAAGTCCGTTGTGTCGCTTGCCATTGATATTTCAACGGGCGGCTCGCTCGCCGGCTGGATCATCGTAGCCGTTTGCAGCTGCCCGTTGGATACGTCAGTGATCCGTTGCGCCGTACCAGGCGGCGGCGTCTGGTCCGGCGGGTCGTGCCGGCGCACGTAGGCGCCGACACCCCCCGCCACGATCATCGCGGCGACCAGCCAGGCAAGCATCTGGCTCGTGGCCATCAGGGCGCCGGGTCCTTGCGGTTGTTGCTGCCCGAGTGCGGCGTCGCCAGGTACG
>JANNGT010000265.1:0-9788 GCA_031404015.1 Gammaproteobacteria bacterium | reverse complement strand
TGGTACAGGAGCCAGCCGTTCGCGAGCACATTGACGGACGGGTCGGGTGTTTCGACCTGCACCGCGCCGAGCGTTCGCTTCCAGTATTCCCAGACGGCCTCGAGCGCGCTGCGAGCCGCATTGGCACCGCGGCAGGCGGTTACGTGCGCGCGTGCGTCCTCGCTGCCATGACCGACCCCGAGCCTGAACACGATCTGGCGTTCCTGCCCCGGCGCGAGTTCGATCATCACCTGCATCGCCGCGCAGGGGTCGAGCGCCGCCCCGACCTTGCCCGACAGGCGCGTGCGTGACAGCGCGGCCGGCCGTCGCAGCGATCCGTTGCGGCCGATGAAGTCGGTGCGGTCCGCGGTGACGCTGCGGCTTGCATCGTCGACGTCGAAGAACGCGACGCGGTCCGCGAACTCGATGCTGAACGCATTGCGCGCGAACAGCGCACCCGTCCTGGGATCGATCTCGGTGGTGACGTGCATGGCTGTCTTCGGCCGCAGGTCGCCGAGCACCCACTCGACGTAACCGGTCACGCTCAGTCGACGTGTCTGGGGCGAATCGTTGCGCAGCTTCAGCACCGAGAACTTGACCGGTGCATCGAGGGCGACGAACACCGTGAGTTCAGAGCGGATGCCGGCCGTGATGTGTTCGAACACGCTGTAGCCGAAACCGTGCCGGCAGACGTAGCCACCCGCACCCGGCGCGGGACCGGGCGACGGCGACCAGACACGACCGTTGTCCTCGTCACGGACGTAGATCGCTTCCCCGCTTGCGTCGGTGACCGGATCGTTGTGCCATGGACTCAGGCGGAACTCGTGCGCGTTCTCGGCCCAGGTGTAAGCGGTGCCGTTCTCCGAGACGACCGTGCCGAACTGCGCGTTGGCCATCACATTGACCCACGGCGCGGGTGTCGTGCGCCCGGATTCGAGCATCACCACGTACTCGCGGCCGTCCTGCGTGAAGCCGCCGTAGCCGTTGGCGAGGATCAGGTCCGTTCGCTGCGGCAACAAGGTTGCCGGGAGCCGCGCGGCGCGCGCGGCCACGGCGGGTAGCAGCAGTGCGGGCAGTGCCTTGATTTCGGGCACCCGGCGACGCTTCAGCTGCTCGGTCAGCGTGCCGTTGCGATCGACGAGGATCAGGCGAGCGACTGACAGCAGCAGCATTCGATCTTCTGCCGAGAGGTGGTCCGCCGGTCGCACGAAGACGCCGCCGGGCCGATCGAGCACGTTGGGTTCGCCGCCGGCCGCGATCAGCCCCAAGATTTCGTCGTGCAGGTGCTGCCGATACCCCGACTGGTCCTCGGTCCAGATGACCAGATCGAGGATCAAACCCTTCGATCGCCAGTAGCTCCGCGCGCGCGCAGCAACTGCCGGACCAGCCCGATGTTCGCGATGTCCCCGATCTGCAGCAGCACGATCGGCAGGTCGCCTGAGATCGCATAGCCCCAGAGAGAGGTCTGGTTGCGCCGGTTGCGCGCAATCACGCCAGCCTCGGCCCGCATCGTGGGATTGGCGAAGATCAGCATCGACGCGAGTCGCTCGAATTCCTGGGCCTCGGCTTCCGAGATCCCGAACTGCTGCAGCACGACCTGGTTGTGCGTCCACGCCAGGTCGAAGACGCGATCCGCGAGACGGCGGTCCTGATAGCGCTCCACCAACTGCTCGGCGAGCTCGCGTGTCGCGGCCGCGCCAGTGACGATGTCGATCGTCGCCGTCTCATCGGGCTCGAGCACGATCTGCTGCCGAATGGCGAGGATCGGATCGAGCACGGATCCAGCGGTGCCCGAGAGACGCCCCTTGACGTCGAGCGCCAGTGGCGACGCTACGGTGCGGCCGCGGCCGATGAACCGCGCGCGGTCGGTTTCGAACGACATCTCACCCGCACTCACTCCTGATACCGCCATCAGGTGCACCAGCCAGCCGGGCTCCTCGCCACGCACGCGTGCGCGGCGCGTGCAGAGCACTGCACGCTTGCGGGAATCGATCTCGGTCTGGACGAACAGCTTGCTGAACGCCGGATGCTGGGCGTCGGCCGCAGGCGGCGCCAGCGCCACTTCGACGTAGCTCGTGACGTCGACGGTCCGCGGCTCGTCCGAGCGGTTCATCAGGCGCACGCGGCGCAGCTCGATGTCGTCTTCCGGCGAGACGACGACCTCGGTACGCGTGTCGATGACGCAGTCTTCAACGCGATCGCGACGATGAAACTCCGCACGGCCCTCGGTGAAGATCGCCTCGTAGTCCTCAGCTGGCCGGCGCGTCGGCTGAAAGGTGTTCGACCAGTAGTCGCCGGTCGCCGTGTCGCGCACGTAGCAGAAGCTGCCGCCGGGGTCGCGCGTCGCGTCTTCCTCCCAGCGCGTCACCGCGAGGTCGCGCCAGCGGCTGTAGCCGCCGCCCGCTGCGGTCACGAGCACGTGGTAGCGGCCGTTCGAAAGCAGCTGCGCCTCCGGCACCGGGGTGTCGAGCGACCGCACGATGCGGATCGGCGTGGCGATGGACTCTATCGTGCGCGTGACCGGCAGCGCCGCAGGATGGGCCTGGAACGCCGGCGTTCGCGGCACCCGTTCGTGCAGCAGCATCAGGGTCGCCTGGAACAGCGGATCCGCTGCGAACCGCCGCTGCAGCGGGTGCTGCAGCATCAGGTCGGCGAGCGCCAGCAGGCTCATGCCCTGGTGATGCGCCATGTACGAGCGGACGATCGCGCGCGTCTGGCCGCGCGGCACTCGCGTGGGCGTGTAGTCGACGGCCTCGTACATCCCGAACTGTCCGAGCACGCCCTCGGCGGCAAGGCGCTGCAGGTTCTCGCACGCCGCCTCGGGCTCGATCATCAATGCGAGTGCCGACGCGTACGGCGCGATCACGAGGTCGTCGGCCAGGCCGCGCTGCAGCCCCAGGCCCGGCACGCCGAACGCGCGGTACTGGTAATTGCGATGCGCGTCGACCGTGTTGTAGCCGGACTCCGACATGCCCCACGGCACGCCACGCTGGCGGCCGTAATCGATCTGCCGGCGCACGGCGGCACGGTTTGACTGGTCGAGCAGCGTGTTCGCATATGCCGGCATGACGAGCTGCGGCATCAGGTACTCGAACATCGAGCCGCTCCACGAGACCAGCACCGGACCGCCCCCCGCGAGTGTCAGTAGACGACCGAGCGCGAACCAGCTTTCCTGCGGCAACTGGCCCTGTGCCACCGCGAGGAAGCTGCTCAGTCGCGCCTCGGAGGCGAGCAGGTCGTAGTAGCTCGCGTCGCGCCGGCGCTCGGTCACGTTGTAGCCGATCGCAAGCAGGCGTCGCGTCGCGTCATAGAGAAAGTCGAACTGCGGCGTGGCGAACTCCGCCGCCTGCTCGGCGAGTTGCTGTACGGTCGCCAGTTCCTGGTTCGCGAGCGCGCTGCCGGCGGCAACCGCGTCCTTCAGCTCCTGCAGCCAGTCGACCACGGCAGCATCGTGACGTCGCTCGGCCAGCGCCAGATCGATCGCGGGCGTCAACGTCACCTCGTAAGTCGCGATTTCCCGCAGCGACGGCACGTGTTCCGGCGGCAGCAGTCCTGCGAGTCCCTCCGGCGCCGGCGACAGCATGGTCCACGGCGCGAGATAGGCAATCTCGTCGCGCGCCGCCCGACTCTGCTCGCACACGGCCCGATACCAGTCCTGCGCCACGTCGTCACCGCCCGAGTACTCGAAACTTGCAGACGGGGGGCTCGCATCCGCATCGAGGTTGTCGGCTGCGAGCTCAACGATCCGTTCGAGCCGCCGGCGCGCATCGTGCAGGGACCTGACGCCGGTCGCGATCGACGACGCGAGCTCGGCGCGAAGCTCTGCGTGAGCCTGCGAACTCCGGCCGCCCTGCGCGTGACGCGACACGCCCAGCGTGTCGGCGAGTCCGCGGAAGACACGCCGGGAGATGACGGGGTCGTCGGGCAGCGAGAGCAGTCCCGCACGCAGCGTCAGCAGATGCGCAGCCAGGTTGCCGCTGTCGACGGTCGAGACATACATGGGCAACAGCGGCTCGAGGGTCTGCGTGTCGTACCAGTTGTAGAAGTGACCGCGATAGCGTGCCAGCGAGGCCATCGTGCGCAACGTCCGGGTCGTGCGCTCGAGCAGGCGCCCGGTCGGCAGATAGCCGAAGTCGTAGGCCGCGAGGTTCGCCAGCAGCGCGAGGCCGATGTTGGTTGGCGACGTGCGGTGGGCGACGACGGGCCCCGGGTGCTCCTGCACGTTGTCCGGCGGCAGCCAGTTGTCCTGCGGCCCGACGTATCGTTCGAAGAATGCCCACGTGCGGCGCGCGAGGGTGCGCAGGAAGACCCGCTGCTCGTGCGCAAGCTTCGGCTCCGGAAGCGTCAGTGGCCGGCTCATCCACCACGTGACGAACGGCGCGGAGAGCCAGAGCAGCAGAATCGGCAGAATCACTTCGACCACCGTCGGCCGCGTCGCCTCGAGATACAGGATTACTGCCACCCCCAGCGCGGGCGCCATCCACATCATGCGCAACGATCCGACGAGGCCGGGTGCGCCGCTGCGTAGGTGGTCACTGGACGGACTCCACTGCAGCAGCCGACGCCGTGATACGCACACTCGCCACGTCGTGCGCAGGATCGCATCGGCATTGGCGTAGGCTTCCTGCGGCAGGCACGCAAGCGCGAGCCCCGCCTGGGCCCATTGCGTCGCGGCACCTTGCATGGCTGCGCGGAAATGCTGCTGCCACCCGATGTCGCGTGGCTTGCGCACCAGCTGGAGCAACGTGTTCAGTGTGGGTCCGGCCGCGAACACGACTAGCACCAGGACGGTCCACTCGAGCGGCGAAGACAAGGCGGCCCACGCGACCAGCAACAGCAGCAGCAACGCGATCGGCACCAGGCTGCGTCGCAGGTTGTCCGTGACCTTCCAGCGGCCGAGGCCGTCGAGGGGATTACGGCGGCGCGGACCGGTCGACCCCGGCACCCGCGACAGTGCCCAACTCGCGATCTGCCAGTCGCCACGCACCCAGCGATGCCGCCGTGCGGCGTCGGCCGCGTAGCTCGGCGGGTAGTCCTCGAACAACTCAACGTCGCTCAGCAGGCCGGAGCGGGCATAAGACCCTTCGAGCAAGTCATGACTGAGGATCCGGTTGGCGGGCAGCTTGCCGGCGAGCGCGCGTTCGAACGCATCGACGTCGTAGATGCCCTTGCCGATGAATGAACCCTCATCGAACAGGTCCTGGTAAACGTCGGACACCGTGCGCGTGTACGGGTCGATGCCCGACTCGCCGCTGTGCAGGCGTGCGTACAGCGAGCGGTGCGCCCCCGGCAGGCTCGGACTCACGCGCGGCTGCAGGATGCCGTAGCCGGTGCAGACTCGTTCACCCGACGCATCGAACCCGGGCCGGTTGAGCGGGTGGGCCAGCGTGCCGACGAACTGGTGGACCGAGTCGCGAGGCAGTTCGGTGTCCGTGTCCAGCGTGACCACGTAGCGCGTGCCGGCCAACCCAGCGACGTTGCCCAGCACGAGCAGGAATCGTTCTTGCGCCTGCGCACCGGGGTCAGGGAGGCGCAGCAGCCAGTTCAGGTCGGAGAGCTTGCCGCGCTTGCGCTCCTCGCCCATCCAGACTCGCTCTGCTGGATTCCACCGTCGCGGCCGATGCAGCAGGAAGAACGTGCCGTCGCCGTAAGTGTCGTTCAGCCGCTCGATGCGGTCGCGCGCGCGCTCGAGCAATGCCTCGTCAGCGGGCTGATGCTCTGCCGCCGCATCAGCGAAATCCGTGAGCAGCCCGAAGTGCAGGTTGGCGTCGCGGTTGGCGAGGAAACGAATCTCGAGTGCGTCGACCAGTTCGTCCACGCCTTCGACCGAGCTGAACATTGTCGGTACCACGACGACCGTGCGCGAGGCTGGCGGAATCCCGGCCGAAAAGTCGAGCCGCGGCAGGCTGCGTGGGCCCACGAGCGAAGTCGCCAACGCGTTTACCAGCGTGAGTGCGAGCTGGCTCGCGCCGATCGCCACGGCGACTAACAGCAACGCCCAGCCCCAGCCTGGCAACGAGTCTGTACGGACGAACGGCCATGTCGACGCGACCAGCAACATGGTGACGAGTCCGGCTGCGCCCAGATAGCTGAACAAGGGCCGGCGACGGATGGACGCCCGCACGCGCCCAGACAGCGGGGGACGGTACTGCGTGACGTGTTCAAGCTCGGTCCGACCCTGGTCGATCAGGTAGTAGCCGACGTGCCGGCGGCGCAATTCGTCGTTCGGGGTATCGGCGATGTCAACCGTGTTTGCGGCTGACGCAGCAACGTCCTGCGCCAGCTTGACCGCGGTGTCGGCCACCTCGGTTTCGGAGCGCTTGCTGCGACGGGCAATGCGCTCGATCACGCCGCGGTAGCGATTGCGCGTGCCGAAATCCATCGCGTCGTACGCGCCGGCAGGATCGGCGAGCAGTCGTTGGTGAACTGCGCTCATCGACTCGACGAAACGCCTCCAGTCGACAGCGGCGAGAAAACGCAAGCTGCCGATCGAGTTGCCGAGCGTGACCTGGTCCGCGGCCTGGTCCTGGCTGCCTGCCTGCACGATCTGCTCGGTCGTCACGCCGTCTTCGACCAGCCGCTGCTCGACCCAGTTGAGCGCGAGCGCGAGTGACGGGTTCTGGCCCTGCAGCCCGCGTACCAGTTCCGACACGAACGACGAGCTCATCGGCGGACTCGAGCGCGCCATGTCGGCGATCACGAGAATCAAGCTCTTTGGATCCTCGTCGACGGTCGTGATCATCTGCCGCGCCCAGTCGGCCGCGAGGTCGCGATGGTCGCGTCCAACGGAGATCCGCAACGCGACGCGGCGCAGGTTCTCGATCAGCGCGAGCCGCAGCATGATCGGGACGGCCCAGAGCTCGCCAAGGTTCAGCGTGGCAATGCGCTGGTACGCCGCAATGAACCGGCGCAGGTCCTCGAGGTCAGCGCGTCCGTCGCCGTGTGAAATCAGCTCGAGCGCGAGGTGGTAAACGCGCGGGTAGCCGCCGGCGGTCCCCGCCGCGAGCTGCGGCAACTCGCGGCTGTAGTTGCGGGGCAAGTGGCGCCTTGCCGTGCGGATCTGTTCTTCGACCAGGTAGAAGTTGTCGAGCAGCCATTCGCTGGCCGGCGTCACGCGGCGACCCGCCGCGACGGACTCCGTCAACTGCTCGAATACGCGACGCAGGATTTCCTCGTTCGCGTCGAGTCGGGACAACAGCTGGTCGGGCCCGCCCGGTTCGAGGGAGAGTACATGGGTGCCGGCCAGGATCTCGCCGTGATGCTCGAGTTGCTCGCTGCTGAATAGCTCAGCCCGCAGGGGCAGCTCTTCCTGCGACGGTGTCCCTGCAGCCGCCAGCCGCGCCAGCGGCGCCAGCAGGCGCCGCGCCAGACTTGATCTACGGGCGTCCGGCAAGTCCAATGCGCATCGCTCCCTGAAGCCTGGACTCCGGGGACGGCGTTGGGCCGACCGGTCAGGCCAGGGCGATGTTAGGCCCCCGTCACCCCCCGCGCTGTCGGCGAGAGGCGCGCCTTGGCGGCGGAAGGGCAAGCCGGGCGCTCCCGGCCGCCTCGAGCGGCATCAGCGGAAGCTGACCACTCGGTCGGGCAGGCTTCGCACCTGCAACGCGAACACGATCTTGAGCATGCCGATCACGATTGCCCAGGTTGCGATGATCGTGATCACGGACAGCTTGCCGATGACCGGGTTCACGATGATGAAGATGCCGAACAGCACGCTGAAAGCTCCCGCGAGGTAGAGCATCCATTCGCGCCCGGTGGAGGCGCGAACCTTGTACCCCAGCATGACAAGGAAAACGCCGAGCATGATGGCCTCGAACGCCACCAGGTAAATGAAGGCGATCATGCTGACGACCGGGTTGAGCAGCCCGTACCCGCCGACGAACACCCCGAGCGCACCCATCAGCAGCATGATCCACCAGCCATCCTTGTCGCGATTCTGGATCGCGCCCGCCACGTTGAATGCGCCGTCGACCAGTATCGCCGCAGCGAAAAACGTTGCGATGACCAGCCAGGCGGAAACAGGGTTGGTAAAGGCCAGGAATCCGAAGATGACGGAGGCAATTCCACCGATCAGGAACACCCACCAAGTGCGCTTGCACAAGGCCTTGGCATCGCCACCCACGTTGGCGAGCAAACTGTCCGCACTGGCCATGATCTTCTCCCGCCCAGCAGAGGGCTTGTTGTTGGTTGCCATCCCCGCAAAGGACTGTAGCCCCTTGGCTCAAATGAATCCACAAAGCAGACAACCTTCGCCGATTCTTCACGGTTCCTTCATGCATCGACGAGCGCCCCAGCGCATGAATCGATGACCGACGCATCTCTGCGCGCCGGCTAGAAACCAACGATGAGGAGGAACCATGGACACGATCATTTCACGGCGCCGAATTGCGGCGGGCCTGCTGGCATTGTGCGGTGCAGCGGGGGGCGGGGTAGCGCAGGCTGACGCGGTCACCGACTGGAACGCGCGGCTCGGCGCCGTAGCCGTACAGGCCTGTATCTCGCCTGCACCGAATCCCTTTCACGAGAGTCGCCTGTATGCGATGGCGCACCTCGCGATTCACGACGCATTGAACGCCATCGAGCGGCGTTCGACGCCGTATGCATACGATGCAGTCGCAGCGGGCGGTGCGTCGGCCGACGCCGCAGTTGCAGCGGCGGCTCACACCGTCGTGCACCACGAGCTGCCGAACCTGCCGTGGCTTTTTGCGGACTGCAATGCGGCTGCGATGCAGTTGTCAGACACGCAGTACGCCGAGGCCCTGGCGGCAATTCCGAACGGGTCGGCCAAGACGGACGGCATCGCGACCGGTGTCGCCGCTGCAAACGCGATCATTGCGGCACGAGCGAATGACGGATCGGACACGACGTTTGCGGACTTTGGTTACCCCCAGGGCACGCAGCCTGGTGAGTGGCGCTTCACGGCCTTCATTCCCTTCGCGGCCGTCCCCGGCTGGGGCAACGTCAAACCCTTTGCGCTGCGCAGCGCCGACGCCTACCTGCCGCCACCACCCTATCCCGTGAGTTGCTCGACGCCGCGCAGCCAGGGCTTCACCGGGAGTTGCGAGCTGTACGCGCGTGACCTCGAAGACGTGAAGAACTACGGCGGCGCCTCGAGCAGCTTGCGTACACCCGATGAAACGCAGATCGCCCTTTTCTGGATCGAGAGTTCCCCGCTCGGCTGGAACCGCATCGCCCGGGTCGTCGCACCGACGTTCGGCCACGACCTCTGGCAGAACGCCCGCTTGTTTGCACTGATGAACATGGCGCTGGCCGACGGCTACGTCGCCTCCGCTCATACCAAGTACCACTATGCCTACTGGCGGCCCGAAACCGCGGTGCAGCTCGCCGACGATGACGGCAATGCCCACACCGCCGGCGACCCTACGTGGATGCCGCTGGCTCCGCCGACGCCACCGGTTCCCGACTACGAGTCCGCGCACAGCGTCGCCGGCGGCGTCGCGGCCGAGGTGCTGCGGCGTGTGCTCGGCGTGGATCAGGTTCGGTTCGAGACTTGCAGCGTCACGCTGCCCGAGCCGGCAGAACGGTGCGGCGGCACGCAGGAGGTGCGGCGCCAATTCTCGAGCTTCTCGCAGGCAGCGGCAGAGAACGGCCGCTCGCGCGTGCTCGTGGGGTACCACTTCCAGAATGCGGTGACCAAAGGCCTTGGTCACGGGCGCAAGATCGGGGCGGAAGTCGCCAAGCGCTGGTTGCAGCCAACCGGTTGATCGTTCTCTCAAGCGATCATTGCGGCCCCGGCACCACGCTCCACTCGTTGCGTGGAGAATTCCGCTTTGGGCAGAAATCCGAGA
>JANNGT010000264.1:0-4414 GCA_031404015.1 Gammaproteobacteria bacterium | reverse complement strand
ATGGACTTCAACTTCACGACCGAACAGGACATGCTCCGCGACAGCGTCGCGCGCTACTTCGGTGACCACTACGACTTCCCGCAGCGCCAGGCGGTGATCCGTTCCGCAGAGGGCTGGCGTGAATCGTTCTGGCGCGGCCTGGCCGACGACGTCGGCATCCTCGGCGCGCCATTCGATGAAGCGCTGGGTGGCCTGGGCGGCGGTCCCATCGAAGCGCTGGTCGTGATGGAAGAAATCGGCAAGAGTCTCGTGATCGAGCCGTATCTGGAGACTGTAGTGATCGGTGGCGGCGTGCTGCGGCGCTGCCAGACTGCCTACGCGCAGGACGTGATTGGCGGCATCATCGCCGGCGACGTCCGGATCGCCTTCGCGCACCTCGAGCCAACCTGCCGCTACGGCCTTGCCGATGTGTCGACGACCGCAGAACTGATCGACGGCACATGGCGGCTCAACGGCACTAAAGACGCCGTCCGCGGGGCCCCGTTCGCGACGCACATACTGGTGACCGCGCGCAGCGCCGGCAAGCGTGGCGAATATGATGGGGTCGCCTCGTTCCTGGTCGCGCGTGACGCGGCCGGCCTCGCGCTGCACGACTACCCAACCGTCGATGGATCGCGTGCCGCTGATGTCAAGCTGGCGAACGTCGCAGCGCAACGACTGGGCCCAGTGAATGCGGGCTTCGAACTGCTCGACGCCGCCGTGGACGAAGGCATCGTGGCGCTATGTGCGGAAGGCGTCGGCGTGATGCGGCGACTGCTCGCCGACACGCTCGAGTACACGAAGCAACGACGCCAGTTCGACGCGCCGATCGCCGCCAACCAGGTGCTGCAACACCGGATGGTCGATATGTACATGGCGCTCGAGCAGTCGATCTCGATGACGTACATGGCGACGCTCAAGCTCGATACGCCGGCCAGCGAACGTCGTCGCGCGGTGTCGGCAGCCAAGGTGCAAGTGGGCAAGGCGGCGAAGTTCGTCGGCCAGGCAGCGATACAGTTGCATGGCGGCATGGGCATGACCAACGAGCTCGCCGTCAGCCACTACTTCAAGCGCGCGACGATGATCGAATCGCAGCTCGGGTCCGTCGACCACCACGCCGCGCGCATCGAACAGTGTGACGCGGCCAACTGAGCACCACCCGGCTGAGCGGCGGCCTGCTGCGCCAGCCTGGTTTGACGCGGCGCTCGCGCACGTGCCCGAGCGGTCGTACGTCGGCGTGGAGGGCGTCGAGATCGAGGTGCTCACGTGGGGCGAGCGCGGTCTGCCGGGCCTGCTGTTGCTGCACGGATTCACGGCGCACGCCGACTGGTGGAGTTTCATCGCGCCGTTTCTGTCGCAGGGCCGCCGCGTGGTGGCGTTCTCGCTGTCTGGCATGGGCAAGTCGGGTTGGCGCGACGACTACTCGCTGCCGCAGTACGCGCGGGAAGCGATCAGTGTGGCCGAAGCGACCGGCTTGTTCGACTGTGCAGTTGCACCAATCGTTATTGGCCACTCGTTTGGCAGTTTCGCGACGCGTCTCGCGGCTCGTGCCCTGGGGAGACGACTGCAGGGCGTAGTGCTCGTCGACGGGGCGTTGCCCGCCGACGCCGCGGATGACGAGTATGCGAGCATGCGGCGTCGGGGCCATCGGCATCGTCTGTACCCGACGCTCGAGCACGCCATCGCGCGTTTCAGGTTCGAACCGCCGCAAACCTGCGCCAACCCGTACATCGAGTATTTCCTCGCGCGCACGTCGCTGGGTTTATCGCCCGGTGCGGATGGTGCCGATGGCTGGTCCTGGCGCTTCGATCCCGACCTGCTGGCCAAGGTGCGGAGCCTGCCGTCCGCAGACATGCTGGCGCCGGTAGACTGTCGCATGGCGCTGCTGTTCGGCGAACGCTCGATGCTCATGACACCCAAACGGCTCGACCTCATACGCAGCGTGACGTCGCGCGATGTGCCCTGGATCGTCGTCCCGGACGCGGGACACCAGGTCATGGTGGACCAGCCACTCGCGCTGGTCGCAGCGCTGCGCGCGTTGCTCGAAGCATGGCAACCCGTGGCGATGCTCACGCAGCCCGAAAAATCAGCTGTCGCAGGAACGCACGCATGAACACGCCCGACAGTCTCAGGGCTCGTATTGGCGAGGAGGTCGGCGTTTCCGACTGGTGCCTGGTCGACCAGGACATGATCGATCGGTTTGCCGACCTCACCGACGATCACCAGTGGATCCACGTCGACCGCGAGGCTGCGGCGCGCGCGCCGTTTGGCGGCACCATCGCGCACGGCTTCCTCGTGCTGTCGTTGCTCGCAAAGCTGGCTGCCGCGGCGGACATTGCGCTGGTCGGCACGAAGATGGGCATGAATTACGGCTTCGACAAGGTGCGCATGACCCATCCAGTGCGTGCGGGCAGCCGCATCCGTGGGCGCTTCGTGTTGCGTGACGTCACCGAGCGCGGCCCCGGCCAATGGCTCGTCGCGATGACCGCAACGGTCGAAGTCGAAGGCCAGTCCAAGCCGGCCATCGTCGCCGAATGGCTTGGCCTGCAATTCGTGGGCTAGGGGACAGGCATGACTATCCGATTCGACGGTCGCGTGGCCATCGTCACCGGCGCTGCCGGCGGACTCGGCCGCTCACATGCGCTCGCGCTCGCCGCGCGGGGAGCCCGCGTCGTCGTCAATGACTTCGGCGGCGACGTGCACGGCACAGGAGGATCTTCGGAACCTGCGGAGCGCGTAGCAGCCGAGATCCGCGAGGCCGGAGGCGACGCGATCTCGCATGGCGCCAGCGTCACAAACGCGGAGCAGGTCGCGCACATGGTTGCGGCGGTCGTGGAGCGCTGGGGGCGTGTCGACATCCTGATCAATAACGCGGGCATATTGCGCGACGCGAGTTTCCTCAAGTCGCAGTTGGCCGACCTGCGCACCGTGCTCGACGTGCACCTGCTCGGTTCCTACGTCTGCAGCCAGGCCGTGTGGCCGCACATGCGTGCTGCAAATTTCGGACGCATCCTGATGACCACGTCGACGTCGGGTATTTATGGCAATTTCGGGCAAGCCAATTATGGCGCAGCCAAGACGGGCCTGATCGGGCTCATGAACGTGCTGCAGATCGAGGGCGCGAAGCACGATATTCGCGTCAACGCGCTGTGCCCGTCGGCGGCCACGCGCATGACCGAAGGCCTGATGCCCGAGGCCGTGCTTGCGTTATTGACGCCGGAGTCAGTTACACCTGCAGCGCTGTTCCTGGTAAGCGACGACGCACCTCGCCGGACCATCCTGAGTGCCTGCGCGGGAGGCTTTGCCCGCGTCGTCATCCAGGAGACGGCCGGCGTCTACTTGCCTGAAGCCGAACGCACGCCCGAATCCATCGCAGCCCGCTTCGGCGAGATAAACGACTTGGCGACGGTCATTCATTGCGAAGAGCCAGGCGGACCCGGCATGCGTTTCGTCCGGCAGGCCGCAGCCGCGGCCGGCGTGACGCTGACGTGAGCCGTCCCGACGCTGACCCGCCAGTGCCTGTCGCCGTCCCGCACGACGTTGTGGAAGTCTGGCCGACGCCGTCGCGCGCGTGGGGCATGGTCATGCTGCTCGTTGCGGCGTATGCCGTGGCGTTCGTCGATCGCCAGATCCTCACGTTGCTCGTCGAACCCGTGAAGCGCGACCTCGGCATCACGGACACTCAGTTCAGCCTGCTGGCCGGCCTTGCTTTCACGCTTTTCTACACCGTGATGGGCATACCGTTCGCGTGGCTCGCGGACCGGGGCTCGCGGCGCAACCTGATCGTGGTGAGCATGACGTTCTGGAGCCTCATGACCGCTGCCTGCGGCATGGCCAACAGCTTCACGACGCTCTTCCTCGCGCGCATCGGCGTCGGTGTGGGTGAAGCGGGCCTGTCGCCGGCCGCCTATTCGATGATTGCGGACAGTTTCCCGCCAGAGAAGCGGGCACGGCCGCTCGGCGTGTATGCGACCGGTGGCATCATCGGCGTCGGGCTGGCGCTGATCATCGGCGGCGGCGTCGTGCACTGGGCGAACTCGGCCCCACCCGTCACGTTGCCGTTCCTGGGTGAGTTGCGCACGTGGCAGCTCGCCTTCCTCGTCGTCAGCATTCCCGGGCCGTTGCTCGCGCTGTTTCTTATGTTCGTCCGCGAACCGACGCGGCACGAGAAGTCTCGGGCGCCAACCGAGCTTCCGGAATCATTCGGCCGCTTTCTGCGTGAGCGTGGCTGGGTGTTCTTCCTGCTTGCGATGGGCTTCTCGCTCGTCGGCGTCTCGCTTGCCGCGTACCTGCTGTGGGCACCCGCGTTCATGATGCGCGTGCATGATTGGAGCATTGCCCGTGTCGGCGCCGTCTACGGCAGCATCCTGGTCGTGCTCAGCACGTCGGGCATCCTCGTGGGGGGATGGTGGGTGGATCGCCTGGCCGCCCGCGG
>JANNGT010000263.1:0-1506 GCA_031404015.1 Gammaproteobacteria bacterium | reverse complement strand
AGTCGCGCGCGGCTCGCACGGCGAGCTTCGAGCCGCAGCGGCCTCACCGCGCTGCAAGGTTCCGGAGAGCACACCAGAGCGTCTGCAAGCGTCGCCTGAACCCAACCCGAGGGCGACGTGCCGGCCAGCCGCGCGCGCTCAACGAGCGGGACTTTCAGACCATGCAGATCGACGCCGGGTCGATCACGTGACGAACGTTCCATACCCGAGCCTCTTTGTATTCGACATGCTTGTCTTCACCGGCGGGATTGGCGAAAACGACGCGCCAGTGCGCGCCGCGATCTGCAAGGGCTTGGCGTGGATCGGCGTCAGCCTCGGCGCTGACGGCAACCGCTCGACCACGAACCCGATCAACGACGCTGCATCGCGCAGTTCGGTGCGGGTGCTCCCCTCTCAGGAAGAACAGCAGATCGCGCGCCAAACCGGGGCGCCGGTGCCGAGCAGCGCGGCCTGACCGGCGCCACCTCTAGCCTGCGGGTGCAAACCGGCGGCGCCAGGCCCTCTGCGCCGATCGATCAACGGCCTGCATGCGGCAAAGGCAGGGCTTTGCGCAACGGCATTGCGGTGTTCACCTTGGCCTACCGACGCTGGCGACGCTGTCCTACAAGGCGCGACGGGATGCCGCCCCAAGCTCACAGCGTGTCTGGCGTTGCCCGTGTCTCGCCCGCTACGCAACGAACGAGGAGAACCGCAGTGCAAGAAAGCCCGTACCGCCATCACGCCGCGAATCTGCGGCTCGTGGGCAGATCTCGTCTCAAATCAGCCAGGGGCTACGCCACCGTGGTCGCGTTGCTGGCGCTGGCGTGGGCGCTGGCAGGCTGTGGCGACGGAGGCGATGGTGATGGAACTGCGGAAGCGCCGGCAGTGGTGGCGACGCTGGCGTTGCCGGGGCCGTATGCGGTGGCGTGCAGCAACGTCGCGCAGGACTTTGCACGGGTGCCGGCCGGCGAGTCGGCGCAGGACTTTTGGGAAGGCAGCCCGGCGGCAGATGGAACGCCACGCTTCGTCACGAGCCTGCTCGTGGACCCGGTGAATGCCCTGACCGTCACCGTCAACGCACCGAACGACGCCAGCCTCTACGGCTCGTTTGCCGGAAAGCCCGTCGGCTATGTCGTACTTGCTTGCTATCCCACCGCCGCAGGCAATCCGCGGCCGGCGTTTGCCTTGCCCACGGGCCAAGTCGTGCCGCACATGCAGAGGGGCGCCGAGGCGCCGCTGTTCGCCGACGCCGCGGCGCGCTATCCGGTGATGGCGTTCTCGCACGGTCTCGTCGGCAGCCCGCTCTCGGGCGACCACCTCGTCGTGCTTGCCTGGCTGGCGAGCTACGGCTATGTGGTCGTGGCCCCGTTTCATGGCGACCCGCGTTTCGCCGACCTGCAGATCGATGACTTCGGCGATGTCGTCAACCTGTTGTCGCGTCTGGCCGACTTCACCGCGCTGCAGGCCTTGCGTCCGCTGTCGGTGTCGGCGGCGCTGGACCTCGTGCTGGCGCATCCGCAATGGCGC
>JANNGT010000262.1:0-5383 GCA_031404015.1 Gammaproteobacteria bacterium | reverse complement strand
GTCGCGGCGCGGCTCCCGTACCTGATGAAGCGCGGTGGCCAGGTTGCCTCGAAAGCGCGTTTCATCTCGGCGCAACTCGCTCGCTACCTCGCCGACGAGCGCTGGCTCGAGCGGGCGCGGCAGGCGAATGCCAACGCAAATACGTTGTCTGAGCGGCTGTTGGACATCGCCGGCGTCGAGTTGATCTGCAGGGTCGAGATCAACATGCTGTTCGCCCGGTTACCCGCGCAAGCGGTCGCTGCGCTGGATCGCGGACCGTTTCATTACTACAAGCTGGGTCGCGACCAGCGCTTCGTCTGCCGGCACGACCAGGAGCCCGCCGGCATCGATCTGCTGGTGGCCACGATCAAGGCGGCACTCACGTGAACCGCTTGTTGCATTCGGCGCGGGTGACTGGCGCGCGTTGCGGCAGCGCCGTGCTGGTCGCACTGTTGTCCGCCGCGCCGCTGCGCGCCGACTCGCTCGAAACAATCCAGCTGCAGCACCGCATGGCAGAGGACCTGTTGCCGGTGCTGCAACCCCTGGTGCCGACGGGCGCCGCGATCACCGGGACAGGCAATCTGCTGCTGGTGCGGGCCGATGCGGCGACCCTGCAGCAGTTGCGTGCCGTCGTCGCAAGTCTCGACAGGGCACCACGCCAGTTGCTGATCACGGTGGGCCAGGCGACGAACGTGCAGGGCTCCGGCACCACAGTGCGCGGCTCCGGCACGATCGGCTCGGGCAACGTGCAGGTCGGCGTGAACGGTCCGCCGCAGCCGGCGGCCGGCACGCAGGTCGTCATCCGCAGCGGGACGGCCTCCGACGACTTGCGCAACGTGGCCAGCGTGCGCGCACTGGAGGGCCGCGAAAGTTTCATTGCGATGGGCCAGTCACGGCCGTTCACTTCGACCAGCGTCTCGCGGGACGGACGCTTTCCGTCAGTCGTGTCGCAAACGACCGAGTACCGGGACGTGCAGAGCGGCTTCTACGTCACGCCGCGCGTCAATGGCGAAAGGGTCACCCTGGAGCTGTCGCCCCGCCAGCAGCGCGTCGACGTGAACTCTGATCGCGCGGGTGTCGTCAGGACTGCAAACGTGACGACTACCGTCACCGGCCGCCTGGGCGAATGGATACAGGTCGGGGGCGCGAGTGAAACGAACAGCGGCCGCGATGCGGCTCTGGCGACATGGGGGACCCGTGCGGACTCGACGCAGTACTCAGCGTGGGTCAAGGTTGAAGAAATACGCTGACACCGAGCCTCCGGTTGCGGTCCACTGCAACCCGGCGGTCTGGCCCTTTACGGTTGCGTGACCGGCGCGGGTGCAACGGGCGGCGGCGCGGCGGGCTCCACGCTCATGCCGGACATCGGCACCACCGGGTGCGGCGCCGTGATGATCTCGAACCGATCCGCGAAATAATCTGTATCGCCGAAGCACGTGGTGGGCAGCCCGCGGTGTTCGGTGTAGTGGATGCGAACCTGCTGGCCGACTGCCTTGGGCAAGGCCGCAGCGACTGCGGGATCGCGGACGGAGAAGTTCCAGATCTGCGGGGCGACGCCGCCAACGACGTATTGCGCTACCTCGCCCTCGTACGTCTTGCAGATCCAGCCGCGCTTCGAAAACTTCTGCAGCACGCCCGCGCGTTCGCCGTCCGAGTAGCTCCACCAGAGCATGAACATCGTATACAGCGCGATCAGCAGCACCGCGCCGAGCATGCTGCCCCAGAACCATGAGCGGAAACTGCGGCGCGGCGGCCGGCTTGCGGGCGGCGGGGCGCCGGCCGTGACGGTCGGTGTGGCTGGGCTGGCGGCAGCACGTGTTTCGGCCATGGTCGGAGGCATCCCAGTAGTTCTTGGTTCGGCGTCTACGCGCCGGGCGGGATCGTACCAGAGGCTTCGCCCCGGGCCTAAGGCGCAGTGCCGACGAAGCCTTCGATGCGCTCAAGCATGTACGCATGGAACGGGTTGCTGCGCTGGCGGGTCAGCATCCAGCCGGGCACGTTGAGCACGCCATTCTCGCCGCGAACTTCCACCCGCCCGAGTTGCACGTGGCGGCTGCTGGCCGGTGCCGCGTAACCATACAGCGGGTCGTCGGGCGGGAACGGCAACGCCACGTGTGACAGCGAAAAGACGTTGCGCGGCCAGCTCAAATCGAGTGGCCGATCGACCGTCTGGGCGCTCATGGCGGCGGAGCGGCGCTCATGCACTTGCAGGGTGCGTGCGTTGGCGTTGGTGACGAGCGTTAGCGCGAACGGCCGTTGCGACTGCGCGAGCAGCCGGCGCGTGAGCGGCGCCGGGTCCGCGATCATCATGGGCTGCACGACGGACAGGCGGTTCACGTCGAAGACCACGAGCTCGTGACCTTCGGCTGCCAGTCGCCCGAGCAGCGAATCGATGACTGCAGGCGCCTGCACCGTCGAATCGACGGTCGAGACAAACGCGAGGATCGGCGGCATGCCGCGGACGGGGCCCGAATCCGCCAGCGTGGCGATGCGCCTGGTGAGTGTGCTCGTGAGTCGCTGCGTGGCGCCGGCGGCATGGAAGCTGAACGAGTGGTACTTGTACGGGTCGATCTCGGATTCGATCAATTGCCAGGCAGCACGACCGAAGCCCTGCAGGTCGGAGAGGCCCGTGCGGATGCGGCCGATCGCGGCGAGCCTGCTGATGCCGATCGCCGGCGAGATGAGCACCAGACCCGCCGGACTGGGCAGTTGCGCGTCTGCGCGTGCGTCGAGTGCATAGCTGACGGCGAGCGCGGCGCCGTTGGAGTAGCCGATCATCGTGATCGGCTTGTCCGGGCCCAGCGCAACGCGCAGGTCGCGCATGGCGAGCTTCGTCGCGGCTGCGAGGTCTTCGACCTCGAACGTCAACAGGCCCGAGGGCGCCGTGCCGTGACCAGGCAGGCGCAGGCCCACGACGCGGTGGCCGCGCGCAACCAGCGCCTGGCCCACGCTGCGAAGGCTATAGGGCGAATCGGTGAGTCCGTGCAGCAACAGGACGCCGCCGCGCGGCGCACCTGCAGGCTCGAGGACAAACGTCTGGTTCCAGTTGTAGTCCCATCCGTCGGGATCGCTGAGGCTGCCGCGCACATAGCGATCGATTGACGGCACGCTCGTGTCACCGCGTGGCCGCGCGATCTGGTTCCGGACCTGGTCCAGAAGCCGGGCTTCGCGCGCGCGATACTGGTCCAGCGTGACGATGTCGCCGCTGGCGTAATCCGCCGCCGTGAACTCGCTCGTGAGTCGCACCCGGTGCCACGGCTGCAGGTCGGGCCCGGTCCACAGGAAATGCAGGTAAAAGCCAACGCCAACGAGCAGCAAAGCCATCGCCAACGAGCCGAGCGTCCGGCCCAGCTATCGCATCACCGCACCCAAGCTCGTTCTCCCCTGCGTTCCGGAATCGTTCCAACAATCATAGTCTGATTGCCGCGCGTCTCGTAAAACCCGAATGGTGGCGCGCACTGATCGGAGGGAGCATGGCATTCATTATTCAGCTCGCCCTGTGGGCGCGACGAACGGGAGATGGATCCAGCCACCGAAGCTGACGCTGCAGGCGCGGTGTCCACCACTGCCGCACACCTGTCGGATTCACATGCGCTCGATTTTGCCGATCGCCTGCGTGAGGCTGCGGACCTGCTGCAGGCACAGGGTGCCAATCCCTATCGGGTCTCTGCGTACCGCAGGGCGGCCGCTACGGTGGCTCGCACGCGACCCGCCGATATCGTCGCGCTGGTCGATCGCGACGGCGTGGTCGGCCTCGATCGCCTGCCTCACGTCGGTCGTGGCATCGCCACGGCGATCGTCGAAATGGTGCGCACGGGGCATTGGTCGCAACTCGAGCGACTGCGTGGAACCTGCGATCCCGTCGCGCTGTTGACCGTCGTGCCGGGCCTCGGGCATCGCCTGGCCGAGCGCATCCATGAAGAACTGCACGTCGACACGCTCGAAGGCCTCGAGCTCGCGGCACACGACGGCCGGCTCGAGAACGTGCCAGGCGTCGGTCCACGCCGCGCAGCGTCGATCCGCGCCAGCCTGCACGCGATGCTCGTGCGCGGTCACGACGTGCACGCCACCCTGTCACGCACCGCGGGGCCGCTGCCCGGTGTGACGACGCTGCTCGCCATCGACCGGCAGTACCGGGAGCAAGCCACGGCCGGGACGCTGCCGACCATCACCCCGATCCGCTTCAACCCGCTGCAGGAACCGTGGCTGCCGGTGCTGCATGCGGAGCGCGACGGCTGGCAGTTCACGGCGCTTTTTTCCAACACCGCGCAGGCACATCAGTTGAAGCACACGCGCGACTGGGTGCGCGTGTTCCACTACGACTCGGAGAACTCCGAAGGCCAGCACACGGTCCTCACTGAAGCGCACGGCGCGCTCGCCGGCAAACGCGTGGTGCGCGGGCGCGAGGCCGAGTGCCGCGCGTTTTACCTGTAAGGCCGCGCGCTCTACGTCTGGCGCCGGCCTTCAGCGCGGCGTGGAGACGCGCGGTCCTGCGCCCGAACCCTGCGGGTACAAACGTCCGGCGCCGGCGAATCGCTCGCGGTAATACGGGTCGTCGATGCTCACCTCGACAACGCGCTTGCCGGACTGCGGCGCATGCACGAAGCGGCCCTGCCCCGCGTAGATGCCCACGTGCGTGATGTCCTTGCTGCCGGCAACGAGTCGATAGAAAAGCAGGTCGCCGGGCCGGACGTCCGCAAGCGCCACCGTGCGTGCTGCACCGAACTGTGCGGCCGCCGTCCGCGGCACGCTCACGCCTTCCTGCGCATGGGCAAAACTGACGAGCCCGCTGCAATCGAAACCCCGTTGCGGATCGGCGCCGCCATAGCGGTACGCAACGCCGATCTGCGCACGCGCCTGCTGCGCGATCAGGGCGCCTGGCCCCTGCTCGGCGAACGTCGGCGCGGGGTCCGCAGGCAAGCCCGCCCGGAACGGGGCGCATCCCGCCGCCAGCGCGATCAGCACGACCATCGCACCGGCCCGGCATCCACGCTGTGCTCGAAAGCGCATGGTCCCGTTCATTCTCCGCGGGGACGCACCTTACGCGTCGCTATCGCTGCATACGGGTCGTCGGGCCAGTAGTGCTTGGGGTAACGGCCTTTCCCGCCATTCGCGGAGCATTCGCAGGCGGCGCAACATCGATCGTTGTGACAGATGGTCATAACAACGGGAGAAATATTCTCATCGAAGAATTGGATTCGCGTGCCACATTGAATTCTGGTTCGCCTTCATATCTTTCCATGGTGCATGGTGTGGATGAAGATGTGAACGGTGTGATATTCGTTGGCTATCACGGACGCATGGGCGCGATCAACGCGATTCTCGATCACACCTGGTCTGATGAACGTGTGTCTGGATTATGGATCAATGACCGGGCATTTGGCGAAGCGGGCTTGAACGGGGC
>JANNGT010000261.1:0-11481 GCA_031404015.1 Gammaproteobacteria bacterium | reverse complement strand
GTTGCGTCAGTGAACGTAACCATCAATTCGTTCTCACTGTTTTTGAGTTGACCGCGGGCGCTTGAAAGCGCGACGGTCATATCACCTGACTTCGTAGACTTGATCGCTTGCTCGCCACCTGATGTGCCACCACCGCCTTTGCAAGCAGTGACTAACAATGTGAGGGCGCCACCAGCTCGCGGCCGCGCTGATAGGCAGTGTCGCGATGGCTGATGATCGAGAGCGCGTCGACCTTGTCTTCGTTGATGAGGATGTCGAGCCGCACGAGCGGCGCCGCCTGGAAGCGGTCGAACTCGTAGTCAAAGGAGGCGTAGCCGCGACTGCAGCTCTTCAGCCGGTCGAAGAAATCGAGCACCACTTCAGCGAGCGGCATCTCCCACTGCATCGAGACCTGGTTGCCAAGGTACAGCAGCTTCTTCTGCACGCCACGCTTGTCGAGGCACAGCTTCATCACGGGGCCGACATAGTCCGGCGGCAACAGGATATTGGCGACGATGATCGGTTCGCGCAGTTCCTTGATGCGATCCACCGGCGGCAGCTTGGCCGGGTTATCGACGTTGACGATCTCGCCGTCGTTGGTCATGACCTCGTAGACCACCGTCGGCGCGCTGGTCACGAGCGACAACTCGTATTCGCGCTCGAGGCGCTCCTGCACGATGTCCATGTGCAGCAGGCCGAGAAAGCCGCAGCGAAAGCCAAACCCGAGCGCGGTGGAGACTTCGGGCTCGTAGTGCAGCGCTGAATCGTTCAGCTTGAGCTTCTGCAGCGCGTCGCGGAACGCCTCGTAGTCGTCGCTGCTGACGGGAAACAGCCCGGCGAACACGCGCGGCTTGATCGCCTTGAAGCCCGGCAGCGGTTCGCTGCAGGGACGGCTGTCGAGGGTGATCGTGTCGCCGACCGGCGCACCGTCGATTTCCTTGATGCCAGCAATGACGAACCCGACTTCGCCGGTGTACAGCGCTTCGGCGACGAGCGATTTTGGCGTGAAGCGACCGAGCTTGTCCGCCTGGTGCGCCCGCCCCGTGGTCCACACGCGGAGCTTCTGCCCGGTGCGCAGCGATCCGTTGACGACGCGCACGAGCGACACGACACCGACGTAGCTGTCGTACCAGGAATCGATGATCAGGGCCTGCAGCGGCCCGTCCGGATCGCCCTTGGGCGCAGGCACGCGCCGCACCAGTTCTTCGAGCAGTTCTGCCACGTTCTCGCCGGTCTTGGCGCTGACGCGCACCGCGTCCTCGGCCTCGATGCCGATGATCTCCTCGATTTCCTTGATGACCTTGGCGGGATCGGCCGACGGCAGGTCGATCTTGTTCAGCACCGGCACGACCTCGAGTCCCTGCTCGAGGGCCGTGTAGCAATTGGCGACGCTCTGCGCCTCGACGCCTTGCGCCGCGTCGACGACCAGCAGCGCGCCTTCGCACGCGGCAAGCGAGCGCGAGACTTCGTACGAGAAGTCGACGTGGCCGGGCGTGTCGATCATGTTGAGCTGGTAGGTCTCGCCGTCGCGCGCCTTGTAGCGCAGCGAGACGCTTTGCGCCTTGATCGTGATGCCACGCTCGCGCTCGAGATCCATCGAATCGAGGACCTGCGCCTGCATTTCGCGATCCTGCAGTCCGCCGCAATGCTGGATGAAGCGGTCGGCCAGCGTCGACTTGCCGTGGTCGATGTGCGCGATGATCGAAAAGTTGCGGATCAGTTTCATCGGGGCCCAGTTAAGCGGCAAGTCTGGTCGACGAGCCGTCCGCGGCGGCCCGGGAGTCGGGCGCGCCCAAACCCGCGATTATAGCCGCAGCGCCGCGGCGACCTTGTCACGATCGTAGCGGCCCTCGCAGGCCACCTGCTCTCCCGCCCGCAGCACCGGAACGCGCAGGCCGAACTCGGCCGCCAGGGTGGGGTCGCCGTCAATGTCGAGCAGGGTCAAGCGCGGCAGCAGGGCGGGATGATCGAGCGAAAACTCGAGCAGAAATTCGTCACAGAGGTGGCAACCCTCGCGCACCAGCAACTGCAGCGGAGCAGCGCTGGCGCGGGCCATGGTCAGCGTGTGGCGCCGGCCGAGTCAGTTGCCAGCGGCGCACCCTGGACGGGCGCGACCGAATTGGCTATTTCCCGGACCGTGGCTGCGGGTACTTCGCCGATGGCCGTGACGACGTGACCCTTGACGCTGGTCGAATAGGCGTTGGCAGAACCCATCGTGGACGACTCGGGCGGGCGCGGCCCCCCCGGCGAGCCCGGTTCGATGAAAACCGAGATCGCCGCGATACCATCCGAGAAAATCAGGTGCTGTGCGGGCATCGGCGAGCCCGGAATTGGCTGCAGCCGACTGGCGACCAGCCGGAAGCCGGGCGGGATTCGCAGGGGACGCCAGCCGCCGTTCTTGGTCGGCAGCTGCGGCATGGCCGCAAGCTTGCGGTCCGTGCGCAGCCACTGGAAGCCGCTGGCGTCGACCGTCGGCTCGATGTCCTTCGCCGGAATCCTGTCCTTCACCTGCAACTGCGTGAACCGGATGTGTTCGATGGGATTGCCCGCACCATCGGCCACGATCGACTGCAGCGGCATCGCGGTTGCTTCGTCGAGCCACAGGCGATAGCCATAGCGATAGATGTCGCGCGGGCGCACGTCGATGACCCGCACCTCGCGACCTAGCAGGCGCGAGCCCTTGCTGACCGAGAGGTCGTAATAGCGATCGAGCTTGGGACCCGGGGTGGGCAACGCCTTGAGCAGCGAGCCTTCGTCCCCACGCGGTTCGACCAGCACGACACGCCGGTCCGGCAGGTAGGCATGCACCTCGTCGCGGGTGCGAACGATTTCCCGACCACTGCCGTCGAGCGACACCAGGCGTTCCAGGCTCTTGCCTTTTTCAACCCGGTGCACGATGCGCATCGTCTCGGTCTGGCTGGCGGTCGAGTGCGTGAACAGCCCATCGTAATTGCGGGTAGCGAGCGCCTGCGACATGCGCTCGAGCCAGACGCGCGCGTCCTTGCCCGGGTCTTCCGCCGCGTGCGCGGAAAACGCCACCACGCAGGCGGCGACGCAAACGGCGGCTCGCCTCATGTCAGGGCGCCTCTCCCATCTGGTAAGAAACGCGGGTGATCCCTGGATCGGCTGCGAGCAGGCTCGAGAGCACGTTGCGCCGGACCATCGGCGTGGAATACTGGCTGTGCGCAACCATGTAGCTGGCCAGGCGCTGGCTCTGCGCCGGCGTCGGGCTGGCCGTGCTCATGCCGGCCGCGGCCGGCAACGCGGTGTTCTGCGCAAGCGGCGTCGTGTCTGGGCGGAATACGACAACGGCAACGACCGCGGCACTCGCGGCGAGCGCGGTTCGCACCACGGGCCGCTGCCAGAACTTGCGGTGTTCGACATTGGCAGCACTCGGGCTGCGACCAATGGCACCTGCGGCCGCCTGCGGTGTCGCCAACGCGGCCGGCGCAGCAGCACCCGCTTCGTCGGCAGCATCGATGGTCGCGCTGACGCGCGCAGCAAAGGCGGTGCTGGCGATGCGCCCGCCAGGGGCGCGCAGTGTTTCGCCGATCAAGGCGTAGCTGCCGAACGCGCGCCGCAGCGCAGCGTCTTTTTCGAGCCTGCGGACCAGCAGGCCCATTTCGTCCTTGGGGAGCTCGCCATCGAGGAGGGCCGAAAGCTGTTCACGGATCTGGTCGGTCATGGCGTTCTCGGCAGTCGTAGTCAATCGAGCTGGGTCAGTCGAGCAGGGGCTTCAAGGCGCGATCGATGGCTTCGCGTGCACGGAAGATACGCGAACGCACCGTGCCCACCGGACAATCCATCGCTTCGGCGATCTCTTCGTAGCTCAGTCCTTCGACCTCGCGCAGCAGGATCGCCGTGCGCAGGTCTTCGGGCAGTTGCTCGATCGCCTGGTTCACCGTCACACGGATCTCTTCGGACAGGGCCGCGGCTTCGGGCGTGTCGTCGTGCTTGAGCCGCGCCGCCACGTTGTTCTGCTCGCTCTCGGAGAGATCCGCTTCGTAGTCGAGAGGCCGGCGCTGGCGCGATGCGATCGAATTGCGGGCCGTGTTGACCGCAATGCGATAGAGCCAGGTGTAGAACGCGCTGTCGCCGCGGAAGGAGCCCAGCGCCCGATAGGCCTTGACAAAAGCCTCCTGGGCCACGTCTTCAGCTTCCGTTGGATCGCGTAGCAGCCGCGCCACCAGTTTCACGACCTTGTGTTGATACTTGAGCACCAGCAGATCAAACGCGCCGCGTTCGTTGCGCTGGGCCCGCCGCACGAGTTCGAGGTCGCTTTGCTCGGTGCCTGCAGGCAGGCCGGCATTGTCGTCCCCGGGATCTCGCGACTTCATAGACTCGTCTGGCGGGGGAAAGTTCTGCATGGCTGGCATGGCTAGGCTATCGCAACGGCGGAGCCGTCACGTACAAGCCACGCGCCCGGAACGGGGCAGGACGACGCACCACTGCCGCAACACGTGCTCGGGGGCGTCAAACGGCGAGATCCAGCGCTGGATGCGCTGGGGAGACCCTGGGCAAGCCACGTGCAGGTCGAGGAAAACCGAGGGGCCCAGCAAGCGCGTGCCCCGCCCCACTGTCGCCCTGCAGGCCGGCTGACCGACGGTATGCAACCATAAGCTGCCATCAGCGGCGGCTCGCAGGCAGCGCGCGGGCTGCGATCGGTGCCGTTGGCAAACGCGCCATTGGAGTGCCAACAGTATCACCCCCACCAGTATCAGGCCGGCGACGACGCCGTCGTGCAAGCCAGCCCGCACGCCGGTCCAGGCCAGAAAGGCCGTCGCCCCCGCGACGAGCACGCTCTCCGCGACATCGGCCGCCGACACGGCTGGCAACTCAAGGCTCGAGACGGCGGATGCAGGCGATGACCGCAAGCTGCGACTCCTCGGTGGGTTGGGTCCGTCCGACAAGATAACCGAACAGGTCGGGGTCCTGCATTTCGATCAATTGTGCGAACGCCTCACGTTCGGGAGGTGACGCCGTGGGCCAGACCCGGTCGATGTACCGCGTGAGCATCACGTCGAGCTCGCGCATGCCGCGGCGGCAGCGCCAGCGCAGGCGCGACAGGTTGACTTCTGCGGGCGTGCTCACCGGGGCATCAGTGCTGCCGGTCCACGATCATCTTCTTGATCTCCGCGATGGCTTTCGAGGGATTGAGGTCCTTCGGGCACGCCTGCGCGCAATTCATGATCGTGTGGCAGCGGTACAGGCGGAATGGATCTTCGAGCTCGTCGAGGCGCTCGCCGGTGGCCTCGTCGCGAGTGTCGATGATCCAGCGGTACGCAGCCAGCAGCGCGGCCGGACCGAGGAAGCGATCGCTGTTCCACCAGTACGAGGGGCAACTGGTCGAGCAGCACGCGCAGAGGATGCAGGCGGACGGACCGTCGACTTTTTCCTGGTCTTGCTTCGATTGCAGGCGCTCGCGGTCCGGCGGCGCCGGAGTGCGTGTCTGCAGCCACGGTTTCACGGAGGCGTACTGGGCAAAAAAGTTGGTCAGGTCCGGCACGAGGTCCTTGATGACCGGCATGTGCGGCAGTGGATAGATCTTCGCGTCGCCCTTGATCTCGCCGATCGCCTTGGTGCACGCAAGCGTATTGACGCCGTCGATGTTCATCGCGCACGAGCCGCAGATGCCTTCGCGGCACGAACGACGGAACGCCAGCGTCGAGTCCACCTCGTTCTTGATCTTGAGCAGCGCGTCGAGAACCATCGGACCGCAGCTGTCGAGGTCGACCTGGTAGACATCCACGCGTGGCTTCTGGTCAGAACCCGGATCGAAGCGATAGATACGAAACGACTTGAGGTTCTTCGCGCCCACCGGCGCGGCGTGCGTCTTGCCGGGCTGGACGCGGGAATTCACGGGCAGTCTGAATTGGGGCATGGGCTTCGCAGGGGTTAGGGGATAGGGGTGAGGGGTTAGTCGGAACGCAGCTGCGCCAGGCTAATCACTGCTCACTAATCACTATTCACTCAGTAGGTCCTGGCCTTCGGTGGGATGGCTTCGACGTCGCTCGTCAGCGTGTTCAGGTGCACCGGTCGATAGTCGATGCAGACATTGCCGGCCGCATCAGACCAGGCGAGTGTGTGCTTGAGCCAGTTCACGTCGTCGCGCGCCTGGAAGTCTTCACGCGCGTGCGCGCCCCGGCTTTCCTGCCTGTTTGCCGCCGATGCCATCGTGACGAGCGACTGGGCCAGCAGGTTGTCGAGTTCCAGCGTCTCGATGAGGTCCGTGTTCCAGATCAGCGAGCGGTCGGCGATGCCGACGTCGCCGAAGCTGGCATACACGGCGTCGAGCTTCTGCACGCCTTCCGCCAGGGATTCGCCAGTGCGAAATACTGCGGCATGATCCTGCATGACACGTTGCATCTCGAGCCGGATCGCGGCGGTGCGGCGCGCGCCCCCGGCATTGCGCAGCTTGTCGAGTCGGCTGATGGCAAGATCACCCGCGCCCTGCGGCAGCGGCTTGTGCGTCGTGCCGGGCTTGATCGTCTTGCCGCAGTGGTGCGCGGCGGCGCGACCAAATACGACCAGGTCGAGCAACGAGTTGGAGCCGAGACGATTCGCGCCGTGCACCGAGACGCACGCGGCTTCGCCGACCGCCATGAGGCCCGCCACCACCGCGTCGGGATGGCCATCGCGCAACGTCACCACCTCACCATGCACGTTGCACGGAATTCCACCCATGTTGTAGTGCACGGTCGGCAGCACCGGGATCGGCTCGCGCGTCACGTCGACGCCCGCAAAAATGCGCGCCGTCTCGGCAATGCCAGGCAGTCGCTCCTGGATCACAGCCGCGCCGAGGTGTTCCAGGTGCAGGTGAATGTGATCCTTGTGCGGGCCTACTCCCCTGCCCTCGCGGATCTCGATCGTCATCGAGCGACTGACGACGTCGCGCGAAGCGAGGTCCTTCGCGTTCGGCGCGTAGCGCTCCATGAAACGCTCGCCCGCGGAGTTGGTGAGATAGCCGCCCTCGCCGCGCGAACCTTCGGTGATGAGGCAACCCGCACCGTAAATGCCGGTGGGGTGGAACTGCACGAACTCCATGTCCTGCAGAGGCAGCCCGGCGCGCAGCGCCATGCCGCCGCCGTCACCCGTGCACGTGTGCGCCGAGGTGCAGGAGAAATACGCGCGGCCATAACCGCCCGTCGCGAGGATCACGGTGTGTGCGCGGAAGCGATGCAACTGGCCCGTGGCCATCTCGAGCGCGACCACGCCGCGGCAGGCGCCGTCCTCCATGATCAGGTCCAGGGCGAAGAACTCAACGAAGAAACGGGCTTCGTGCTTGAGCGACTGCTGGTACAACGTGTGCAGCATCGCGTGACCGGTGCGGTCCGCCGCGGCGCAGGTGCGCTGCGCGGTGCCCTTGCCGTAGTGGGTCGTCATGCCGCCGAACGGACGCTGGTAGATCTTGCCATCTTCGGTGCGTGAGAACGGCAGGCCGTAATGCTCCAGCTCGAGGATCGCCGCCGGCGCTTCCTTGCACATGAACTCGATCGCGTCCTGGTCGCCGAGCCAGTCCGAGCCCTTGATGGTGTCGTAGAAGTGGAAGCGCCAGTCGTCCTCGCCCATGTTGCCGAGCGCCGCGCTGATGCCGCCCTGCGCCGCGACCGTGTGGCTGCGCGTCGGGAAGACCTTGCTGATGCAGGCGGTATTGAGCCCCTGCTCGGCCAGCCCGAACGTGGCGCGCAAACCGGCTCCGCCCGCGCCGACGACGACGACATCGTAGGTATGGTCGGTGAAAGCGTAATCCGCCGTGGTCATGCCTGGGCTCCGAACACGATGCGCAACACGCCGAGCCCGCCCATCAGGGCGGCGACGACCAGCGCGAACTTGACTCCGACGATCGCGACGACACGCGTGCCTTTGTCGCTGATGTAGTCCTCGAACACGACTTGCAGGCCCAGCAGTGCGTGATACGCCGAGACTGCGAGCAACAGCAGGGCCATCACGGCCGAAAACGGCGAACGCAACCAGTCGACGACTGCCGCGTACGGCGCGCCTGGGCCGAGCAGCGCAAGCGAGGCGATGAACCACGCACCGAGTATGACGAGCGCGACGGCCGTCACCCGCTGTGAGTACCAGTGTCCGGACCCGCCCTTGGCCGAGCCGAGACCGAGCACGCGACCGAGAGGGCTGCGCAGGCTCATGCGGCACCGCCTGGCCAAAAGCCAAGCACGAACCACAACACCACCGTGAGCACGACGGCACCGATCGCCGCCGCCCAGCCCGTCTTGCGGGCGACGGGCAACTCGAAGCCGTAGCCGGCGTCCCAGAACAGGTGGCGGATTCCGTTCAACAGGTGGTAGCAGAATGAGAACAGCCCGCCGATCAGCAGCAGTTGCACGAAAGGCGAACCGATGGTCGCCAGCGCAGCGGCGTAACGTGCGGGGCCCGCGCCTGCCGCTGCGAGCCAGTACACCAGCACGAAGAAACAGACGCTCAGCAGGATGCCCGTGACCCGGTGCAGGATCGACAGCGTGTTGGTGTATTGCCAACGATAATGCATGAACGGGGACAGCGGCCGCTCGGGCTGCGCCATGTCGCTACCTCTCTCGGGGGTCTGTTACGGCTAAAAATCGATGCAGCGTCCGGCCTTTTCCCAGTCCCCGAACCGCGTGGGCTCGGGACCGTCACGGCCGCCGATTTCGCGAGGCGGGACGGGCGGCTGACGCGGCGTCTGTTCGGGCGGCGACGGAGTGAACTGCGCCTGCGCAGGGTCCGTGGCCGGCGGCACGGCCGGGGGCGCGATGTGTTCGTTGTGCAGAGGCTTCATTTCAACCCGCTATTTTGCCAGATGTCGCCTATGTTCTCCACCGCGGGGTTGGGCTAAGGTCCGCGTGTAAGAACTACGCAAATCCATCCAAAGTGAATCCATGAACGACGATCCTACCCAAGCACTTCGCGCAGTCCTGCTGCCGGGTTTCGGCGTCTTGCGAATCGCGGGCGCCGATGCCGTGACGTTCCTGCAGGGGCAGTTCACCAATGACGTGCGTCTGCTGGCCGACGGCCGCACGCAGATAGCCGCCTGCTGCACCAACCAGGGCCGAGTCATCGCGATCGTCAGGTTCCGCCAGACAAATGACGCCATTTACGCCCTGCTGCCTGCCGATCTGCTCGGCAAAGTCGCGGCGCATCTCCGCAAGTTCGTCCTGCGGGCCAAGGTCGAGATCCTGCAGGCGGCCGATCTGCAGGTTGGGGCGATCCTGACGGGTGATGCCGCGCTCGCCGCACAGGCACACCGGGCCTTCGACCAGGGCGCAATGACGATGTCTCCCGTGCCGCTTTCCGGCGCGACCGAAGTTGTCACATTCCAGTATGCGCGCGATCGCGAAGTCATTGCTTCGCCGCCCGCAGCCTGGCGTTCGATCAGCGGACTCTCGTCCAGTCGCCCGAACTCGCGCGCGGATGCGGAATGGCTGGCTGCCGACATCGCGCAAGGCTTGCCGCACGTCTTCGCGGCGACGTCTGAGCAATTCACGCCGCAGATGCTCAACGTCGACCTGCTCGACGGCGTGAGCTTCACCAAGGGCTGCTACACGGGCCAGGAGATCGTCGCACGCACCCACCATCTGGGTCGCGTCAAGCGTCGCACGATGCGGTTTCATGTCGCGGGCGGTGGAGGCGATGCGCCGGCGCTCCTGTCGAACCTGTTGCTCGACGGCGAAAAGGCGGCGGACGTGCTGATGACCGCCGCAACCGCGGATGGCATCGAGTTGCTGGCCGTGACGAACCTGGATGCCACGGGACGGCCGCTCGCCACGGCAGACGGCCGCGCGGCGGAGCCACGGGCGTTGCCGTACCCGGTCTAGGACAGGAAGGACAGGAAGGACCGGAAGGACCGGAAGGACCGGAAGGACCGGAAGGACCGGAAGGACCGGAAGGTAAAGCCGGCACTTCCGGCACTTCCGGCACTTCCTGCGCTTCCTACTCCGGCTTCATATGCGGAAACAGCAGCACGTCCCGGATCGACGGTGAATTGGTGAACAGCATCACCGCGCGGTCCACGCCGATGCCGAGGCCGGCCGTCGGCGGCAGGCCGTATTCGAGCGCGCGCACGTAGTCGGCGTCGTAGAACATCGCTTCCTCGTCACCGCCGCTCTTGCGCGCAACCTGCTCGCGGAACCGCGCGGCCTGGTCCTCGGCGTCATTCAGCTCAGAAAAGCCGTTCGCGATCTCGCGACCGCCGACGAAGAATTCGAACCGGTCGGTGAGAAATGGGTCGGAGTCGTTGCGGCGCGCGAGCGGCGAGACCTCGGCCGGGTACGCATACACGAACGTCGGCTGCACCAGCCGGTGCTCGGCCGTCTTCTCGAAGATCTCGATCTGCAGCTTGCCGGCGCCATCGTCCGGCTTGACCGGAATGTGCAGCTTCGCGCATTCGCCGCGCAGGTACTCGACGTCGCGCAGACGCGCGCGGTCGATACCCGGATTGAAATGCACGACGAGGTCCTCGACCGTGACGCGACGGAAGGTCGAACCGAAGTCGAACGTCTCGCCCTGGTATTCCACGTTACGTGTGCCGCACACCAGGTCGGCTAGCCCCATGAACATGCGCTCGACCATGTCCATCAGGTCGCGATAGTCCGCATAGGCCTGGTACAGCTCGAGCATCGTGAACTCGGGGTTGTGCCGCGTGGACAGCCCTTCGTTGCGGAAATTGCGATTAATTTCGTACACGCGCTCGAACCCGCCAACGACGAGACGCTTCAGGTACAGCTCTGGCGCGATGCGCAGGTACATGTCGACGCCGAGTGCGTTGTGGTGCGTGATGAACGGCTTCGCCACGGCGCCACCCGGAATCACCTGCAGCATTGGCGTTTCGACTTCCATGAAGTCGAGCGCATCGAGGAAATGGCGCAGGTACTGCACGATGCGTGTACGTGCACGGAACACGTTGCGGCTTGCGTCGCTGACGATCAGGTCGACGTACCGCTGCCGGTAGCGCTGCTCGACGTCGGCCAGGCCGTGCCACTTGTCCGGCAGCGGCCGCAGGGACTTGACCAGCAGGCGCAGCTTGTCGACCTTGACTGACAACTCGCCCGTGCGCGTCTTGAACAGAACCCCTTCCGCGCCGACGATGTCGCCCACGTCCCAGGTCTTGAAGTCGTCGTACGTTTCACCGAGCGCAGCCTGCTGCAGGAACAACTGGATCGATCCGCTGCGATCGGAAATCCCGGCGAACGACGCCTTGCCCATGACGCGCTTCGCCATCATGCGGCCGGCCACCGTCACGCGCGTTGAATGCGCATCGAGCCATTCCGGCGTGCGGTCGCCATAGCCCGTGTGCAGTTCGTCCGCCGATGCGTCGCGCCGAAAGTCGTTGGGAAAAGCCGCGCCCTTCTCCCGCAGACGCTCGAGCTTGGCCTTGCGCTCGGCGATCAAATGATTTTCGTCACCGTCAGTGACTGCAGGCGACTTGGGGTTTTGGTCAGACATCGGTGCCCTCTTATACGAGGGGTTAGGGGTTACGGGTTAGTGCAGAAGGCTCGCAGCGCCTGACGC
>JANNGT010000260.1:0-1973 GCA_031404015.1 Gammaproteobacteria bacterium | reverse complement strand
GCCTGCTGCAGCACTCCGGGGCGTCCGCCCCAGGCGCGGTCCGGCGCCAACGACCAGACACCGATCAGTGCGAACAGCAGTACGATCGCTTCGAGTAATGTGTCCATGGCTCGAAACGCCAACAACACGGAGGTGATCGGGTTGCCGACCTCGGTGACGGCCATGTTGGCGACGACGTCGGGCGCGAGGGTAGGTGCGGGCACGGGCAACGCGAGTACGCAAATCGCGAGTGCGACAGAGACGGCGGTCGACACGAGAGCCGCCAGCCAGTGCGTCATTGCCCCGGGTCGGTCGGCGCGTGCCGCGGCTTCCGTGCTGCGGAGCCTGGACGCCGCGCCGATCAGCAGGGCACCGGTGAGGCCGCCGCCGATCGCGGCTTCGGTCAACGCCACGTCGATGCCGTGCAGTTGCACCCACACCAGCGTCAGCAACAGGCCGTAGGCGATGAACCCGATCACGGCGCCATGGGCCCCGCGCGCAACGATAGACCATACGGCCAGGCCAAGGATCAGCGCGACAAGGCCGATGTTGAGAACATCACTCATCGCTGCGAGCCGTCGCGCTGCAGGCCGCGCGCGATCAACTGCGCCGCCGTGGCCCCTGACAGCAGCACGAGCAGCCAGATGCACACGAGCTTGAGGCCGGCACTGACACTGTGCATGTGCGGCAGCAGGCCCAACACCACCAGGCCTAGACCGAGGTTGTCCGCCTTGGTCAAAGCGTGCAGGCGTGACAATGAATCCGGGAAACGCAGCAGGCCGACCGTGCCGGCCAGAAAGAAGAACGCGCCGACGAACACGGCGACGATGGTCCACCATTCGAGGACCAGGCTCATGCGCTGTCTTTCGTCGGTGAGTCTTCCGGTGCAGGTGCGGCTTGTGCCTTGACGAAGGCAAAGGCCGCAAACGCCGCGAGCAGCGCCAGGATCAACGCGACGTCGACCGTCGCGGACTCACCCGACGCGGCGCCGATCAGCAGCACGGCTGCGATGCCGCCCGTGCCCAGCAACTGGGCTGCCATGATGCGGTCGGCATCCGTGGGGCCACGCAGTACGCGGACGAGGCCCAGCGCCACCATGCCTAAGATGAACGCGGCGGCACCGAACAGGAACTCAGACATGCTGCCGCCCGGCGACCAGCGCTTTCGCCAACAGGCGTTCTTCCTTCCAGAGTTGCTCGACCACCGGCGACTTATCGTCGAGGCAGTGGTACACGAGCACACCATCGACTTCGTCGGCTGGGACGGAGCCCGGCAACAGGCTGGTGATCGTCGCGAACGTGTTGCGCGCAAAACCGGGCGGGAACGACAGCGGGCACGTGACGAAGCCGGGGCTGATCGGCATGCGCGGGTGAAACGCCCGGCGCGCCACGTCAATTCCGGCCAGCACCGATTCCCACAGGAAGTGAGGCAGGAGGCCGAGCAGCTTGCCAAAGTGCACGCAGCCGGTGGCAGGCGGCATCAAGCGCAGGCTGGTCCAGGTTGCACCGACGCAGGTGAGCAGGCCGACAATCAGGTCGGCCGGCTTAAGGCTCTGCATCAGCAGCATCCACAGCACGAAAAATGCCGCGCCGCGCCATAGTGCGGTCGATCGCGGCGAATCCGGCATGGCGGCCAGTGCAGGCAGCGCTGGACCGGTGCTCATGCCTGAGGTCCGGCAGCAGCGGCGCTCTCGGCCGCTGTCGCGCCGACTGTGCGCACGTCCATCGCACCAAGCCGGTCGAACAGCTTCGCTTCGGCAAAGATCGGCCACCAGTCATACAGGAAAATTTCGAGCGGCCGCCACAACGCAACCCACGCCCCGATCACGAGGCTGTTCTCGATCAGCGCCGCATGGCGCTCCGTCTGCAACATCTGCGCGGCCGACTCGGCAATGACGATGATCGGTCCGATCAGCAGCAAGGCAATCAGCAGGCTGATGCGCCCGATCCGCAACAGGTCGCGCAGGTTACGACGGGTCGCTGCCGCCCTGCGCT
>JANNGT010000259.1:0-2339 GCA_031404015.1 Gammaproteobacteria bacterium | reverse complement strand
GACACGTGCCGGGGAAAAGGCACGAGGTGGCAGCAGCTCTTCTAGCGCGGCAGCACCGCAAGCGCTTCCGTTTCGCACAGCAAGTCTGCCCTGCACACCGGCGCGGCGACCAGCGCGTGCGGGAAGCCTTCGAAGCCGGCTTCGCGCAACTTCTTGCGCAGGCGATCCGCGTCCTCGGGATGCTTCAGGTACGTGATGGCACACACCACATCGCTGAACGATGCGCCTTGACGCTGCAGCAACGCCGCGATGTTGACGAACATGCGATCGGCCTGGGCATCGAAGTCATCCACGTGCGCCGTAAGCCCGTGCTCGTCGATGCTTGCGGTGCCCGAGACGAATAGCACCGTCTTGTTCGCCTCCTCCACGCGCATGCCGCGCACGAAGTCGGCGCCGTACTGCGGGGCCTCGTTCAGCGTGGGTGAAGTCATCACGGTGCGCGCGACGCGGCGACCGTCCGATGTCACCGCATACACGCCCAGGCAAAGGTCGTGACCCTCTGCCACTGGCCCGCCGCCGATGCCGGTGCTGGCCGGCACGGGGTCGAGGCCACGCGCGGCAAAGAATGCACGTCGCGCCCGATTCAGGTCGCCGTAGTCGCGGTCGATGTCGCGCATGTGGATCCAGGTGCGCACGACGTCAGTGAAATCCATCCCGGCCTGCTGCAGCAAACGTTCGGCCAGCGCGAACATGCCAAGCGTCTGGTCGTATGCGTTCGTGCCCGCCCCGCACAGGCCCGCCGCATGGAACCGGACCTCGCCGCCCAGGTGCACGCGCAGGCCGTGTGCATGGGCGCACTCGGCACAATCGCAGGCGGGTGTGACCTCGATCACCTCATGCCGCACAGGTCCTTCGTGCGGCAGCAGCACCTGCAGCGAGACCTCGAGCCAGGCGTTCTCGCTCAACGGGGGTTGTTGAATGAAGGTCGTGGCGGGCCGATGTGCCGCGCAACCGTGCGCCTGGAGCATGTGGTGGCGCGCCCCGCGAACGCTCGCGATGTCAGTGCGCATGCTGCGCATGAAGACCGTTTCGGAGATTACGCGGGTGAAGCCTGCGCCTTCGGCTGCGAGCACGCCGAGCAACGCGCCATAGATCGCTTCGGCTTGCTGGTGCGCATTGGCACTGCCAGCGGGTGGCTGGCAGTGCATGAACAGTTCACGGGCCGCGTGGCCTTCGAGCCGACGGAGAACGATCGAGCAACCGTGAGCCTCGATCGTTTCCGCAGCGGAATGGGCGGACACTTCGCTCGGACGCGACCCCGCGTCCGACTAGAGCCCGCGCGCCTTGCAGCCGTCTGTCGGTAACGTGCCCTCGGACGAGACGACCGAGAAGCCGCTCGGCTTGTTCTTCTCGAAGCAGTTGCCGGACGAGCCTTCGAACTCGAAGTACGTGACGTCGGCAGCCAAAAACGCGATGGGGATCGGCGGCGCGTTGAGGCCGTTGCCACTGAGCTTGTTCTGGGAGATCAGGTTGTTGTTCGCCGCAGGGTCGGCGATCGGCGGATTGTTCGAGCAGTCGTTGGGGGTGCCGGCGTTGGCAGTACACCAACCGAGGACCCCGATGCCCACGAATACGTTGTCCGCAACGGTGTTCTTCGCGATGACGTGGTCGGAGACGCCGGCGAGCAGGATGCCGATACCCGGCGGCAACGCGCCCTGGAACGTGGTTGGCGAGGCGGCGTTCGGCCGGTTGTTGTCGCGCACGTCGTTGTGCTCGATCACCCAGTTGGCCATCACGGGCTTCGGCGGGTTGCCGGCCCCGTTGGGATGGAACAGGCCGATGCCCAACGTGTTGTCGTAGATCTTGTTCTGCGTCACCCAGACGTTGTTCGAAACCGTGATCTCGAAGCCGATCACGCTGCCGTGCATCGTATTGCCGATGACGCGGACGTTCTCGGAGGCCGCCACCCACATCGCCGTGTCGAGCGAGCCGTAGGAGAGGTTCTGCTGCACCAGTCCGTTCGCCGAGAGTGTCGGATAGATGCCATTGTTGAGGTTACGCACGGAATCGTTGCGCACGAATTCGAACCCGTCGACCCAACGTGTCTGGATGCCGTTGACCGGAAAGTCCTCGACGCTGAAGCCGCGAACGTAAAAGCCCTGCAGCCTCTTCGCGTTGCACGCCTGGCCACGCTCGCTGTTGGCGCCCACGTCGTAATCGCAGCCCGCCGGAGCGGCGTACACGCCCGTCTTCTGCGCGCTGCCGGGTTTGTAGATGATGCGGACCTTGCCCGCGTCGCCCGCGCCTTGCCTGACCTTGCCGATCAGGCGCAGGTTGTTCGTGGAGATGCGCAGACCGTATTTGGGGTCGGTGCCGTAATACGTGCCTGGATCCACGAG
>JANNGT010000258.1:0-2784 GCA_031404015.1 Gammaproteobacteria bacterium | reverse complement strand
GACACCACGTCGCGCTTTTTTTCACCCGGGCGGATCGTGCCGCCATAGACGAAGACCGCAGGTCGGTCGAGCCGTGCAATCGCCATCATGCAACCCGGCATGTTCTTGTCGCAGCCGCCGAGCGCAACCAGGCCGTCGAAGCCTTGCGCACCGACGACCGTTTCAATCGAGTCCGCGATGACCTCGCGCGAAACGAGCGAATAGCGCATGCCGGGCGTGCCCATCGAGATCCCGTCAGACACGGTGATCGTGCCGAACGTGGTGCTTTTGCCGCCCGCCGCGTTGGCGCCCTTGGCCGCTGCCGCCGCGAGCTTGTCGATGTGCATGTTGCACGGCGTCAGGTTGCTCCACGTCGAGGCGATGCCCACCTGCGGCTTCTTGAAATCGCGGTCGTCGTAACCGACAGCGCGCAGCATCGCCCGGCTGGCGGTCTGCTTTACGCCGTCGAAGACGAGCTTTGAATAGGGGCGGGTGTCTACTTTGCGTCGGCTCACGAGCGGCTCCAGAGGTCAGGAAAAAATCGAGCTGATTGTGCGATCTCTCTGCGCTGCGGTCACGCGGCGTTTGCTCCCACCTGGGCGCGGCGCATGTCGTGGAACCGATAGGCACCGACTGTCACGAGCAGCAATGGCAGCAACAACGCATATGGACCGAGCCCCGTTCGCAGACTGCCGAGCAGGTGATAAAGGCCGATGGTCAGCGGCGGCGCCAGCAATCCGCGCATGCCGGTGAGCGTCACGTGCAACGCCATGTAGCGTGTCTCCTCGCCCCGGGGCGCGAAATCATTGTGGCCCAGCGTCCAGCCGAGACTGCCTGCTGCGACGCTGACGCCCAGCAGCAACGCCCCCGGGGCCAACAGCGCCGGCACGCCGAACAAGACGGCGCTGACGAGGAATGCCGCGGCCGACACGGTGACCTTGCTGTGCACAGACCGGAACGCCAGCACGCGGTGCCGGTCGAGGTAGCGCGCCCAGGGCTGGATGGCCAGCGGCACGACCATGACGGGAATGACCGTAGTCACCAGCACCTGCCACAACGCGGGCAGGCGCAGCACATCCCCGAGGCAGACCACCAGCAACGGGATCAGCGACAGCAAGCCGGCGCCGAAAACGGACATGGCGTACTGATACCTGCGGAAGGGCTCGTCCTGCGCGAGCAGACGGCGCATGCCCGCGAACCCGAACGAGGCCCCGCTTTCCATGCGGCTGCGCTCTGCAGCCAGCAAGTCGTCTTCGCGGCGGACCTTGAACTGGCGGAACGCGAGCGCACCGGCAATCCCGCACATGGCTCCCGCCAGGATCGCAAACCGCCACCAGGGGCCTGCGAGTCCCAGCAGCCACCCAATGCCGAGACCCGTGATGGCGAGTGCGATCGACGTGTTGACGATGATGCGGCCCGTGATGCGGGCGCGCAGGCGCGACGGGTAATTCACGCTCCAGAGCACGGAGCGCACGGTCTCGACGCCGGCCCACAGCAAGCGGGCGGCGGCATACAGCGCCAGGAACAGCAGGAGCCCCGCACCGCTTTCGGGCACGAGCGCCAACGCACCCACGCAAACTGACATCGCCAGCAACAGCGGAAAAAGGAAAGCGACCTTGCGCTGCCCCTGCGCCCGTCGCGCGTACGCCATGCTGGCCAGGTTGGACCACGCCGGCGCCGCACTGACGATCGCGACCACGAGGTCCACGGCGAGCGGCGGCGCCTGGTCCCCAAACAACGATCGCACCATGACGGCGGCCGTGCCGCCTTCCACCAGCCCGAGACAAAGATAGATCAGCGTCCAGGCACGCCGTTCGTAGCTCAGGTCCATGCTGCGGCGGGCGTGTAAGGATCAGCCGTAACGTTCGGACAGCATCGCGAACAATGCGCGCACCGCATGCGCCTCGCCGCCAACGGGACGACCGGGCCGCTCCTTGGGGTTCCACGCGAAGAGATCCACGTGCACCCAGTCCGGCGACTGCGTGACGAACCGGCGCAGGTAGAGCGCGGCGATGATCGAACCGGCGAAGGCCGAAGCAGAGACATTGTTGATGTCAGCAACCTTGCTCGAGTACTCGTCGTCGTAGCCGCTCCAGAGCGGCATTTGCCACAGCGGGTCCGCCACCCGGCGCCCATGGCGCAGCAGGTCGTCGATCGTCTGCTGGCGCGTGCCAAACACGGCCGGCAGTTCCGGACCCAGTGCCACGCGCGCCGCTCCCGTCAGTGTAGCGAGGTCGATGAGGAGATCCGGTCGCTCGTCGTCGGCGAGCGCAAGCGCGTCGCACAGCACCAGCCTGCCCTCCGCGTCCGTGTTGCCGATCTCGACGGTGATGCCCTTCCGCGTGCGAATCACATCGCCCGGGCGGTACGCATTGCCGGCGATCGCGTTCTCGACCGCTGGGATAAGTACGCGCAGGCGCACGGGCAATTGCGCCGCCATCACGAGCTGCGCCAGCCCGAGTGTGCAGGCTGCACCGCCCATGTCTTTTTTCATGAGCGCCATGCCCGCGCCCGGCTTGATGTCGAGACCGCCCGTATCGAAGCAGACGCCCTTGCCGACGAGCGTCACCCTGGGGTGCGAGGGGTCGCCCCAGGCGAAGTCGATCAGCCGCGGCGCGCTGACAGATGCTTGTCCCACCGCGTGGATCGCGGGAAAGCCGCGGCGCAACTCCTCGCCGGTGATCTCCTGCGGCGCCGCGCCATGGTCACGTGCGACTCGGATCACCTCGCCCGCAAGTCGGTCCGGCGTCATGTCACAGGCGGGCGTGTTGACGAGGTCACGTGCCAGGCCCGTCGCCGCCGCCT
>JANNGT010000257.1:0-4332 GCA_031404015.1 Gammaproteobacteria bacterium | reverse complement strand
TGGCGCCTGAAGGAGACCGACTGCATGCGCATTTCTCAGTTCGGGCGCGATCCAGCTCCGTAACGGAGAGTGCTTGGAGCTAAGCGGTCAGCACCGATAACATGGGGTCCGCTGGTCAGCGCAATCTGTCCTGTGCTTGTCAACAATAACAACGCGATCAGGTACGCCCTGGCACGCTGACCGAGGCTCGCGGGAGACAGCCTATGGATCGTCGTCATTTTATCCTGCTCGGCACCGCCGGGTCGGTCGCGGTTCTCACCGGCTGCGGCGGCAGCGGTGAGGGGCCCGCAAGCCCACCCGTATCAATTCCGCCGCCGACGACCCCGGTGTCGCCGCTGACGGTGGGTCAGCCCCTGACCGACCTGGTACGACTCGCAAACACCAGTGCTATGCCGAACGAATTCGCTGCGACGCTCGTGGCACAGCGCGCGCGCAAGGCGATGCTGCCAGACACATCAACCGAGTTCTGGGCGTACAACTCGATGGTGCCAGGACCGCTCATTGACGTCTTCGAAGGCGACACGGTCCGCATCCGCCTGGAGAACCGGTTGTCGCAGGAAACGACCGTGCACTGGCACGGCTTGCCGGTGCCCCCCGAGCAGGACGGTAATCCGATGGACCCGATCGCTCCGGGTGCGAGTCGCATGTACGAGTTCACGTTGCCCATAGGCAGCGCCGGCACCTACTGGTACCACCCCCACCCGCACGAGTTCACGGCGGAGCAGGCATTTCGGGGCATGGCGGGATTGTTCATCGTGCGCTCGCGCACGGATCCTGTGCCCGCCGCCATTGCGGAGAAGCTGCTCGTCATCTCCGACCTGCGTCTCGCCGCAGACGGAACGATCCCGGCGAATGAGCCGCTGGACTGGCCGGCCGGACGCGAAGGCAATTACGTGCTGGTCAACGGTCTGCAACAACCCGTGCTGACGATCAATCCCGGCCAGAGTCAACGCTGGCGGATCCTGAATGCGACCAACGGCCGCTACCTGCGTCTGGCATTGACCGGACACACCTTGACGCTGATCGGTACGGACGGCGGCCTGCTGCGCTCGCCGGTACTGGGACTGGATGAAATTCTGCTGGTACCGGGCGAGCGCGTGGAGGTCATCGTAACGGCCGGCCTGTCGTCGCCGGTGTCGGCCACTCTGCAGAGCCTTCCCTACGACCGCGGCAGTGGCACGATGGGATCCTCTACAACCATTCCACTGCTGGCGCTCAACCATTCGACCGCGGCCACGACCGCTGTTGCATTGCCAACTTCGCTCAACTTCATTGCTGATCTTGGGATACCGACGCAGGCTAAATGGTTGGTGTTCTCATGGGGCATGGTCATGGGCGAAATGGGCGGCAGCAGGATGAGCTTTCTCATCGATGGCAAATCGTTCGACCCGGCACGGATCGACCTCACGAGCCGCGTCAACGAGGTCGAGCAATGGACGATCGAAAACCGTTCCAGCATGGACCACCCGTTCCACCTGCACGGCACCCAGTTCCAGGTGGTGGGTCGCACGCGAAGCGGCGTTACGCAGACCGAGCCATATCTGGCATGGCGCGATACCGTCAATGTTGCAGCATTCGAAACGTTGGTTTTGAACGTCGTCCAGCATCACCTTGGCAAGCGCCTGTATCACTGCCACATTCTCGAGCATGAGAGCACAGGGATGATGGGCTTGCTCGACGTGGTCGCCTGATACCCACGGATTCGCCATGAGTCGGAGAGTGCGGGCAGGTCCTTTGCGCCCGGAGAGATTCGAACTCCCCACCTTCTGGTTCGTAGGGCGCCCTTAATTTTCCAGGCTCCTTCAACTCAACAAGTTAGATGGCCCGCCCTCACCCTACGTTCGGCCAAATCTCGCCAGGTCGCGCCGAGTGGGGATTCAACCCGACGCTACGCACTGCGGAGGTCCCCCGCTGCAGACGGGAGCCCAGCAATTGCAACCGGCCGACGAGGTGCTCTCGCGGTGCATCCATACGCCCGGGTGCGGCGAAAGTCTGCGCGGGAGTCAACCGCCTTTACGTCATCCCGAGACGAGCATGACCAGGACGATCCAGCTGGACGAGACCATCGAGGTGCACCGGCCGCTGCGCGAGGTGTTTGCCTACGTCTCCGAGTTCTCCCGCATAGAGGAATGGGACCCGGCCGTGGCGCGCGGCGTGCGCTCGACCGAAGGTCCGCTCGGTGTGGGCAGCCAGTTCCTGATCGACATGAAGGCGGGCTTTTCGCTGCGCTACTCCGTTGTCGAGTGGGAGCCAGAGCGTCGCATGCTCATGACGGTCGATTCGAAACCCTTCACGGCGCGGGAAGAGATCTTTTTCAAGCGGACCGCCAACGGCACTCGAGTCCGCTACGTCGCCACCTTCGACTTCGTTGCGCCACTGGCCCGCTTGGCGAAGACGTTCCCGGGCGTGATGGATCGTATCGGCAAGAGCGCCATGGCCGGCATGAAGCGCGCGCTCGAAGACCGGTTCACCCCCCCACGCGCCGCCTGGGGCACCTTGCTGGCCGACAAACTGTTCGTGCCAGGCATGCTGGGATTCACCCGCTTCGGCTACAGGTCGGCCCGCAGGCACTGGAACCCCGTGTCGGCGTATCTGTGCGATCGCCACATTCTGATTACGGGAGCGACGTCCGGGTTGGGCCTCGCGACCGCAGAGGCCCTGGCGGCGCGCGGAGCGGAGCTTACGCTCGTGGCGCGCGATGCGAGCAAGGCGAAACGCGTCGCGCAGAATCTCGAGCGCCGGTTCGGCAACAAGCGGATCCACGTCGAGACCGCCGATCTCAGTATGCTCGAGGAAGTCAGGGCCCTGGCCGCTCGCCTGCTGCAGAAGGGCAAGGCCATCGATGTGCTGGTCAACAATGCCGGGGCGCTGATCAATCCTCGCGAGGAAACGGCTGAGGGCCTCGAGAAGAGCTTTGCGCTGTTGCTCCTGAGCCCGTACCTGCTGAGCTCGCAATTGCACCCGTTGCTCAAGAAGGCGGCCGATCACCATGGCGTCGCGCGTGTCGTCAACGTGCTTTCGGGCGGCATGTACACCCAGAAGATCCACGTCGACGACCTGCAGAGCAAGCAAGGTACCTACTCCGGGTCAGTCGCCTATGCGCGCGCAAAACGCGGCCTGATGATCCTGACGGAGGAATGGGCGCGTCGCTGGGCCAAGGAGGGCATCGTGGTCAACGCCATGCACCCAGGCTGGGCCGACACCCCCGGAGTAGTAGTGGCGCTACCGGAGTTCCATCGAGTCACGAAGCGGGTGTTGCGCACTCCGGAAGAGGGTGCAGACACCATCGTCTGGCTGGCGGCAGCCACGGAGGGCGGCAAGGTCAGTGGCGAGTTCTGGCTCGATCGTCGACCGCATGCGAAGCACATCTTGCACGGCACTCGAGAAACTCCGGCCGAGCGGCGGGAATTGCTGCAGGCGCTCGCTGCGTTCGCGTAACCAGGAATGAGGAGTTCGGTCGGCGTGACTGAGACTTTCGCACCCACGCTCGCAGCCGCGCAGGCCCGCATCGCCGCCGTGCGGCCGGCCGCCTACGCTCGCACGCGCAACGCGCTCGACGGCGCGGTGACGGGGCTGTCGCCCTACATCACGCATGGCTTCGTCACGCTGACGGATGTGCTGGACGGCGTCGACGCGCACCACTCGCTGGACGTGCAGCACAAGTTCGTCTTCGAACTGGGCTGGCGCGCCTACTTCCGCCATGTCTGGCAGCACCGCGGCGAGGGCATCCTGCGCTCGCTGCACGAAGGGCCGCTGCCCGATGGCGCTTACACGGGCGAGCTGCCGGCCGACATCCGCCTGGGTTGCACGGGAGTGCCGGTGGTGGACGAGGCGGTGCGCACGCTGTACACCACCGGGCTGCTGCACAACCACGCGCGCATGTGGCTGGCCAGCTACATCGTGCACATACGCAAGGTGCATTGGCGGGTCGGCGCCGACTGGCTGTACGGTCACTTGCTCGATGGCGACCTGGCGAGCAACCACCTCAGCTGGCAATGGGTCGCGGGTACCGGCAGCAGCAAGCCGTACCTCTTCAATGCTGACAACGTCGCCCGCTACGCACCCGCGTCATGGCACAGCGCCGGCAGCGTGATCGACACGTCTTACGAGGCGCTGGACCGCATGGCGAGGCAGCCTCGATCCGAGTTCGACGCGCCACCTTGCAGCCCATCTCTGCCTGAACCGCCACTCGGCGCAGAGCCGCCCGTTGAACTTGGACTTACGAATCCTGACGCTGCCGCAGTGGACGGCCGCGACGTCTGGCTCGTCCACCCCTGGAGCCTGGGCTCCCTGCCGACCTCGTTGCCGATCGATACCGTGGTGATCGGCGTC
>JANNGT010000256.1:0-4090 GCA_031404015.1 Gammaproteobacteria bacterium | reverse complement strand
GGCTTGAGGCGTTCCGCACGCAGGAATCGATATTCGACGCCGCCTTCAAGGCTAAATACCAGTGATCGGATGCAAGGGTCGTCTGGCCCTTTTGCGTGAATATTGACGTAAGCCGCTTGACAACTTAGCGGAAGCACGCTTACGCTCTCCCTCACACCGTCCTGCACGACGGGAAAACGAGGGAAGCATGTCCAAGTCACCCACCACCGCCTACACCCAAGCCGTCGACGAGCTCGCGCAGGAGCAGCTGCACGCCGAGTTTCCGCGCGACGTATCAGTTTCCGACGCCTGCGCCTACGTCACCCCGGCGCTGTTTGCCGAGTGGCTCGGGGTCGAGCTCGCGAGTCAGTCGGCGCATGCCATTCTCGGCGAGGCGTGCGAGTTGATGACGGACGCCGCCGTGCGTTCGCTGCTGTGTGCGCTGATTCTTGGGTACGAGCCGAGGGTGTGCGCGATGCTCACCCCGGCGCTGGTCGACTACGTGGCGCGCGACTTGGCAAAGCAGGCGAACGTCGCCATCGAGAACTTTGAACCAAGCGACGCGGACCTCGACCGCATGGGCGACCCGCTTGCCGCCGAGGCCCGCAGCTTCGCGCGCAAGCACAACGCCTCGCTCGCGGCCTGGCGGGTGCTGCCGTGACCGACCCGGAGGGAGTCGCGCTGCTGATCCTGATGATGCTCGGCACATTGGCCGCGCTGCTGATTGCACTCGTGATCGAGTCGCGCATGACACGGCGCAAGCCGATGGCGACTGACGTTGTGGCAGCACGGCGCCGCGCCACAGACCAGCGCGGCTACCAGGTGCGTATGGGGAGCCGGGTGTTATGAGCGCCGACATCTTCGAGTTCGTCGCCCGCGCCTGCCGTCCCATGCCGCGCCGCGAGCACCCGCACACCTATCACGCCGTGCTGCTGCGCGACGACGTGACGGTCGGCGAGCTGGCCTACGCGCTCCGCGCCAGCGGGATTGTGATCACGACGGATCCAGCGAGCGGACAGACGTGCATTCACCGCTCGCCCACGCCGAAGGATGCCGCATGAACGCCGTCCGTCCGATTCAGTCGCGCATCCTCGATAGCGAGTACCGGGCGCTGCCGGCGATGAATATCTCGCTGCTGAAGGAACTGCGCCGCTCGCCGCTGCACTTCCGCCACGCGATGACGCACTCGAAGTCGTCCGCGGCGATGGCACTCGGCACGGCTGCACACTGCGCGACGCTCGAGCCTGAGCGATTCGCGCACGACTTCGTGGTGTGGGACAGGAGGACCGACTCTGGACGTGCGGCGCCGCGCACCGGCAAGGCGTGGGAAGCCTTTGTAGCCGAGGCGGGCGCACGCACGGTCCTGACCGCTGACGAGTACGGACTCACCGTGGAGATGGCCGCAGCCGTCCGCACCGATGCCGTCGCTGCGAAGTACCTGGAACACGGCGAGCCCGAAGTGTCCATGACCTGGACGCTGGACGGGCGCCCCTGCAAGGGCCGCGTCGACTGGATGACCGTGATGGACGACGGCCCGGTCATCGTGGGACTCAAGACGGCGCGTGACTGCCGGCCGTTCGTGTTCGGCAGTGCGGCGGCGAGGCTCGGGTATCACCTGCAGTGGGCGTGGTACTTCGATGGCTACGTCGCCAGCACCGGCAAGACGCCGCGCATGGTCGAGATCGTGGTCGAGTCTGATGCCCCTCACGCCGTCGTGGTGTACGACATTCCGCCGGACGTAATCGACCAGGGCCGCGACGAATATCAAGAGCTTCTGCGTCAGCTTGCTATCTGCGAGCGCGACAACGTCTGGCCGGGTCCCGCTGAAACGGAACTTGTGCTGTCACTGCCGTCATGGGTCTACGGCAGTGAGGACGACATCAACGACCTCGAACTGGAGATGACACCGTGAGTGAACCGAAACAGATGGGAGCGCCCGTCGACTGGGATGAGCTATATCCGGGGAGATTCCTAAAAGCAGGCGAATTCAAGGGCAAAAAGCCGACGCTGACGATCGCGTCGGTGAGCCTCGAGGAGCTCGTCGGCGACAAAGGCCCACAGACGAAGGGCATCGTCCGCTTTGACCGCACCGACAAGGCGCTGGCGCTGAACAAGACGAACGGCATCTGCCTGAAGGAGATGTTCGGTCGCAAGGTGCAGGAGTGGGTCGGCAAGCGTGTGACGCTGTTCGCCGGCACGCACGACGGCGAGGACTGCATCCGCGTCTGGGGCTCGCCCGACATCGCCGTCGACCGCGAGATCACCGTGCAGCTGCCGCGCAAGCGCCCGTTCAAGATGACCATGCACAAGGTCGAGCGCCAGGCGCCGGCAGCACCGGCCGAGGGCGCGACATGACCTGGTCCATAGCCGGGCGCAAGCCAAAACTCACACCCGACCAAGCGGCGGAGCTGCGCGCCTGGGCGGCGCAACGCAAGACGCTGGTGCAGAAGGCCGCGGAGCTGGGCATCGGCGTCGCAACGGCGAAGCACTACATCAACGGCGCACACAAGCGCGCTGAACTCAAGAGGGACGCTGCATGAGCCGGTTTCGTATCGATAAGTGGGCTGACGTCGAAAGCCTCTTGTCTTACTGCTCCGATACCGGCGACTTCACGTGGCGCGTCATTCGCGGTGGCGCCGCTCAATCAGGGAGGCTGGCTGGGACCCTTACACCGTTCGGGTATCGCAGGATCAAGATTGGACACAGAAGCTATTTTGCTCACCGACTTGCTTGGCTGCATTCGTATGGTCATTGGCCAGTCGACCAAATCGATCATATCAATGGGCTGAGAGACGATAACCGCATTATCAATCTTCGCTCGGTTTCGCGAGTCGTAAACATGCAGAACCAGCGGCGCGCGCACGTCGATAATTTGTCATCCGGATTGCTCGGCGTTTCATGGAGCAAGAATGCAAACCAATGGGGCGCCGGGATCAGGCTCAACGGCCGTCGGCAACACATTGGTTATTTCCCAACGGCTGCCTCAGCGCATGAGGCCTACCTGGCCGTTAAGCGCCGAAGCCACGAAGGCTGTTCAATTTAACCGTTCGCACGAGGAGCAAACCCTGTGATTAACGTGAGATCCACCTGCAAAGTGGCCAAAAGTTTCAGCGTCAAAAGAGAAAAGGCCGCGGATGAGTCGGAACGAATCGTTGCTAATCTGAAAATCAGTGACGCCCTAGTCGACCGCGAGCAGCTCGACGAACTGTGCCAGCAGCCGATCGGGTGGGCCGAAACGGCCTTGTTCGACGACATGGGCGCACCGCGGGCGAGCCTCACGCTCACGCTGCACCGTGACGACCTGACGCTGTCGGGCGTGATCAAGGGCGGCGACAAGTCGCACTATCCCAAGCTGACGCTGAAGGGCGCCGAGCTCGGTGCGGTCACGCTGGAACTGACGAAGTTCGGCGCATTGCTCGGCGGCACGCTGTCGTGGATCGCCGCCGGGGACGAGGTCGACGACATCGCCGACATGCTCGGGTGCGAGTGCAGCTTCGTCGTGGTCATCACCGACGGTGGCCAGGACGACATGTTCAGCGACGTGTCGAAGTCAGTCGCCAAGGCGGCGCGAAACATCCGCGACCTGGCGCAGCAGGACGGCATCGAGTCGGTCGAGCTGCAGGTCGGTGGCAAGACGGTCGCGAAGTTCGGCAAGGACGTTGAATTCCCGGTGATTCGTGACCTCGGGCAGGTTCGGAAAGCGGCCGAGGTCCTGCTCGCGCTGCAGCAGGGATACACGCTGGTGCAGTACGGCGACAGCAGTTTCCGGCTCGAGCGCTGCGTCGGTGGCGCGATTGAACGACGCGAGTGCTGGGTGCAGGCGGCGCACGGCGCGATCAAGCGCGGGCTGACGGGCATCGCTGAGCCGGACTCGGAGTACGGCCAGTGGCAGTGGAAGGAGCGGGCGGCATGAGAACCTGCGAACTCTGCCAGGCCGACAAGCGCGACAGCGAGTTCCGCAAGTTCGGCCGCGGGCTGCGCAAGGTGTGCCTCGCCTGCGAGAACGGCGTCACGACCGAAGCCGCCACGATCGCCGACGAGCTGCCCGTGGTCACGATCACCGGCAAGCTCGAGGTGCAGCCCGGCTATGGATTCCGTGCGTCCATCGAAG
>JANNGT010000255.1:0-11656 GCA_031404015.1 Gammaproteobacteria bacterium | reverse complement strand
GCTGCAGGCGACGGCATGCGATCAGCGACATCACCCTCACATGCGCCGTACCGGAGACGGGACAGGGTGCACGCGCTCTGCCCTGCACGTCACGTCGCTCGTCCTCTAGCTTGCCCCGCGTGCGCCGTGCAAGTTGTGGCGCTCGGGCCGCAACTTGTTCAGGCGCGTGATATCAGGCGTGCGTTCCGGCCTGTCCCGGCGCGCGCGTCAATGCCTTTCCAAGCGCGACGGGACAGGTCCGGAACGGACGCCACCAACACAACGCCACACAACTTGCAGCCTCAGAACGCCTTGTCGAGCGCCTCGGACAAGCGACTGACGCCTTCGATTTCCATGTCGGGAATCAGTCCCTTCCGCGGCACGTTCGCGGCCGGCAACAGCGCGCGGCGGAACCCCTGCTTCTGCGCCTCGCGCAGGCGCTCCTCGCCGAACGGGACCGGTCGGATTTCGCCGGTGAGGCCCAGCTCGCCGAAGCACACGGTGTCGGTCACGACCGGCCGGTCGCGCAGGCTCGACAGCACGGCCAGCACGGCTGGCAAGTCGGCCGACGTCTCGCCGATGCGAACTCCGCCCACCACGTTGACGAACACGTCGCGACCCGCGGTCGATACCCCGCCATGCCGATGCAGCACGGCCAGCAACAACGCGAGCCGGCTCGATTCGAAGCCCACGGCGACACGACGGGGATTCATGCCCTGCGACTCGTCGACCAGCGCCTGCACTTCGACGAGCAGCGGCCGACTGCCTTCGCGCACGACCGTCACGACGCTGCCCGACACCGGCTGTGGATGACGCGACAGGAAAATAGCCGAGGGATTGCGCACTTCGCGCAGTCCCTGTTCCACCATCGCGAAGACGCCAAGCTCGTTGGCCGCGCCGAACCGATTCTTGACTGCCCGCACGACCCGGAAGCGACTCGCCGGATCGCTCTCGAAGTACAGCACCGTATCGACCATGTGTTCGAGGATGCGCGGGCCTGCGATCAGGCCTTCCTTGGTCACGTGCCCGATCAACAGGACTGCGGTGCCGGTCTGTTTCGCGTAACGCACCAGTTGCGCTGCCGACTCGCGCACCTGCACGGCCGAGCCGGCCGACGACTCGCTGTGCTCGGTCTGCATGGTCTGGATCGAGTCGATCACGAGCACCTGCGCACGCGACGCGACCGCTTCCTGCAGGATGGATTCGACGCGCGTCTCGGCTGCGAGCCTGAGTCGTTTGGCTTCGAGTCCCAGCCGCTGCGCGCGTGAGGCCACCTGGCGTACGGACTCTTCGCCCGAGACGTACAGTACGACTCGCTCGCGGCTCAAGGCGTCCGCGGCCTGCAGCAGCAGCGTCGACTTGCCGATGCCAGGATCGCCGCCCAGCAGCACCACCGAGCCGGCGACGAGCCCTCCACCGAGCACGCGGTCCAACTCGCCGATGCCCGTGACGGCGCGCTCGTCGCGCTCCTCCGCGATTTCGACAACGGTGCGGCTCGTGGACGGGCCGGCGGCAGCCGGGCGGGCGTTGCGACTGCCCGCAGCTGGCGCGATCGAAGAGGCAGCGACTTCGAGCGTGTTCCAAGCCTCGCAAGCCGGGCACTGACCCTGCCACTGGGGGGCCCTTGCGCCGCAGTTGCCACAGACGAAACTTGTTTTCGGACGTGCCATGCGGGATGCCAGGCGAGCATTGATGGAGCCGGGAGGGCCCGGGATGCTAGCACGGCCCGGCGAGGCGGCCGGAGTGTGACGCCGGCTGCAATTCCACGCGTGGGCGCGTCCTATACTTCCGGTCACGCATGCGCAGCCAGGACGAAACAACGGTGGTCGTGAACCCCCAGGGCGGTCACGGCCTACCTTCGCCCGCGACTTTACCCATGCCAGCGCGCCTGGGCCGCTACGAATTGCTGCATGAGCTGGGCAAGGGCGCGATGGGGGTGGTCTATCGCGGCCGCGACCCTCGCATCAACCGCGAGGTTGCGATCAAGGCGATTTCGCTGGTCGACGAGTTCGATCCCGTCGATGTCGGGCAAGCCCGCTTGCGGTTCTTTCGCGAGGCCGAGACGGCAGGCCGGCTGTCGCATCCGCACATCGTGACGATCTACGACGCTGGTGAAGACCGGGGCACGGCCTACATCGCGATGGAGCTGCTGCGCGGCCGCCACCTCGTCGACCACACCCAGTCCGACCGGCTGCTGCCGACCGCGATCGCGCTCGAAATCGTGGCGCGACTGGCGGACGCGTTGCACTATGCGCACCAGAACCTGGTCGTACACCGGGACATCAAGCCAGCCAATGTCATGTTCGATGCGTCCAGCGGGGAACTCAAGATCACGGACTTCGGCATTGCCAGGCTCACCGACTCGGGCCGCACGCGCAGCGGCGTCGTGCTCGGGACCCCGTCATTCATGTCGCCGGAACAGTTGCAGGGCCGCGGCGTGACCGGTCGTTCGGACCTGTTTTCGCTGGCCGTCTCTCTTTACCAGTTGCTGACCGGCCAGCTGCCCTTCCGCGGCGACAGCATGCCGGGCCTCATGATGAAAATCGCGCAGGAGCCGCATCCGCGCATCTGCGCGATCAACCCGTCGCTGCCCGCGGGCGCGGACGCGTTTTTCGACCGCGCCCTCGCCAAGGACCCGGCCGACCGCCATGAAAGCGGCGCCGTCTTCGCGCAGGCATTGCGTGACCTGAACACGGTCAAGCGCTGAGCGACTGCATGCGGCTCAAAGGCAAACTCCGCTGCGTCGGCGCATCCGATACTGGTCGCGTGCGGGAGCACAACGAGGACACGATCGGCACAGACATAGACATCGGCCTGGTGGTGCTCGCCGACGGCATGGGCGGCTACAAGGCCGGCGAAGTGGCGAGCGGCATTTCGGTGCGCACTGTCCTGACGCTGATCAAGGAAGCAGTCGATCGCGAAGACCTGAGCCTGCACGACGCAGCCAATGGACTCAGCCGGCCTGGCATCCTGCTGCGTGATGCGATCCAGCGTGCCAACAAAGTCATCTACCAGACAGCGAAAACACAATCGAATTGCGAAGGCATGGGCACGACCGTCGTGGCCGGCCTGTTCTTCGATAACAAGCTCACGATTGCGCACGTCGGGGATTCGCGCCTGTATCGCTGCCGGGACGGCAAGCTGGAGCAGGTCACACAGGATCACTCCCTGCTGCAGGAGCTGGTCAGCCGGGGGTTTTACACTCCTGAGGAGGCACAGCGTGCGGCAGCAAAGAATTATGTGACGCGTGCACTGGGGGTCGAACCCACGGTTGATGTTGAAATCACCGAAGTGCCGGTCCTGAAGGACGATTTGTTCCTGCTTTGCTCGGACGGCCTGTCCGACATGGTGGAGGACGACGACATTCAGTTAACGATCAACACCTTTGGTGCTAATCTTGAAACGGTTGCCAAGCAGCTTGTGCTGCTCGGCAATGACAACGGGGGCCGGGACAACATCTCGGTCGTACTCGTCAGGGTGCTGGACGCCTTCCCGGCGCAGCGCGGGGTCATTGACCGGATTCGCAAGATATTCGGCTAAGGAAGCGCAGGTTCACGCATGGCCAGGTTGGTATTGCACCTCGACGGGCAAGTGCTCGCCGAATACAACATGAGCAAGGAGCGCTACACCGTGGGGCGCCTCCCCGACAACGACATCCGCATCGACAATTCGGCGGTGTCGGGTCATCACGCGCTCGTGATCAACATCCTCAACGACTCGTTCCTCGAAGACCTCAACAGCACGAACGGAACGTACGTCAACGGCAAGATCATCAAGAAGCACGCGCTGCAGCACGGCGATGTGATCACAGTGGGCCACCACGCCCTGCGCTTCGTCGACAGCGAAGCCGAAGAGCCAGCAGACGAGTTCGAGAAAACGATGGTGATCAGCTCGCGCGATGCAGCCGCGCTGATGGCAGGATCGCCGCGCGCAGCCGCGGCGATGCAGGTGACGCAGCACGGCGCGGCCGTTGGAGCTGGCTCGAATGGCGTGTCAGCCGCGGGGGCGTCTTCGTTCCCGAACGGCGTGTTGCCACGGGCGAAATTGCAGGTGTTGTCGGGCCAGTTCGCCGGGCGCGAACTCGACCTCGTGAAGACGCTGACGACGCTCGGGCGCCCCGGCGTGCAGGTGGCGGCCATCACGCGGCGGTCCGATGGCTTCTACATCGTGCACGTCGAAAGCGGCAAGGAAAACGATTACCCGCTGGTCAACGGCACAGTGATCGGCCCGCAAGCCCGCAGGCTCAGCGACAACGACGTCGTGCAGCTCGCTGGCGTCAAGATGGGCTTCTTCGAAAGCTGATTCCTGCTCACCTCTCCCGCTACGGCGGGAGAGGTTGCGCGCAGCGAGGGTGAGGGCCATGCGCGCAGCGCGGGTGAGGGCTCTCAGCCGATCTCCAGCTGCACGCGCTGGCTGACGCCACACAACAGGTCCCAGGCAATGGCGCGGGCATGCGTCGCGATCTCTTCCACGGGAATCTCGCTGCCCCATAACACCACCGGATCGCCGACACTCACGGGGGGCAGGTCCGTGATGTCGACCGTGATCATGTCCATGGACACGCGACCGATCAGTGGCGCGCGTCGACCGCCGACCAGCACGGGCGTGCCGGATTCGGTGCTGCGCGGATAACCGTCACCGTAACCCGCCGCGACCACGGCCATGCGCGTGTCACGTGGCGCTGTCCACGACCCGCCGTAACCGACGGTCTCCCCCGCCCTGACCTGCTTCAACGCGATCACTTCCGTGCGCAGCGTCATGGCGGGCCGCAGGCCCAGGTCTGCACCAGTGCCGCTTGGAAACGGCGAGACGCCGTACAGCATCAGCCCAGGTCGCACCCAGTCCGCTCGCGCCGCAGGCCACGCCAGCACGCCCGCGCTGTTGGCGATGCTGCGCGCGCCGGGCAGGCCCGCCGTGGCGTCGCTGAACGCGGCAAGTTGCGCCGGTGTCTTCGCGTCGCGCCGGTCGTCGGCCGAGGCCAGGTGCGTGACCAGCGTCGGATCCGCATGCACCCGCGCGTTGCGCCGCAGGCGCTCGTAGGCGGCCGCAAAGTCCTCGAGCCGGAACCCGAGGCGATTCATGCCCGAATCGACCTTGATCCACGCGGTCACCTGCGCGTCGCCGCTCAGCGCCTCGAGCAGCTCCAACTGCTCCGGGCTGTGCACCATGAGTTCGAAACGCGCCTGCGCGGCGGCAGCAAGCTGGTCCGCGCTGAAGACGCCTTCGAGCAGCAGGATTCGATTGGTGAGTCCGGCGGCCCGCAGTGCCAGCCCCTCACCCAGGCGGGCGACCGCGAAGCCGTCGGCCTCGGCCAGCGCCTTGGCGGCCGGAACGATGCCATGCCCATATGCGTTGGCCTTGATCACGGCCATGATGCGGCTGTCAGGCGCGGCGCGGCGCGCCTGCTGCAGGTTGTGGCGCAGCGCGGCTGCGTCGATGACGGCGCGAATCAGGCTTGGTGTGTGCACGGCGCTGCCCGCTGCTTCAGCCGCCGTAACCGCCGTAGTCCCCGCCGCCATAATCGCCGTGCGCAAGGTTCTCGAAGCGCGTGTACTTGCCAAGGAAAGTCAGGTGCACTTCGCCGATAGGGCCGTTGCGCTGCTTGGTGATGATGATGTCGGCGATCCCCTTGCGCGGCGTGTCGGGTTCGTACACTTCCTCGCGATAGATCATCATGATCAAGTCTGCGTCCTGCTCAATCGCGCCAGAATTGTGAACGACAAGCCCGTCCGCAAGCCAGCACGCGGGCCCAGGCACCGTGAGGTCAAAGACCTCTTCCTCGCCATCTTGCTCAACGGCAACAACCCGATCCCAGAACAGCCCGGAATCGATCCAACGGGTCACGCGCGGCTCGACGAGAATGTCCGCATATTGCGACAGCGTCGCCCGACTTGGGGCGTACTTGAACTGGTAAGCGCCGCCGTACGCGGTGTCACGCATGGCAGCCATCCGGCGTGTCGAGATCCCTTGCTCCCGCATGACAGTGCGCACATCCGCGAAGCACTCCACAGGCAGGGTATCGACGTTGGGGTTCGGCTTCGCTCGCTCCAGTTCGACAACGAGCATTTCAGCTTGAGCAAGCCGCGGCCCGAAGACCCCGATTTCCGTGACGAACAGACGCTGCTGCTCGGTCCCCGCGATGTCGACCGTAAAGACCTGCCGTGCCGCACCTTGCGCAACTGCCCGGATGCGACCGACGATCCCGAAGCGCAGCAGCAGTGCGGCAACGTCGAAAGCCAGTTCGCGACTACTCGTGGCGAAGTAGACTCGATTGCTGCCGCGGCCGGTGCCACGCACGTGAATGCAGCCATCCGTCGCCCAAAGATGCCGCAGGAAGAGCGCGACCTGGTCTTCGGCGAGTTGGAAAACCGCGCATGGCACGCGCTTCTCATGCGAGCGCTGGCCGAAAATCCCCAGCTTCTTGAGCCAGGCGCCGACGCCTTTCGCGTGCCAACGATTGCCATTGCCGCTGATGACGAGCTGGTGCCAATTGCCGCGCCCGGCATAGCGGGTCACCGTGCTGCCCATCGATTCGGCGGCCCCACGCACGGCGGCACTGTTGTCTTCTGACGCTGTCGTATAACGCAGCGGCTGGTGCGACAGGAAACTGCCATCACCTATCAGGTGCGCGAGCAGGACCAACTCCTGGTCGCTCCACGAAATCCCACTCGGCTCGACAGGAAGATTGCGAGCCACTGCGAACCGGTCTCCGACCTCGAGTTCGTCCACCGTCAGCCAGCCCTTGCCCGTCAAGACACGGTGCCCGCCGGTGGCTCGAAGTGTCCGTCCGCTGGCCAGTGAGACACGCTTGATCGGTTTAGTGCCGACGGACCAGACGAGATCCGAGTGCGCCGCAACGACCTTCTGCTGATCGTCGACCGCAAGCACTCGGGGCGTGGTCCCCACCAAGTCGCGGATGGGCACGCGACGTCCGTCCGCGAGCACGACCAGCGTGTCACCAGTGACGCATTCACGCAGATCCGACATCACCGGCTTCTTGTCCTGGCGCTGCTCGACGCCGCGGTTCAGCTGCGAGAGCGCGATCACGGGCACGCGCAGCTCCTTCGCCAGCGCCTTGATCGAGCGCGAGATCTCGGAGATTTCGGTCGCGCGGTTTTCCTTGTTGCCAGCCACCTGCATCAGCTGCAGGTAGTCGATGACGATCAGGCCGAGCCCGCCCTGCTTCTCGCAGTCGCGCGCAAGCCGGCGCGCGCGCGCGCGCACTTCGGTTGGTGTGAGCGAACCGCTGTCATCGATGTAGATCGGCGCGGACTTCATCTGCGCGATGGCGCTGTTGATGCGCGCCCAGTCCTCGTCGCCGAAATTGCCGGTGCGCATGTGACCCTGGTCGACGCGGCCCAGCGACGAGATCATGCGGAACGCGAGCTGCTCGCGTGACATTTCCATCGAGAAAATCGCGACCGGCTTGTTGTGGGCAATCGCCGCGTTCTCGGCAATGTTGAGCGCGAGCGTGGTCTTGCCCATCGAAGGCCGGCCCGCGACGATGACGAGGTCGCCGGGCTGCAGGCCCGCGGTCATCTTGTCGAGTTCCGTGAAGCCCGAGCTGAGGCCCGTGAGCTGGCCCTGCGACGCGTGCAGCATGTCGAGACGATCGATCGTCGCGCCGAGCACCTCGCGCACGGCTACGAAGCCCGAACCCAGCTTGCGGCCCTTTTCGGCGATCTGGAAGATGCGGCGCTCGGCCTCATCGACCAGTTCGGCCGCCGGCTTGCCCTCACTCTCGTAAGCGCTGCCTGCGATCTCGCCACTGACGCGGATAAGCTGTCGCAGCAACGAGCGCTCGCGCACGATGTCCGCGTAAGCGCGGATGTTCTCGGCGGTGGGGGTGTCGCGCGCCAGTCCCGCGAGATACGCGAGACCGCCGGTTTCATCGGCGAGCCCCTTGCTGGCGAGACGTTCGGCCAGCGTGACGGCGTCGCTCGGTTCACTGCGCTGGGAAAGGTCGAGGATGGCCTCGAAGATCAGCTGATGATCGCGCCGGTAGAAATCCTCGGCCCGCAGGCGATCGGCGATGGAGTCCCAGGTGCTGTTGTCGAGCAACAGGCCGCCGAGGACCGCCTGTTCGGCTTCGAGCGAGTTTGGCGGCACGCGCAGGGCCGCCGCTTCGTCACTGACGTACGGACGTGGCTTCCGGCGGTACCTGCCGCCGGAACCTGAGCCGCTGCCGCTGTCGTCCTGCTCCATCGTTGACGGATACTGCCCGCGCCAATGGCGCGGGAAGGATCAGTCTTCGGCGGAGATGACGACCGGGAGGTCGATCTCGACGTCCGAATGCAGGTGCAGCTTCACCTTGTGCTCGCCGATGTGGCGGATCGGGCCACCCGGCAGGCGCACTTCGGCGCGTTCGATGGCGATGCCGCCCTTCGTCAGGGCTTCGGCGATGTCGGATGTGCCGACGGAGCCGAACAGCTTGCCTTCCGTGCCGGCCTTCGCCTGCAGGTTGAGCGTAAACCCATCGAGCTGCTTCGCACGCGACTGGGCGCTGGTGAGCGAGTCGGCGGCGAGCTTTTCGAACTCGGCGCGGCGCGCTTCGAACTTCTTCAGGTTGTTCGTCGTCGCCAGCGCGGCCTTGCCCGAGGGCAGCAGGAAATTGCGGCCGTAGCCCGGCTTGACCTTGACCTTGTCGCCGATGTTGCCGAGGTTGGCAACCTTCTGCATCAGGATGACTTCCATCGTAGTGTCCTCGCTCGATCGATCTTCAAAAGTTTGACTGTACGTCCGAAACTATCGGCTCAACCCTGTACCGCCGCGCTCACGCTGCCGCGCCTGGCGCGGGCGGCTGCGAGCGCAGCCAGTTATCCACGAAACCCCACGCCGACAAGGCAACCACCGCGAACGGCGCCACCAGCACGAGGGTGACGTAGGTGACCCAGAGCCACGTCGACCCCAGCTTGCCCTCGGCCACCGCGCGATGCACCGCCGCGAGACCCACGATCACCAGCGAGCCCAGCAACAGCCGGCCGATGTCGTCGACGAGCGCCCACTGCGTGAACAGCGAAGCGCCGATGACCACGGCGGCCACGAAACCCAGCACCCGCCCGAGACGGATCTGCCGGAACTCGGCACCGAATGCGCCTGCACCCTCGGGCAGCGACTGCCACCAGCGGGCGAGAAACAGCGCGCTCATCGCGAGCGTCATCGTCAGCACCGCGACCCAGCCCCAGAGCGTTCGTGCCAGCGTGTCCGCCAGGCCGTCCTTCTCCAGGTCCATCGGCAGGCCCCGGGTTTTCATTTCCTGCGCGAGGTCGCGCACGAACGGAGCCCAGAACTGGTGCGGATCGCCAAACGATCCATGCAACACGACCAGCAGCACCGCGCCGACCAGCGCCGCCACCTGCAGGCACAGGGACAGCGAGTCCGAGCGCCGCAACAGGATCGCGAGCAGCAGCGGCGGCCCCAGCACCCACGCGGAGTAGATGAAACCCACCGGCATCGGCCGTCCGAACATCAGCATGGCTGCCGCCAGCAGCAGGCTTGCGCCCAGCGCGACGATCACCCCCTGTCTTTCGCCGCGCACCAGCACGATCAGTGCAGGCACGGCGCCCGGCAGGAAAAACGCAACCCCGATCCCGAGCAGCGGCAGCAGTCCCAGCAGGCCCGTCGTGAGGACGGCCCCGACCGGGTTACCGGCAAGCCACTGGGCCAGCGATCGGTTCATCGTTGCGTGCGCTCCAGGGGCAGACCGTCAGGACCGCCCGCCGGATCGCCCACTCAATGCGATATCAGTGCTGGTCCGTGTAAGGCAGCAGCGCCAGGAAGCGCGCGCGCTTCACTGCGAGCGAGAGCTGACGCTGGTAGTTCGACCGCGTGCCCGTGATGCGGCTCGGGACGATCTTGCCCGTCTCAGTGATGTAGCCCTTCAGCGTGGCGAGATCCTTGTAGTCGATCCGCTCGATGCCTTCGGCCGTGAATTTGCAGAACTTACGGCGACGGAAAAAACGTGCCATTTGGTTTCACCCGGAAAATAGATGGTTGGTGCAGCAGCAGTGCGCAGCGTGTTGCGAGGGGACCTCAGTCCGCCATCCCGTCATCGCGATCGCCACGATCGCCACGATCGGCGACCGGATTGTCGTCACCGCGCGGCGCACCCTCTTCTTCGGGGCGGTTCATCGGCGAAGCCTCAGTCACGGCCGCCGGCATCGCGATGACGATGTTGCGGATGACGGCGTCGCTGAAGCGGAAGCTGCCCGTCAGCTCGTCGAGCGTGGGCTTGTCACATTCCACGTTCATGAGGACGTAGTGTGCCTTGTGCACCTTGGCGATCGGGAACGCGAGCTGGCGGCGGCCCCAGTCCTCGAGACGGTGAATCGCCCCGCCAGACGCGGTGATGATGCCGCGGTAGCGCTCGATCATGGCCGGGACCTGCTCGCTCTGATCCGGGTGGACCAGGAAAACGATTTCGTAGTGACGCATCGACTGAATCTCCTTGCGGAATGATGTCGCCCTTTTGCCTGAAACGAGGTGCGACAAGGAGTTGGAACACACCGCGCCAGCCTTTGGGGCAGCACGGAGCCGCGCATTCTAGCGCGACGGCGGGTCACTGGCTAGTGCGACGGAGGGAGGGTCGGCGCGGGGTCCCACACACGAGCGGGTGGCTTGCGGACTCCGTTGCCCGGGGCCACGGCCTAGAGTCGACGTTTGAACCCCACGCACGCAAGGAGGCGCACATGGCATCGGAGCAGGAGATCGCGCAACGGTTCTGGAAATCGCTGCGTTCGGACCGGACCGTTATGCTCGGATTGCCCGGCATCGAGGGCGGACACTCGCAACCGATGACGGCCCAGCTCAGCACCGACGAAGGGCCGGGACAAATGTGGTTTTTCTCCTCGCGCGAGACGGATTTCGTGCGGCAGCTGGGTAACGGCGGCCACGCGGTGGCGCACTTCGCCTCCAAGGGGCACGACCTCTTTGCCTCCGTCGACGGCTTCCTCGAGCCTCGCAACGATCGCGACATGATCGAGCGGCTGTGGAATCCGTTCGTGGCGGCGTGGTTCAAGGGCGGCAAGACCGACCCCGTGCTGCAACTGCTGCGTCTCGAGCCGCAACGTTTACAGGTCTGGCTCAACGAAGGCAGCTTGTCCGCGGGCGTCAAGCTGCTGCTCGGCGTGGACCCGAAAAAGAGTTACGCCGGCAAGACAGCCGACCTCGAACTCAAGCGCGGGAACGCTTGAGGGCGCCTGCACGTCGTTGACGCACAACCTCGAACAGGGCGACGCCGGTGGCGACCGAGACATTCAGGCTCTCGACCGCCCCGGCCATCGGGATCGACACCAATTCGTCGCAGGCCTCCCGCGTGAGCCGGCGCAGGCCATCGCCTTCTGAACCCAGCACCAGCGCGGTCGGACCGGTGTAGTCGAGGTCAAACAGCGTGCGCGGTGCGTCGTCCGCCGTGCCGACCAGCCAGACGCCACGTTCCTTCAGTTCGCGCAAGGTGCGTGCCAGGTTCACGACCTGGACGAGGGGCACGGTCTCCGCTGCTCCCGCCGCCACCTTGCGCACGACCGGCGTCACGCCGGCGGCGCGGTCGCGCGGTACGATGACGGCGGCGACACCGGCAGCGTCGGCACTGCGCAAACAGGCGCCGAGATTGTGCGGGTCAGTGACGCCATCCAGCACGAGCAGCAATGGCGGAGCGCCATTGAGCACTTCGAGCGCT
>JANNGT010000254.1:0-4591 GCA_031404015.1 Gammaproteobacteria bacterium | reverse complement strand
CGACTCGGCGCCGAAGCGGACAAACTCGAGCAACTGGTCGAGGCGCAACATGCAAAGCTCGGTAACGCGTCGTTCGTCGAGCGTGCGCAGACCAGCAAGAGCTACGTCGGGCCCGCCGGCAACGTCGATTTCAACGAGCGGATAGTCGCGCTGGCGTTGGGACCACTTGCGCCGACGCTGGCCGATCGCACCGCAACCATCCAGACCGTCGGCGGTTGCGGCGCGTTGCGCCTCGGCGCGGAACTCATCAAGGTGTCGCGACCCGATACGGTGGTGCACGTCAGCGATCCGACGTGGGCCAACCACGAGCCGCTCATTGGCAGTTCGGGCCTGCGACTGGAACGCTACCCTTACTTCGACGCTGCGCGCCGCGCAGTTGCATTCGACGCGATGCTGGCCTCCATGCAACGTTTGCCTGCCGCGTCGCTGGTGCTGCTGCATGCCTGTTGCCACAACCCGACCGGGGCCGACCTGACGCCGGAGCAATGGCAGGCGCTGGCCGATGTCATCGTGCAACGAGGGCTGGTCCCATTCGTCGACCTCGCGTATCAGGGCTTTGGCGACGACCTCGAGACGGACGTCGTCGGCCTGCGCATCATCGTGGCACGCGTGCCCGAGTGCTTGCTCGCCGTGTCGTGCTCGAAGAACTTCGGCCTCTACCGGGAACGCACCGGGGCACTCGCCGTGATCACGGCCAATGCAGCGGCCAAGGCGGCGACTGCCACGCACCAGGCGCGGCTCGCACGGCGCATGTATTCGATGCCGCCGGACCACGGCGCCGCGATCGTCGCCCGGCTGCTTGCCGACGACGGCTTGCGGCAGCAGTGGCAGCAGGAGGTCGGTGGGATGGTCGCGCGGATGCAGGCGCTGCGCGCGCTGCTCGCGTCGCGTCTTGCCGCCCGCCTGCCAAGCCATGATTTCGGCTGGCTGACGCGGCAACGCGGCATGTTTTCGCTGCTCGGGTTGACCGAGGCCGGGATTGCCCGGCTGCGCGATGAGCATCACGTCTATGTGCCGCCCGATGGGCGCATGAACGTCGCGGGGATCAGCGACGCCAATGTCGACTACGTGGCCGATGCCGTGGCAACACTCCTGGCCTGAGTCCTGCCCTGAGTCGACGGGTCCCGCCCTACGGTGCCGGCCGAAAGCCCCAGCGACTAGCCTCGCTGGTCGCGTTTGCTATAGAATCGGCGGTCCAAGGAGCGTCCTGCCCACAGGGTGAGGCGAGCCTTGGCCGGTCCCTGGCTCGTTTCTGGCACCTCGCGGCGCCTGCGGGTTGGCGGGTCGGCGGAGGATTCGCCAGTGAAGTCCCCGCCAGCGGGGATTTTTCATTTGCGGCGGCCCACCGGCCGGACGCAGAGAAGAAATGGGCCGCGGGCCCATTTTTCGTTTGTGGGGTTCGCGCGAGGACGAACGATGCTCAGGGACACGCTGACGGCATTGCTGCAGCCCGTGATCGCAGGGCTCGGCTATGACCTCTGGGAACTCGAGTTCCAGCCGGGTCGTGGCAGTTCCTTGTTGCGGATCTATCTGGATACAGAGGCCCACGCGGGCATCACGGTCGAAGACTGCGAGCGGGCGAGCAGGGCGGTGAGCGAAGTGCTCGATGCGTCCGACCCGATCCCGGGCAACTACACCCTCGAGGTGTCGTCGCCGGGGCTGGAGCGGCCACTGCGCGTGGCGCGGCATTTTGCGCCGTTCGCGGGCGAGCAGGTTTCTGTGGAGATGGTGCATCCCTTCGAGGAGCGCCGCCGGTTCAAGGGCCGGCTGGTCGCTGCGGGGGACGACACGATCGAGGTTGAGGTGGACGGCCGGACGTTCCGGCTGCCGATTGCGGGCATCAGGAAGGCGCATCTCGCGCCCGACTATTGAACGCAGACGATTCAGAGGACGACGAGCGATGAACAAAGAGATCCTGATGGTCGTGGACGCCGTCTCGAACGAGAAGGGCGTCGAGAAGGACATCATCTTCGAGGCACTCGAGGCTGCGCTCGCGTCGGCCACGCGCAAGAAATATGGGGAGGAGATCGACGTCCGCGTGTCGATCAACCGCAAGACGGGCGACTACGACACTTACCAGCGCTGGAAAGTCTTCGCCGACGATTCGACCGAACTGGAGTTTCCCGACAAGGAATTGCGCCTCGAAGACGCGCTCGATGTTTCGCAGGAAGCGGAGCCGGGTGGGTATGTCGAAGTGCCGCTCGAGTCCGTCGCCTTCGGCCGCATCGCCGCGCAGACCGCCAAGCAGGTCATCGTGCAAAAGGTGCGCGAAGCCGAACGCGCGCAGGTCGTCGACCTGTACAAGGCTCGCATCGGCACGCTCGTGTCGGGTCTCGTGAAGCGGGTCGACCGCAATGGCATCTTCGTGGACCTCGGCGGCAATGCCGAAGGCTTCATCCCGCGCGACCAGATGATTCCGCGCGAGCCGGTCCGCACCCAGGACCGCATCAAGGCGTTCCTGAAGGACGTGCGCACCGAGCCGCGCGGCCCGCAGCTGTTCCTGAGCCGGACGGCGCCCGAGTTCCTGATCGAACTGTTCAAGCTCGAAGTGCCCGAAGTCGGCCAGGGCCTCATCAACATCCTCGGCGCGGCGCGTGACCCCGGCGCGCGCGCGAAGATCGCGGTGCGCAGCAACGACCCGCGCATCGACCCGGTCGGCGCCTGCGTCGGCATGCGTGGTTCGCGAGTTCAGGCCGTCTCGAACGAGATCGCTGGCGAGCGCGTCGACATCATCCCGTACGACGACAACGCAGCGCAGTTCGTCATCAACGCGATGCAGCCGGCGGAGGTCAGTTCCATCGTCATGGACGAAGAGTCGCACTCGATGGACATCGCGGTGGCGGAAGAGAAGCTCTCGCAGGCCATCGGCCGCGGTGGGCAGAACATCCGTCTCGCCAGCGAGCTCACCGGCTGGAAGCTCAACATCATGAGCGAACAGGCGGCGGAAGAAAAAAGCGAGTCCGAGCAGAAGGTGCTGCGCGACCTGTTCATGCAGCAGCTCGACGTGGACGAAGACGTCGCCGCGATCCTGGTGCAGGAAGGCTTCTCGAGCATCGAGGAGATCGCGTACGTGCCGCAGTCGGAAATCGCGTCGATCGAGGAATTCGACGAGGCGATCGTGCAGGAGTTGCGCAACCGTGCGCGCGACGTGCTGCTGACGCAGGCGATCGCGAGCGAAGAGACGGTGGCGTCTCCCGCGGCGGACCTGCTGGAGCTGGAAGGCATGGATGACGGCCTGGCGGCCGAACTTGCGCGGCACGGCATCGTGACGCGAGAAGACCTGGCCGAACAGGCGGTCGACGACCTCGTCGAGATCCCGAACCTCGACGAGAAGCGCGCCGGCGAGCTGATCCTCGCTGCGCGCAAGCACTGGTTCGAACAGGGCCAGCAGGCGTGAGCGGAGGCTTGATTACATGGCAGAAGTGACGGTCACGCAGTTTGCAGAGGTCCTGAAGGTCCCCGTCGACCGGCTGCTCACGCAGCTGGGCGAAGCGGGCATCAAGGTCGGCGGCGCTGACGACATCATCAGCGAAGAAGCCAAGATGGAACTGCTTACGCACCTGCGCCGCGCACACGGTCGGCAGGGCGAAGATGCGGCTGCGCCGCGCAAGATCACGCTGCAGCGCAAGACGCAGCAGGAAATCAAGCTCGCGTCGACGCAGGGCCGCGCCCGCACCGTCGCGGTCGAGGTGCGCAAGAAGAAGACCTATCTGAACCGGTCGGTCATCGAGGAAGAGCAGCGGCACCGCCAGGAAGAGTTCGACAAGGCCCGCCCGGTTGATGACGCCACGCGATTGGAACGGGAGCGCGTCGACGTCGAAGCGCAAGCCGCCGCCCAGCGCGAGCGTGATCGCCTCGAAGCCGATGAGCGTCGTGTGCTGGAAGATACTGCGCGCGCGAACGCCGAAGCCGATGCGCGGGCCGCGGCCGAGCAACAGGTCCGCGACCGCACGAAGCTGGAGCGCGAGCGCGCCGACGCCGAGCGTCGTGCTGCCGAGCCGCCGCGCGCACCCAAGGCTGCGCGCACTGCGGAACCGTCGTCGGGCCGTGCGCCGTCGTCGGGTGCCCCCACCAAGTATGGCCGGCAGGAACTGCATGTCTCGGCCAACGCGAAGGCGAATTTCAAGAAGAAGCAGCAGCCGCAGGGCCGGTTCCGCCGCTCGGGCCAGGTGCAGGTCGACGCGCGCCACGGTTTCGTGGAGCCCACGGCGCCAGTAAAGCGTGACGTGCAGATTCCAGAGACGATCACGGTCGGCGAACTGGCCAACCGCATGGCGATCAAGGCCAACGAAGTCATCAAGACGATGATGAAGATGGGCGTGATGGCCACGATCAACCAGCCGATCGACCAGGACACGGCGACGCTCGTCGTGGAGGAATTCGGCCACACGGCGATCGCGTTGAAGGAAGACGAGATCGAGCAGCAGCTGCTCGAAACCACCGCCGACATTGAATTGCTGCCGCGTGCGCCGGTCGTGACCATCATGGGCCACGTCGACCACGGCAAGACCTCGCTCCTCGACTACATCCGCACCACGAAGGTGGCGGCGGGCGAGGCGGGCGGCATCACGCAGCACATCGGCGCCTACCA
>JANNGT010000253.1:0-12706 GCA_031404015.1 Gammaproteobacteria bacterium | reverse complement strand
CCGCCGCCAACGACTGCAGACCATCAAGCACAAAGGCGGTCTTGCGCCTTTCCCCAGCCGCTTCGAAAGCGAGTTCGACACGTTCGGCGTGGGTCACTCCAGCACCTCCATCAGCGCCGCGATCGGCATGGCGCTCGCGGCAAAGAGCAAGGGCGAGAAGCGCCGCGTCGTCGCCGTGATCGGCGATGGCGCCATCACGGCCGGCCAGGCGTTCGAGGCGCTGAATCACGCGGGTGCGCTCGACGCCAACGTGCTCGTCGTGCTGAACGACAACGACATGTCGATCTCGGAGAACGTGGGCGCGCTCTCGAATTACTTCGCGCGCGTGCTCTCAGGCAAGACGTACGCTGCGTTGCGTGAAGGCGGCAAGAAGATTTTGCGGCGCATGCCCACCGTGTGGGAGCTTGCGCGCCGCTCCGAAGAGCACTTTAAAGGCATGGTGCTGCCTGGCACGCTGTTCGAAGAAATGGGCTTCAATTACTTCGGGCCGATCGACGGTCACGACCTCGACATGCTCGTGAAGACGCTCACGAACCTGCGCGACCTCGAGGGCCCGCAGTTCCTGCACGTCGTCACGCGCAAGGGCAAAGGCTACGCGCCTGCCGAAGCGGACCCCATCAAGTGGCACGGCCCGGGTCCGTTCGATGCGGAGGCGGGCACGATCTTCAAGGAAAAAGCCACGGGCCCCGTGTATTCACAGGTCTTCGGCCAGTGGCTTTGCGACATGGCCGAACTCGATCCCCGCATCGTTGGGATCACGCCCGCGATGCGCGAAGGCTCGGGCCTCGTCGCGTTCTCGAAGCGCTTCCCGGATCGCTATTTCGACGTTGCCATCGCCGAGCAGCACGCGGTCACCCTGGCCGCCGGCATGGCTTCTGAGGGCCTGCGCCCCGTGGTCGCGATTTATTCGACGTTCCTGCAACGAGCGTATGACCAGCTGATACACGATGTCGCCTTGCAGGAGCTCCCTGTCACCTTCGCGATCGACCGCGGCGGGCTCGTGGGCGGCGACGGCGCGACGCATCAAGGCGCGTTCGACCTGTCGTTCCTGCGCTGCATTCCGAACATGGTCGTGATGGCGCCGGCGGACGAGAACGAATGCAGGCAGATGCTTTACACCTCCATCACGCTCGACGGGCCGGCTGCGGTCCGTTACCCGCGTGGACCGGGTCCCGGCACGCCGCCCGTTTCGCAGATGAGCGCCCTGCCGTTGGGCAAGGCCGAGGTCCGCCGTGAGGGCCGCTCCGGGCTGCTGTTGCTCGCGTTCGGCACGATGGTTGCACCTTGCGTCGCGCTGGCGGACGAACTCGATGCGACGCTGGTCAACATGCGCTTCGTGAAGCCGCTCGACAGCGAACTCGTCTGCCGGCTGGCCGCCAGCCACTCCTGCATCGTCACGCTCGAAGAGAACGTGATCGCAGGCGGTGCCGGCAGCGCCGTCACCGAATGCCTCGCGGCGCAGGGAGTCGACGCTCGCGTGCATCACATCGGTATTCCCGACCGGTTCATCGAGCACGGTTCGCGCGAGGACTGCCTAGTGATGGCCGGGATCGACCAGGCGGGAATTTCGCGGCAGATCCTGCGAATCTGGGCCGAACACCGCCCGGCACTCGCCGCACTGGCCACCCGGGCCTCCTGAGTTCCCACCCGAACGGACCGCCCCTCGCGGCAAGCCCGGACGGAGTCTCGTATACTCGCGCCTCCCCGCGGGAATCCGTGCCCCGCGCCGAGCCGAAACGTTTAAGTGCCCCCACCGGACCCGAGCAGCATGAGCCGCACCTCACAGACGCTAGGTAGCGCCAGCGTGACCCCCATCGAAGACGTGCAGGGACGCGCCGACTCGCGCCAGATCCCGATCCACAAGGTCGGCATCAAGGACTTGTACCACCCGGTGCGCGTGCGCGATCGTTCGGGTGGCGACCAGCACACCGTCGCGAATTTCAACATGTACGTCGCCCTGCCCCACAACTTCAAGGGCACGCACATGTCTCGCTTCGTCGAGATCCTGCATCTGCACGAACGCGAGATCTCAGTCGACTCGTTCCGCGCGATGCTCACCGAGATGACCGAGCGCCTCGACGCGACCACCGGTCACATCGAGATGTCGTTTCCCTACTTCGTCATGAAGCAGGCGCCGGTCACCAAAGTCGAGAGCCTGGTCAAGTACGACGCGAGCCTGATCGGCGAGGTCACGGACGGCGTCGAGCAGATGTGGATCCGCGTGGTCGTCGCGGCGACCAGCCTCTGCCCCTGCTCCAAGCGCATTTCGGATTACGGCGCGCACAACCAGCGTTCGCACATCACGATCAAGGCACGGGTGAGCGAGCACGTGTGGATCGAGGAACTGATCGACGTCGCCGAGCAGGAAGCGTCGTGCGAGGTGTTCGGCATCCTGAAGCGCCCCGACGAGAAGTACGTGACCGAGCGCGCTTACGACAACCCGAAGTTCGTCGAAGACATCGTGCGTGACGTCGCGCTGCGGCTCAACAAGGAAGAGCGCGTGCTGGCCTACGTGGTGGAAGCGGAAAACTTCGAGTCGATCCACAACCACAGCGCGTACGCGCTGATTGAGAAAGACAAGGAAGTCGAGGAAGGGGTTAGGGGTTAGTCGGAAGACAGCGGCAGTTTTATCTGGAATTGGGGACGTTACCCGATTTCCAATATCAGGGACGTTGCCCGATTTCTACAGCTCTACTTTCTCGGCCGTCCCGGCAGTCGCTCTCGCAGACACCTGCCAGTTGTCCGCTCCAACTCATCGATGAATTCAGCCGACCCGCACGGTAGCCCCTTGTGAGCCTGTCGTCTCAGTGTGCTATCACTTTCGGAATCCTGTCCCGTCGCCAGCCAAGCCGCCCAATCGACAATCGCCGCGAATTGACGTTGCCAGTTTGATTCGGTCGTGAGGATTGGGTCCACCGCTAAACTGCATCGAGCGGCCGCACTCGACCACGGATACGCTCCGGCCTCAGGTACCAACCTGGCCCGGACGGGATTGAGCTCAACGTAGCGAATGGCGGCCCACAGGTAGCGATCATCGAGTGGCGACGAAAAATAACGGCCCTGCCAAAGGTGGCCTTTCCAGTCGTGAATTAAGTTCAGCCGTTGTGCGTGGCGCATGTGCAAAGGCTTTAGCGCCCGATGGAGGCTGCCTGTCGTGGAGGGCACCAACACAAGGTGGACGTGATTGGGCATCAGGCAATACGCAAGCACCTCGACGGCGTGCCGGGTTGTGTACTCGCGAAGCAGTTCCAAGTACGACCGTCGATCGCCCTCGGAGAAAAACACCTGCCCGCGACGGTTGCCGCGTTGCGTAACGTGGTGTGGGACGCCGGCACAAACTACACGTGGGGCTCGGGGCATGGCCCTAAGTTAGAATGCCAGCAACCCGCCGGCGCGCGCCAAAACCAAGGACGTTGCCTGGTTTTGCAAACTAGGACGTTACCCGGTCACCAAGTAAAATCGGGTAGCGTCCCTATATGTGGGGCCACCCTTCCGACTAACCCCTATCCCCTAACCCCTTTCCTATTTCTTGCCCCGCTGCAGCCGTCCGATCAACTCGCGCAGGAACACCTTGCTGAAGCGCAGCTGGCACGAGATCGACGCCTGCTCGAGCAATGTCGCGGTGACCTTCAGCATGGTCACCGCGGTCTCCGCTTCCACAATCGTGTCGCGCCGCGCGCCTTCCGCGTAGCCGGCTTCACCGAAACAGCCGCCGGCCGGTACGCGCCCGACGATGTCGCCGCCACGGCTCAGCCGCACGGTGCCGGACACGACGATGTAAAAGCGGTCGTCGATGTCACCGGGGCGCAGCACGGGTTCGCCCGGCTGGCATTCCGTCCACACGCCGGAGCGCATCACCTCGCGGATCTCGGCGTGCGAAAAATCATGAAAGAAGCGCAGCTTGCGCATCACGGCGAAGCGCTCTTCATCGTCGATTTCGGCCTGCGAGGCCCGCAGCTTCTGGTGCACGCGCGTCAACTCGGCCGCGTACTCGGTGCCGGTGCGATACCGGTTGCCGGGATCCTTCTCGAGCGCCCGCTTGACGACGTTTTCGAGTTCTTCGGGAATTTCCGGGCGAATGAGGCGCAGCGACTCAGCTTCGGACTGCACCACCTGCCGCAACAGCTTGCCGAGCGCGCCGGCGCGGAAAGGCCGCTGGCCGCACAGCATTTCGTACATCACCGCGCCCAGCGAGTACAGGTCGGAACGCGCGTCGAGTTCGAGGCCCTGCACCTGCTCCGGCGACATGTATGCAGGGCTGCCCGCAACGCCTTCGAGGCGCGAGACATCGGAATCTGCGACCAGGGCGATGCCGAAGTCGACGATGCGCACGTCGCCATCGAGCGTCAGCAGGATGTTCGACGGCTTGATGTCGCGATGGACGACGCCGCGGGTATGCGCGTAATGCAGTGCTTTCGCGCACTTGTACATGATGGCCACGACCTGGTCGATCGGCAGCAAGCTGCCGGCGCGGCAGTACGCGCTCAAGGTGCGTGCGCCGTGCACGTGCTCGGTGACGACGTAACGGCGACCGTCTTCCTCGCCGGCGTCGAAAATCGGGACGATGTTCGGGTGCTGCAGCTTGCCGACCATCTTCGCCTCGCCCATGAACATGCGGCGAGCGTTGCGGCCTTCGGCGTCGTCGCCGTTGGTCGCGTGATACAGCTTGATCGCGACGTCACGACCATAGAAAGGATCGTGCGACAGGAACACCGTGCCGGTGCTGCCGCGGCCAACCTCGTGCACGACGTAGTACTTGCCGATGCGCTCAGGCGCGAACGGCGGTGGCTGCATCGTTTGCGTCTGGCTGTGGGGGTCCTGACGGGTCGCTATGCTGGCTTCTGTCACGTGTAATTCTTGATGAGCATCAACAGGGCGACAGCCATGAGGGCTGCCATCACGTCGTCGAGCATAATGCCCAGCCCACCGCGCATTCCGTGATCGATCTCCCGGATCGGCCATGGCTTCCAGACGTCGAACACCCTGAACAGCACGAAACCGAGCGTGATGCCCCACCATGTAGGCGGCGCCGCGAGCATGACCAGCATCATCCCGGCAATCTCGTCCCACACGATGGCGGAATGATCGTGCACCCCGAGCTTCCGGGCGCTTTCGCCGCAGATCCAGACTCCCGCGATCGTTACGAGCACTGTGACGACGAACGCCGGCCACCAGCCGAAGTGAGCGAGCGCAAGACCGAACATCAAGCCGACAATCGATCCGAACGTGCCCGGGGCGAAAGGTGCGAGGCCAGAGCCAAAGCCCAGGGCCAACAGGTGCACAGGGTCGCGCAACGCGGCAGCGGGCACAACGATGCGATCACGTTTGTGCGGCGTCTCAGCGGGCGAAATGGTCATACCCTTGCCCTGCGATGTTCAGCCGCGCCCCGTCACGGCGACACTCGACGCCAGGGCCCTGCGTCATGGTGCCGATGCGGTGCAGGCTGCAGCCACCGGCCGCGGCCAGTTGCGGAATGTGCCCGAACTGGCCCGGAGGCAGCGTGAACAGCAACTCGTAATCGTCACCGCCATGCAGCACGAGCCGCTCCTGCTCGGCCAGCGGGTAATCCGCGAGCTCCGCCGCGCTCGGCAGCTGTTCCAGGTCGATGCAGGAACCCACTCCGCTCGCCGCCGCGAGCTTGCCGAGGTCACCAAGCAATCCATCGGAGACATCCATCGCCGCGGTCGCATGGCCGCGCAAGGCGCGGCCGAGCGCAAGTCGCGGCTCCGCCCGTAGAAAGCGACGCACACGTGCGTCCTGGGAATCGAAACCGGCGCGACCCGTCCGCAACTCTTCCAGCCCCGCCGCAGCAACCCCGGGCGAGCCGGAGACGCAGATCAGGTCACCGGCCTTCGCACCAGAGCGCCGCAACGCGGCCGCGGCTGGAACGAAACCCATGACCGCGATCGTAATGACGAGCGGGCCTGACACCGTGTCGCCCCCCACGAGCGCGACATCATGCTTGGCGGCGAGCGCGTGCAGGCCTTCGGCAAAACCCGCGATCCAGCGCTCATCGGCGCTCGGCATCGAAAGCGACAACAGTGCCCACGCGGGGTCTGCGCCCATTGCCGCAAGATCGCTCAAGTTCACGGCCAGTGCCTGGTGGCCCAGCGCGGCGGCAGGCGTGCCCGGCAAAAAATGCCGGCCTTCGACGAGGGTGTCCGTGGCCGCCACCAGCGCCTGCCCGGCCGGCGGCAACAACAGTGCGGCGTCGTCGCCCACACCCAGCAGCACGTCGACGCGAGTCGATCTGCGCGAGAAGTAGCGGGCGATGATGTCGAATTCACCGAGGTGCACGGCGGCTCCGGTGTTCGAGGTTGCTATTTGCGGGGCGGCCGCGCGATTGCCAGCTGCTCGGCCGAGCGCAATTCGCGCGCCGCGCGATCGAGTACGGCGTTGATGAACTTGTGGCCGTCGGTAGCGCCGAACTTCTTGGCCAGTTCCACACACTCGTTGAGCACGACGCGGTACGGCACCTCGACGTGTGCGCGCAACTCTTCGACCCCGATGAGGAGCACCGCATGCTCGACCGGATCGAGCTGCGCGACGGGCCGATCGAGCCATTGCCCCAGCAAGCCGTCGAGCGTCTCCGCGTTTTCGACGACACCCTGCAGCAGCTGCTGGAAATACTCGGGATCGACTTCAGGGTAGCCTTCGTCCGTCGCGTACTGGTTGCGCAACTCCGCAAATGAGTGTCCCGTCAGTTGCCACTGGTACAGGGCCTGCAGCGCAAGCCGGCGCGCGAGGCTGCGCGCCCGTCCAGAGCGATCGCGGGATGCCGCCACTTCAGACGTCCAGCCGGCGCATCAGGTTGGCAAGTTCGATTGCGACGAGCGCCGCGTCTGCACCCTTGTTCCCCGCCTTGGTGCCAGCGCGTTCGACAGCCTGCTCGATGGTGTCGGTCGTCAGGACCCCGAAGGCGATCGGCACGCCCGTATCGTTCGCGGCTCGCGCAAGGCCCGACGCGCATTCGCTGCACACGTAGTCGAAGTGCGGCGTGGCACCGCGAATCACGGCACCGAGCGCGACGATCGCATCGCAGCGCTTCGCTGCGGCGACACGCCGCGCGATGAACGGCAGGTCGTAGGCGCCCGGCACACGAATGATCTCTATCTGCTTTTCGCTCGCGCCGTGACGAACGAGCGCGTCGACCGCGCCGCGGATCAGGTTGTCGACGATGGCGTCGTTGAAGCGCGCAGCGATGATCGCGACACGCAGGTCGCGGACGATCAGGTCGCCGTGCAGGGTGCGGATGTTATCCATCGGGTCTGCTCCTCAATCAACGTATTCGACGACTTCGAGGCCGAATGCCCCGAGTCCGTGCATCTGCTTCGGCGCGCTCAGCACGCGCATGGCGCTGACGCCAAGGTCACGCAGTATCTGCGCCCCGATGCCATAGGTGCGCAGCACCTGCGCGCCGCGTGCGGGGTTCGCCGCCGCCCCTGCATGGGTCGCGAGCCGCACCGCTTCGGCGATCTCGAGCGGGCTCTCGTGCGGTCGCAGCAGGACGACGATACCCGATCCCTCGCGCGCGATACGTTCGATGGCGCCGCGCAACGACCAGCTGTGGCCTTCCTCGATCGAACCCACGAGGTCGCGGACCGTATCCTTGATGTGTACGCGCACCAGCGGCGCCCGCTCCTGCGCGGGTTTGCCACGCACCAACGCGAGGTGCACCGTGCTGTTGACGTGATCCTCGTAGCAATAAAGGCGGAACGGGCCGAACTCGGTCTGGATCTGCCGCTCGGCAATGCGCTCCACCGAGCGCTCCTTCTCAAGCCGATAACGGATCAGGTCCGCGATCGTGCCGATCTTGATGTCGTGCTGGCGCGCAAATCGTTCGAGGTCCGGCCGGCGCGCCATCGTACCGTCGTCGTTCAGGATCTCGACGATCACGGCTGCCGGCTCGACGCCCGCAAGACGGGCCAGGTCACAACCTGCCTCGGTGTGGCCCGCCCGCGTCAGGACACCGCCCGGCTGCGCCATGAGCGGAAAGATGTGGCCGGGCTGGCGCAGGTCCTCGGCCCGTGCGGCCGCTTTTACGGCCGTTTGAATGGTGTGCGCTCGATCGTAGGCCGAGATGCCGGTCGTGACGCCTTCGGCCGCCTCGATCGACAGCGTGAAATTGGTGCGCTGGGTCGAGTCGGTATCGCTGACCATCAGCGGCAGACGCAGCTGGCGGCAGCGGTCGCGCGTTAGCGTGAGGCAGATCAGGCCCCGCCCGTAACGAGCCATGAAGTTAACGTCTTCCGCGCGCACATGGGTGGCCGCCATGACCAGGTCGCCTTCGTTCTCGCGCTCTTCGTCGTCCATGATCACGACCATCCGGCCTTGCCGGACGTCGTCGAGGATCTCGTCGATCGTGTTCAGAGTTTTCATTACCAAGCGCTTCCAAGTCTCTGAATTATATGTCTTTTATCAACACGACAACGATGCCCGGTCGGCACGTGCGGCGCGCAGTTTAACAGGGGCGCGCTGGGAAGTCGGGCCGGCGGCGTCTCGGTTAATCCCGCCCGGGGTGCAGCATCCGTTCGACGTAGCGCGCGATGATGTCCACCTCGAGGTTCACACGATTGCCCGGCTGCAATGCGCCGAGCGAGGTCACGCTGAGTGTGTGCGGCACGAGGTTGACGTCGAAGCGGTCGCCTTGGGCACCGTTGACGGTGAGGCTGACCCCATCGATGCAGATCGAACCTTTGCGCGCGATGTAGCGCGCCAATTCGGCCGGTACCTGGAATTCCATGCGCACCGAACGCGCGTCGTCGTGCCGCGCGATCAGCTTACCCATGCCGTCGACGTGGCCAGTCACGTAATGACCGCCGAGCGCCTGCCCCGCCAGCAGCGCTTTCTCCAGGTTCACGCTCGTGCCGACTGCCAGGTCGCCCAGCGTCGTCAACGAGAGGGTTTCGCGGGAAACGTCGGCAGCGAAACTCGACGCATCGAAGCGCGTCGCAGTCAGGCACACCCCGCTTACGGCGATGCTGCCCCCCAGTTCGACGTCGCCAAGGGACACGTTGCCTGTCTCGAACTCCAGCGTGACGTCGCCACCCCGCGGCTCGACAGCACGCAAGGTACCCACGCCCTGCACGATTCCAGTGAACATCAGCCTCGGCTCTCCAGGGGGCGCAACGTCAGCCGCAGATCGGGCCCGACACTGCGCACGTCATGAAACCTGAATCGTGCCCGCTCGGCCAGCGACGCGAGCGGCTGCGGCAACGCGAACGCTGGCCTTGCAGTGTCGCCGAGCACCGTGGGTGCGACGTACAGCACGATCTCATCGACACAACCCGATGCGACAAAACTTCCTGCAAGCTGCGGCCCGGCCTCGACCAATACCTCGTTGCACTCGAGTTCGGCCAACCGCCGCAACGCGGCCGCGAGGTCGATGCGTCCCGCTGCATCGACGTTCAGGGATTCGATTCGCAAGTGCTCCAACGATGGATTGAGTGTCGACTGCATCGCGGACGCAGCCGCTGCCGCCGTGAAGACGAGCGTGGGCTTGCCGTCGGTTGCCAGTGTCGACGTGGATGACAGTCGACCGCGGGAATCAAGCACGACGCGCAGCGGTTCACGGCCGTGCAAGTCGAGCGTTATATCGCGCACAGTGAGGGCCGGATCGTCCGCAAGTGCAGTGCCGATGCCCGTCAGGATCGCCGACGCCCGGGCGCGCAAACGCTGCACATCGGCCCGCGCCTGGTCGGACGTGATCCACTGGCTGGAGCCATCCGCCAGCGCAGTGCGGCCGTCGACGCTGGCGCCGAGCTTCACGGTGACCCAGGGTCGCCCGCTCGTCATGCGACTGACGAAGCCGCGATTGAGTTCGCGGGCGTCGCGCTCCAGCAAGCCGACGGCGGTCCCGATCCCCGCCTCATTCAAGCGGCGCAAACCGCTGCCCGCGACTCTTCCGTTTGGGTCCTGCATCGCCGCGACGACGCGGCTCAGGCCCGCTGCAATCAGCGCGTCGGCGCACGGTGGCGTGCGTCCCTGGTGTGAACAAGGCTCCAGCGTGACGTACGCAGTGCCACTGCGCGCACGGCCAGCAGCTGCGGTGAGCGCGTGTACCTCGGCGTGCGGCTCACCAGCACGCCGGTGCCAGCCCTCCCCCACTGCCTTGCCCGTGGCATCGAGCAACACGCAGCCGACGGCGGGATTGGGCGCAGTCGAATACTGTCCGAGCGTCGCCATTTGCAGCGCGCGTGCCATGTGTGCGTGATCCGCGCCAGTGAAGTCAGTCATTTCTTTTCATCGATGCCCGACCAAAGGCCGAGCTGCAACTCTTCGGCCGAACGCGGCCGGCGGTGCTGCAGCCTGTCGATTTCCTCGCGGAACGCGTCGACGTCCTGGAAGCTGCGATACACAGAGGCGAACCGCACGTACGCAACCTCGTCGAGCTGGTGCAATTCGTCCATCACGAGTTCGCCGATGAGCCGCGCAGGCACTTCTCGTTCACCGAGAGTGCGCAACTTGTGGCAGACATGATTGACTGCGGCGTCGACGGCTTCGATCGCGACAGGTCGCTTCTCGAGCGCCTTGACCATGCCTGAGCGCAACTTCGCTTCGTCGAACGGCTCGCGCGTCGCGTCGCTCTTGACGACGCGCGGCATGACGAGTTCCGCGAACTCGAACGTCGTGAAGCGTTCGCTGCAGCGCAGGCACTCGCGCCGACGCCGCACTTGCTGCCCCTCGCCGGACAGGCGCGAGTCGATCACCTTCGTTTCCTCGAACGTGCAGAACGGACAGTACACCGGTCAGTCTCCTGCCCTGCTGTCCGCTCAGGCCCGAATCAGCCGCCGTACACCGGGAAGCGACGACAGATGGCTTCGACGGACTCGCGCGTCTGCGCAATCACCGACTCGTCGGTCGGGCTGTTGAGTACGTCCGCGATCCAGTGTGCGAGCTGCGCGACCTCGGCTTCCTTGAAGCCGCGCGTGGTGACGGCCGGCGTGCCGATGCGGATGCCACTGGTCACCATTGGTGGACGCGGATCGTTGGGCACGGCGTTCTTGTTGACGGTGATGTGGGCCCGCCCGAGGGCCGCGTCCGCTTCCTTGCCGTTCACGGTCTTGTCGGACAAGTCGACCAGGAACAGATGATTGTCGGTGCCGCCGGAGACGATGCGGATACCGCGCTCCTCGAACACCTTGCACATCGCACGCGCATTGGCGACGACCTGTTGCTGGTACAGCACGAACTCGGGCTGCATCGCCTCGAGGAAGGCCACGGCTTTCGCCGCGATCACGTGCATCAGCGGACCGCCCTGCGTGCCCGGGAAAATCATCGAATTGAACTTCCTGGTGAGTTCATCGTTTGCCCGCGCCAGGATGAGCCCCCCGCGCGGACCGCGCAGCGTCTTGTGCGTCGTCGTCGTGACGACGTCGGCATGAGGCACTGGGTTTGGATACACGCCCGCCGCGACCAGGCCGGCGACGTGCGCCATGTCGACGAGGAAATACGCGCCAACCGCATCCGCGATCTGGCGGAAACGCGGAAAGTCGAGGATGCGCGAATACGCCGAGAACCCCGCGATGATCAGCTTCGGCTTGTGTTCGTGCGCGAGACGCTCGACCTGCGCGTAATCGATCTCACCCGTCGCGAAGTCCAGGCCGTATTGCACGGCATTGAAGAGCTTGCCGGAGAAATTGACCTTGGCGCCGTGCGTGAGGTGACCGCCGTGGTCGAGGCTCATGCCGAGCAGCGTGTCGCCCGGCTTCATGAGCGCAAGGAATGCCGCAGCATTGGCCTGCGAACCGGAGTGCGGCTGGACGTTGGCGAAATCGGCGCCGAACAACTTCTTGGCACGGTCGATCGCGAGTTGCTCGGCGACGTCGACGTACTCGCAGCCGCCGTAATAGCGCTTGCCCGGATAGCCTTCCGCATACTTGTTGGTGAGCACGGAACCTTGTGCTTCGAGCACGCGCGGGCTCGCGTAGTTCTCGGACGCGATCAACTCGATGTGGTCTTCCTGGCGGACGCGCTCGTGCTCGATCGATGCCGCGAGTTCGGGATCGAACCCGGCGATGGTCATGCTGGCGGGAAACATGTGCTCTCCACGGTCGGGGACGCGCGATTGTAGCTGATAGCTAGTACGTCGCTTTCGCACGTCTGCGCCCATTAGATGTCTCCAGGCGACCGATTGACCCCGCCCAGGTCGTGGCCGGGGACGCGTGAACCCATCCATGGGGCTCCGCACCCTAAAGGGCACAAGCCGCGACATCCCTGTCGCGGACGGCCCCGGCCTACGACCTGATCGGGGTCAACCGATCGCCCGAGCATGCAATTGCGGCTGAAAGTGCGATGGAGCCGCCCGGCATCAGCCCAACGACGTCCCCGGGGCCACCTCGCCCACGTGCGACGGCCCAAGCCCAATCGTGGGGTGCAGACACGACTGCCGCTACGTAAGGGAACAGATGAGGCGTTCGATTTGGACCTCGATTGGACCGCGACCCGAGGATTGGCCGCCGAAGCGTGGGCTGCGTCTCCGCGATCTCAATGCTGCTGGGGCCATGTCAGGCTCGGCCCGGCCGTGTCGGGGATCCGAGTCGCAGACCGGGGCCGTCCGCGGCACGGACGCCGCGGCGGAGCCCCATGGATGGGTTCACGCGTCCCCGGTCGCGACTCGGGTTCCCGGCGCGGTCGGGTCGTAGCCCACCACGGTTTCCCGCACCAAGGTGATAAGCGGCGTTGCAGCCTACGCCTGACTGGCGAC
>JANNGT010000252.1:0-6204 GCA_031404015.1 Gammaproteobacteria bacterium | reverse complement strand
GTGGGGCCCACGATCCTGGATCGTGACCTTCGCGCTCTGACCGGTGTCGACGTTCTTCACCGTGGCCGTGGTGCCGAGCGGCAGCGTCTTGCTCGCGGCATTGTCGGCGTCCGGGTCCATGCGCGTGCCGTCCGCCATTTTGCGGCCGTTGAATTTCTTCGCGTAGAACGATGCAACACCGGTGCGTTTGCAGCCCGAGAGGTCGGGGCTGGGGGCTCCCTGTGATTTCTGTTGCCGGGTGTCTGCGACGGAGCATTCGTCGGTCGCGCGCGTGCAGCCCGTCGCACCAGCGATGCCCAGCAGCGCGACGGTGACGAGGATGCGTGGGTGTGTGCGACAGGTCACGGCGACGATTCTCCTGGGCACGAGTTGGCGCGTGCGCTTCCCGGATCCGTCATGGCACAGTCCAATTCTGAAAGAGCGCGCATCCTTGCCCGCCAGCCGCACCTCAGGAATAGGACAACGCGCCGTGACGTCCCGGACAACGCCGCAACCGCAACCCTTTTTGAGCAGAGATCGCCGCCTGCGGTGTGGAGAAAAGCCATGTGTCGAAACATTCGGACGTTGTTCAATTTCGCCCCTCCAGCGACCGAGCATGAGATTCGGGAGGCGTCGCTGCAGTTCGTGCGCAAGTTGAGCGGGTTCAACGCGCCGTCGAAGGCGAATGACGCCGCGTTCCAGCGGGCGGTGGATGAAGTTGCGGCGTCGGCGACCGCGTTGATCCGCTCGCTCACCACGACGGCGACGCCGAAGGATCGGGAGGAAGAGGCTGAGAAAGCCCGGCGGAGATCGGCGCAGCGGTTTGGCGTCCGGTCCGGCGAGGAGACGGCGACGTGAACGAATCGGGCTCCGCTGAAGGCGGTCGTTCAAGGCGCGGAAAATGTTCGACCGAGTGTCGGCGCGCGTTGGCGCAGAAGCGGACGTTCACGTAGGCTCATTGTCGGCCAGGAGCTAACCTTCGGCACCGGTGCCAAGTTTCGCGTCTTGCGCCACCGCTGGTGCGGTAGCGCGGACTACGAGATCATCTCCACATAAAGAATTGCGGACGTCGGCGGAAATTTGATAGACACGGGCAGGCTTTATACCGACATCGGGTGTCTGAACCGACACGCATGTCTGCAATTCAGAGTCAGGCGTCGCAGTGGCGTTCCGTACGTTGAGAGGTAGAGATGAAAGACATCGAAGCCACAAACATCGCGGTCGTCCGCAAGTACTTTGACGGTTGCAACACCGGTAATCTCGAGGATCTGCTGAGCACGCTCGCGCCAGACGTTTGTCACTACTTCTTGCCGCCATCGTTTCCGCCGATCACTGGCGCGGAGCACCTCGCCCGATATTGGCGAAAGTACAAACATGCGCTGGACCCGTTCTGGTCGATCGATCGGATCATTGCCAGTGGCGACGAAGTCGTCAACGAATGGAGTTGCCTGTGGACTCCTCCGGGAAGCAAGCTCCGGCTTCTGGCGCGAGGCACCGAGTGGTACGTCATGCGAGACGGCCGGATCGCCGAAGTCCGTGCGTACTTCATCGCGGATTCAGCCGCCAACGCCGAGCTGGCCGCGTTCCCGTACGCGCAAAGAGGCTACCTGCTTGGCGATAGCCCATGAGGCCCTCCGACTGCCTGAGCCTGGTGGCGCATCACCCTTTGCTTCAGCCGATGAGCTACCGTTTGGGGCCTGCGCGCGCGACTGAACTCAAACATTGGGTACGCATAACGGAAGGAGCATCAAATGGAGTGGAATTGCGTGGTCCTTGCCAGTGTGCTGGCCCTCTCCTGCACTGCGTCGTTCGCACAGCAGCTTCAGCTTCCCGAAGACCCTGCACTCAAGGAGCAGATCCGAAAGCTAGACATGACCCACGCAGAGGCGATCTTCAAGGGTGATAGGGCCGCATTGCAGGAGCTGCTTCCGGACGACCATATAGTCAACCATCCGACGAATCGAATTGTTCAGGAGAAGACCGAGCTTCTGAAACTGATTGACGACGGCGTCATTCGGTATGCGCGGTTCGAGCGTCAACCCGAGAAGTTCCTTTTTTACCGGGATCTGGTCGTCGTAATGGGAGATGAGACTGTTGTCCCCGCGCCTGGTGCGCCCAATGAAGGCAAGGTCCTTCGAAGGCGTTACACGAACGCCTGGATGCAGCAAGATGGAAAGTGGCACCTGGCATTCCGGCATGCCAACAACGTATGTTCAGCATCCGGAAAGTAGGCTCCGCGCACCTAATAAGCGATTCCATCGGACGGGCTCGCTTCGCTCGGCCACCGCTGAACCGGAGCGTTGAGCGTCTGCTTCGCGGCGCGACGAACTTCTGCTCCGGGTCGATTTTCCCCGTACGGCGTCCGCTCTCCGGACCGGTATGATCGGCGATGTTGAGACCAGAGGGTCTAGCCCTCGACGTCCTTCAACTCGAGTCGCCGCAGCCGTACGCCGGTCGTGACCGACGGGTCCCAGGCAATCACCTGGCTTCGTCCAGCCGTTCTGGCCAGCGTCAGCGCGTGACCCGCGCGATCGATCGATTCCAGGGCGTCCACCTCCGGGTCCAGCAGCGCGATTCCGAACGACGCCGTGACTGGGAAGGCCACCCCCTCTGCGCCGGCCGACGCGACGCCGTGCGTGACGGTCTCGCGGAGACGCATGATCAGCTTCCTGGCGGACGCGAGATCCGTACCGGACAGCCGGATGAGAAACGCGTCCCCGTCGCAGCGGAAGATCTTGTCCGTGAGCCGCAGGTGCGCGGCAATGACATTCACTGCCGTGACCACCGCTCGCGCGCCCGCGGAGTGGCCGTGGGTCGCCGTGATTTCGCGGACGCCGTCGAGTTTCATGACAGCGATGCAGCATTGGCGGCCTGGCTGGCTTGCCAGCGCATGCCACTCGCGCAGGTCGCGCATCATCGTGCCGGCGCCGTGTGCGTCGGTCAGCTCGTCCCGACCGTGCAGTGCACACTCGATCTCACGCTTGACGAAGTACAGCGCGTAACTCAATCGTGCACTCGCTTCTTCAAACTCTTCGATGGCCGGCCGCACGACAGGCGTACCCGCGGCCAGGCCTAGCAGCAGGTCGGCGGCGCATCGGTGCTGAACCGCGTGCTCAGCCCCCAGCATGGCGAAAGACGGCAGTTCCCGCAGTTCGTGCGGCGCCCGTTCCAAATACCATCGACCCAACGCGCAATGATGATGCGCATCCGCCGCCAGGTCGTTCGGATCGCACGGCCGCCGCCCTGAGACCACGCGCAGCAGGTGATCGCGCCACACGGCGTGGTCGAGTGTCGCCTGTTGCAATTGCTCCAGGTTCTCGTGCAGCAGGGATGGGTTCGTCCTGAGCATCGCCGCACCTCGGTCGTGAAGTATTACTCCGGATACGGCGCAAGCTTCCAGATCTGTCAGGGTCAACGCAAGCCCGGAATCAAAGCTGCGCCGACAGCGTGTTCAGCATCACACTTTCACAGACCAGTGGCGCACGAGCGACGCCTGCGCGCTTCGGTTGTAGCCAGGCGTGCGGGCGTATGATGATCAGATCGAGGTGCGGGCTTGCAGCTCGTGCCTTCTCACCCGAAGGAGAGCAGACATGGCAAAGAACACCAAGAAGTCAGACAGCGGCGTCTACCGCGTGACCGAGATCATCGGCACCAGCACCGTGTCGTGGGAGGACGCCGCGAGCAGTGCCATCGAGGCGGCTGCCAAGTCGCTGCGTGACCTGCGCGTCGCCGAAGTCAGCAAGCTCGACATGAAAGTCGAGGACGGCAAGGTCGTCGCATATCGAGCACGGGTGTCGCTGTCGTTCAAGTACGAAGCCTGACGGTCTGACGATCGAGGACTGTCGTCAACCGATGCTGATCTGGCGCGCGGGTGAATGGTTGCTTCCGCAAGAACCCGGCAGGTGATGCGAAGGGGCAGTGATATGCTTTTGTCACCATGAGCAAACCCCGACTACTGTACTTCGACGCCGTGCGAGACCACGCCGGCGTCCGGTCCTGGTACACGAGGACATGAGCGACGACACCAAGGCCTGCCCGGTCTGCGGCGAGACCATCAAGGCGGTCGCCATCAAATGCCGGTTCTGCAATACCGACCTGGCGGCACTGGCCGCTGCGAAGGAAGCGGAAGTCGAGAAGATGATTTTCTCGGGTCACCCGTCGGTGATCTACAGCGCGTGGCAGTGGGTCGCGGTAGTGTTCACGCTGGGCCTGGCGTGGGTGTATTACTGGTTCAGGGCCATCGGCACGCGTTACGAGATCACCTCGCAACGCGTGCGTATCGAGCGCGGCATCCTGTCGAAATTGAAAGACAGCATCGAGGTGTTCCGCATCGACCACTTCGACCTGCACAAGCCCCTGGGCATGCGCCTGGTGGGGCATTGCATGCTGCACCTGCGATCGTCGGACACCAGTTCGACCACCGTCATCCTGTACGGCATCCCCGGGCTGGAGCAACTGGCGGATACCTTGCGCGAGTTTTCTCTGCGCGAGCGCACGCGACGGCGTCTCACGACCTTCGTCCAGGCGTAAGCGCCGCGCTGCCGGCCTATTGCCCGCCGTCGTCGAGTACCTGGGCACGCGCAAAAGCCGGGCGACTGACCACGCGCTGCACGTAGGCATCGAGCACCGCGGATTTCGGCAGCATGGGACTCTGTCCGAACATCGCGAAGGTCGTGCCGTAGAGAACGTCGGCAGCGCTGAAATGCTCTCCGAGCAAGTACGGTCCTTGCGACAGCAATTGCATCACCGCGGCCATGGCTTCTTCGACGGCTACCCAGCCGGCTGTTCCGCGCGGCACCTCCACCTGCATGAACTTGGACATGAACGCGGGTTCCAGCACGCCGGTGTAATAGCTGAGCCAGGAGAGATACGCGCCGCGGCCCGGGTCACCCACCTGCGGTCCGAGATGGTGCTGCGGGAAGCGGTCCGTCAGGTACAGCGCGATCGCGGGCGATTCGAAAACGATGACGCCGTCGTCGGCAATGACCGGCACTTTGCCGTGCGGGTGGGGATTGGCGGGATCGACCGTGCCCGTACCGTCCGACCGGCGCATTGTCACCCGCTGGATCTGATAGGGAGCGCCGAGTTCTTCGAGCAGGAAGATGAAGCGTGTCGAACGAGTCTTCGGATGGTGAAACAAGGTGATCACGGCCATTCTCCACAACAGACCTGAGCGCAGATTGTCCCACGAATTCTGAGCCGGCTCGGGCTGTACCCGCTCGCAGCGATGTCACGATTGAGCGACCGGATGCAGTCGTATTCGCTTCGGGTCGCGACGCCTGCGGACCGTGACACTCGTGCGCAACTCGAGTTGCGCCGCCATGTCGATCAATGCGTCGAGCGAGAAGAGGTTCAATCGTCCGCGCATGAGATCGGAGATGCGCGGCTGCGTGACGCCGCAGATTACGGCCGCTCGTGCCTGAGTGAGCTTGCGACGGCGCGTCTCTTCAATGATGGCATTGGCCACTTCGGCGCGGAGCCTGAGACTGGCAGCGATCTCGCGGGAATCCTCAATGGCATCCCATACTGAGGCGAAGGTCGTGCGCTTGTTCGTCGTCATCGTTGCGTCCTCATCAGTTCTGACAGTCGCCGCCGGGCCAGGTCGAGTTCCCGTTGTGGTGTGCGCTGCGTCTTCTTCTGGAAGCAGTGAATCACATAGACGGCTTCCGCTAGCCGAGCAAGGTAGATCACCCGGAATGCACCGCTCTCTTCACGCACGCGGATCTCCTGCACCCCCGGTCCGATCGACGTCATCGGCTTCCAGTCGAGGGGCTCGAGTCCGCGCTGCAGCCGATCGAGCTGGAATCCCGCAGCTCGCCGCGCGTCATCTGGAAAAGCCCGCAGGACGTCCAGGGAATCACCGAGAAAATCGAGCGGCTTCACGAGCGGCATTATATCAATAGTTGTATGTTACGTCAGTACGGTCGGGCACTTTGCAGGGGAGTTGCCACTCCGGGGCGACTAGAGCCCCGGCTTCTCTCGCGCAGCGACTGAAGCTGCGCACCGACTCTGGGGTCCGGTCGGAGGTGGATCGCCGGGAAGGCCCGGGTGCTGAGTGATTCGGTGGGTCGAGATCGGAAGAAGTTGCCGATGAGGATTGTGGGGTATCCCGACGAGGCCCCCGACGCCTGCGACCAGGAACTCGAACACGCCCGACTCGGCCGGCTTGCCGACGCCCTTCTCGGCGCAGTCCTTCAGGTATGCGACGAGCGAGAGGATCTCCTC
>JANNGT010000251.1:0-3491 GCA_031404015.1 Gammaproteobacteria bacterium | reverse complement strand
TCAAGTGCAGGCAATCCTCGACGTTGCTCTCTTCCGTGAGACCGAAGCGGCGTGCCTGAGGGCATGCATCGCGGTACTGCGTGGCGTCGAGCACGTTCGCCCAGGGCTTGATCGGTGCGGGTGGCGCAAACCGCAACTCAGCCACGGGAGGGGCCGCGAAGGGTATGCCTTTGAATTCGTGCACACCCTGGCCCGCAACGCCTTGGACCGGGCCTTCGGCCGTTCGCACCGTGAGGTTCAACTCGCCTGCGCGCGACTTGAGTGGCGTCGCGCAAACGAGCAGGGCCAGCGTCAATGCGCCAGCAACGCGACCTGACGCAATGCGACACGCAACCAGTCGGGACATCGCCACACCCCCACGAACGAATGCCTTGATGCAAGCCGGGCCGAGTTCAACCGCGGGTTTTTCTGCGGAGCGCATCCCAGCTCGCATCGCCGGTCCAGCCGCCGTCCACGGGCAGGCTCACGCCATTGATGAAGCCACTGGACTCGCTGTCGGCCAGGAACGCGATCGCGGCCGCAACGTCGCCAGGTTTCGCGAAGCGGGCGAGCGGCACGCGGTCGACGATGTCGTCGTCCGTATAGGCGCCCGAGCCCATGTCCTTGACGTCCATCTCGGTCTTGATCCAGCCGGGGCACACCGCGTTGACCCGCACCCCGCGTCCGCCCCATTCGCCTGCCAGCGTGCGCGTCAGGCCGATCAGGCCGTGCTTGGACGCGTTATACGCCGCGCGATGAATGACGCCGCGCAGGCCGGCCACCGACGCCACGTTGATGATGCTGCCTGAGCGCCGGGCCAGCATCTGCTGCCCCAGGTATCTGCACAGCAGGAACGGCCCCAGCAGGTTCACGTTCATGACCCGCTGCCACTGCTCGGCCGTGGTGTCCTCGGCGGGCTGGATCATGCTGATGCCCGCGTTGTTGACGAGCACGTCCGCGGCGCCGTGGGCTTGCGCGACGTGCGCCGCGAGACCGATGACGAACTCTTCCGACGACACGTCGCCGACCAGGCCCTCCACCTTGCTGCCTTGCGCCGCCAGCTTCGCCAAAGCCGCATCCAGCGGCTGTACATCCGTCATCACCACCGTGTACCCGAGCGTCGCCAGCAACCGCGATGTCTCGAATCCCACGCCTTGCGCGGCCCCGGTCACGACCGCCACTTTCGCATTCATCAGTCGGCTCCAATCACCTCGCTCACGGCGCGAGTCAGGCGCAATTCTGCCGCAAGCGGGTTCTTCCTGAGGGGCAAATTGATTGTGAATTAGGGACGCTTCCCTAATTTTTTTCGGAAATAGGGAAGCGTCCCGAATTCACATACACTCGGCTGCACACGTACGGGATCGAGGCCGCATGAAACAGGATCTCCCCTTGCTCGCGCGCGCACCGGCAGGCCTCGTGGTCATGTTGTCGGTGGCGCTGATGATCAATTACATCGATCGTGGCGCCATCGCCACGGCCGCGCCGCTGCTGCAGCAGGAACTCGACTTGTCGCCCAGCGAAATCGGCTGGGTCCTGGGCGTTTTCTACTGGGCGTATGCGCCATTGCAGCCGGTGATGGGCTGGCTGGCGGATCGCTTTGGTCCGGCCCTGATCCTTACCTGCGGTTTTGCACTATGGAGCGTCGCGACGGCGGCCACAGGCCTGGCCGCGGGTCTTGTGGCGCTGGTTGCTCTGCGACTGCTGATGGGCGCGGGCGAGGCGACGTTCTACCCCAGCGCGTTGAGCCTGCTGGTACGCAACGTCCCATCGTCGCAGCGAGCCACCGCCACCGCCACGATGCAATTCGGCGCCGTGCTCGGCCCGGCACTCGGCACGCTGGTGGGCGGCATGATCATGCTGCAGTTCGGTTGGCGCGCGATGTTCGTCGTGATGGGCACGCTGTCGCTGACATGGCTCGTGTTCTGGCGCGGCCGCCTGCGCGCAGAGCGTGCGAAGCGAACGGCGCCGGCACTGGCAACGACGGTGGCGGACGACAACCCGTCCTATGGCGTGATCCTGCGCCAGCGTGCGCTGTGGGGCGGCATGCTCGGCACCTTCTGCTCGAACTATGCGTTCTATTTCGTGTTTTCGTGGCTGCCGCTGTACCTCGTCAAGGAGCGCGGACTCACGCTGGAGATGATGACGTATGCGACCACGGCGTTTTACATCGCCGACGGTGCCAGCATCCTGCTGGTCGGATACCTGCTCGATCGCTGGGTCAAGAGCGGTGCCAGTTTCAACCGGGCATACAAGACCGCGCTTGCGCTCAGCTGCGCCGGTGTCGGGCTCTGCCTGATTGGCAGCACGCTGGTCACGGGGCTCGTCGCCGCGACGCTGATTCTGCTGCTGACGGGCGTCATGGACGGTTTCAACAGCCCGTCGAATCCGTCAGTGACCCAGACTTTTGCGGGTCCCACGGCGACTGGACGCTGGATGGGCATCCAGAACGCAGTCGGCAATGTCGCGGGCATGACAGCGCCCGTCGTCACGGGATACCTGGTGCAGAGCACGGGCAACTACACTGCCGCGTCGATCGTCTCCGGTGTGGTCGCGCTGTTCGGCCTCGTGGCCTGGCTGGTCGTGGTGCCCGAGGTGAAGCCCATCGACTGGCAGGTGGAACAGCAGCGCCTGGCCCCACGCACAGCCGCAGGCTGACGCTAAGGATTCAGCGGACCCAAGGACATGCGCAAGATCATCGAACCCGCCCGCGAGATCGACGTCGTCCACGAGACGGACGTCTTGGTCGTGGGCAGCGGCCCCGGTGGGCTCGCGGCCGCGATGGCCTCGGCCCGCGCAGGCGTGAAGACCACTCTGGTCGAGCGCTACGGCTGCTTTGGCGGCAACATCACGCAGGTGGGCGTGGAAGGCTTTGCGTGGTATCGCCACGAGGCCACCGTCGACAGTGAAGGCATTGGTCCCGAATTCGAGCAACGCGCCAAGGCGATGGGCGCGGCGATGCCCGAACCACAGTCCCTGAGCCATGCGCTCGACGCGGAGATGTTCAAGTACGTTGCCGACGTGCTCGTGCAGGAAGCCGGCGTCGAGCCGATGCTGCACCGAAGCTTCGTCGCGCCGATCGTCGATCACGGCGTGATCCGCGGCATCGTCACCGAGAGCAAGGCGGGTCGTGAGGCCATCCTGGCCCGGTGCGTGATCGATGGCACAGGTGACGCCGACGTTGCGGCCCGCGCGGGTGCCAACGTGCACAAGACGCCGCGGGAAGAGATGATGTCCGTGTCCGTGATGTTCTCGATGACGGGCGTCAACAAGCAGCGCTTCCTCGACGCCGTCAAGGCCGATCCGCAGACGTACAACGACTGGAAGGGCGGCGGCGAGTGGCAGATCGAAACCACCGGCAAGGAAGACGAGCTGTTCTCGCCGTTCCTGCGCAAGCCGTTCAACAGGCAGTCAAGGCCGGCGTCATTCCGGCGTCGCTCGCGACGATCGCAGGCACCTGGGGCGCGGTCAGCGACCAGGGCGACCTGACGTACCTGAACCTGATTCACCTGACC
>JANNGT010000250.1:0-32088 GCA_031404015.1 Gammaproteobacteria bacterium | reverse complement strand
GTGAAGCGCAAGTCGATGCAACCATTCGGTGCGACCGGCAAACGTCGTGTTGCTGGCCCTGAAGCGGAAATCGTTCCAGAACCTGGAGTCGATGCCGATGAATTCACTGAGTTCCAGCATGAATGCGCGCGGGTCCTCGCGCAGTTCCTCGAAGAACATGACCTTGAAGTCCGCTTCTGGCAGCTCCTCGAAGAACACTTCAATGAACTCCGAGTAGCAACCGAAGCGCAAAACCTTCAGGTACCACTCGTCCAACCCGAGTTGCACGGGAGCGGACTCGCCGCGGTCGAAGGCGAGGCAACGGCTCAGGTAATCAGAGAGGCTGAGGTTGCGCGGCAAGTTGAGACGGCCACGATGGAACTCATAAGAGGACTGAAAGCGCACGACGGGATCTCGCAGGATAAATAGCAGCTTTACCCTCGGCACGAGATCGGCCATGCGCGGCGCCACGAGACGCGCTTCGCCGAGGTAGCCAGGCGAAGCCTCCATCAGCACCTGGGCAGCAGCGCGGCGCGGGTCGAACATCGCGGCGTAACATCGCGCGTCGAGCGCGAGGTCGCCCGTGAATTGTTCGCGGAAGAAGTCGGTTTCCTTGCGCAGCGAGGTCCCCACGTCGGGGTGCGTGTTGAGCCAATCGAAAACCGAGGTCGTGCCCGCCTTCTCGGTGCCTCCGATAATGAAATCCGGCAAGCGACTGCGACGGATCATCGCGCTGTCCCTGGCGAGCCCAGCCGGCGGCCGGACGCGCGCCACGACACCGTGCGAGCAAGGAAAGCCGGATTGCCGAGCAGATAGCGCCGGGACAGGCGCCTCGGCTCACTCAGAAGTCGAAACAACCACTCGGATCGCAGTTGGCGCATGACCCGCGGGGCACGGGCCGTCGCGCCCGAATGGAAATCAAACAGGGCGCCGACGCCAAGCATGACGGGTACCGTCACGTGCGTCCGATGTTGCGCAATCCAGCGCTCCTGTTGCGGTACGCCTTTGGCGACCAACAGGATCTTTGCGCCCGATGCGTTCAATTGCTCGATATGCAGCGCTTCCTCGCGGGCCGTGAGATACCCGTGCCCGCTCCACGCGACCCGCAGGCCCGGAACGGCGGCCTGCATGCGCTGCTGGCACGCCGCCGCAATACCCGGTCGCGCACCGAGGAGCGCGATCGGCAGGTCCGCGGCGGCCGCGGCAGCGCAAAGCCGGGGAAACAGGTCCGTGCCGTTGACATTGTGCGACAGCTTGACGCCGTGCATGCGCGCAGCGATCGCCATGCCGACGCCGTCGGCGAATAGAAACGGAGCGTTGCTCAGGAGCTGTGCGTATGCTGCATCGTTAGCTGCCACGTTGACGCAATGGGCATTCACGAAGAAGCCCTCGAAGCGCTCGTTGCGCTGCGCTTGCTGCACGAGGAACCGTGCCACGTGATCGAGGTCGGCGTCCCAGAACCGCAGCCCGAACACGTCGCAGGTATCTGTGGTGGCGTCAGCCATCGCTACTCCGCCACATGGCTGCGCGCGGCCGAGTTACGACGCCGTCTCCGCAGAGCAACGCTCCGGCTGCCCGGGCGCATCAACGCCCGGCCCTGCACAATTGCCCGACTCGGATTTACCAGCAGAACTCCGCCGAGGTGCGCCAGGTAACTGAGGCCATACATCGCCCTGCGCAGCAGCGAAACTTCACCCTGACGAATCCGTTCATAACCGAAGCGCTCCATGAGCGGCGCACAGGCACGGTCGACAATCTGCACTTCCGCGGGAGTCAGTACGTCGCGCCACTTGTTGATGGCCTCGACTCGCAGGCCGGCGCGTGACCCGCCGACGGTGGGGGAATGGGACGAGTTAACCTGCGCGACATCGAGCATGCCGGCGTCGTATTCGATCTCCAGTTCACCACACAAGCGTCGAATCGCCTTCTCCGGTTGGCGCAGGAGGTCCTCAAAGCCGACAAGCGTGACGCGCGGGTGGTTCGCGAGTGCCAGCGCAGCCCCGGTCGCTCGTGTCCAGAGGCGGGCCACCGTGTAGGGGTGGTAGTTCACCCAGACACGGAGCGCGTCGTACAGCGGAACGCGTGCGCCCTCCGGTGACAGTTGCCGGCGTCGCCAACGCATTTTCTGCGAGGCCATGACGGCGCGTGGGTCACGCACCAGGTGCACGATGCGCGCATCGGGATAGATATCCAGCAACGCGTTGGCGTAGAAAATATACCGCGGTGTTTGCTCGCAGGGGATGTCCTTGCCAGCGTCCGCGGCAAACTGGTGCGCGATGGTCGCAAACAGGGACGCCGGATCGGCCCCAAGGTCCGGCAGCGCCTCGACCAGTCGTCGCGCATCGCGCCAATGCCGCAGATGGATGTCGTGGGTCAGGATCCCGTGCTCTTGAATCGCATGCATCATTGCTACAGCCTCGATCGCCTCTGCTTTCGAGAAGCGTCGGTCGACGTCGCGCGGGTCCCAGGCGCTGCCGAAGTACTGCAACTCCTTCAAACCGCACACCGACGGATGCCGGCGCAGCATGAAGCTGAGCAGCGTCGTGCCCGAGCGAGACGCGCCTGTGATGAAGATCATCTTGCGTTGATTCACGAACGTCCCTGTCACGATATGTATGGCAGCGCGCGCTGCGCGATACAGATTGACCGAAGCCACGCACAGCCACTACTCAGGAAGGCTCACGCATGTGTAATCGGTTCACGCACGTAACGGCGCTGCGGCGTGCGTGCCATCTCGACGCGTGGCTTGAGCAGTTCGGCGAACGCAGCGGCGACGCCACCGAGAAACAACCCTAGAACCAGCGCGCTAGCGAGGTTCAGCGGCAGGTTCGGGCTCGACGGCTTCGACGGAGGCAGAGCTGGACTGAGAACAGCGATATTCGTCTGGTTAAACTGGCTCTTCATGGCCGTCTGGAAAAACGCCTGCAGTGTCGCGTCGTAATTCCTCTGCTCGGACTCGACTTCCCGTTCGAGCGTGCCGACTTCGTCACGCCGGCTCTGCAACTCCTGGATATTGCGCTTCTGCATGTCCATTGCGCCGAGCAAGGTGCGCTCACGCTGCAAGGCGGCCTGGTAGTCGGGATGGTTGAAGCCCAGCTGCCTGGCCCGAGCCGTCGAGACATCGATTTGCGCCTGGACCAGGTTGCGCGAGATGTCATCGAGCCGCGCTGTCTCTGCGCTGAGCCGCTCCTCGAGGGCCACGATGCCCTTCTCGGCTTGCAGCTGCGACATCCGCCCTCGCGCGGTCTCGAGGCGCTCGCGCAAGGTCTTCACCTGTTCATCGAACCAGGCAGCGTTACGCCGCGAGGGCTCGCGCGTCAGCTCGAGCGAGGTAGCAATGTACCCTTGCGCGTAAGCGTTCGCGATGCGAGCCGCTTCTGTCGGTTGCATGGCTTCGTAGCTCAGGCTGACGACACGACTGCTCTGCATGGGTTCGACGTCCACGTTCTCCATGATCTGGCTCGCTATCCACTGCCGGATCGGCACCAACTGGTCCTTTTCTGCATAAGCGGACTTCCAACCCGGATCCCGGTCGAGCTGCAGTGAATCCACGACGGCCAGCGCCACCTTCTGGCTGCGCATGATGTCCAGCTGGGTGGCCAGGTAGGTCGCTGCCTGTGCGGTGGGTGCGACGGCCGTTTCGAACGGACTGTTGCCTTCGAGGTTCAAGACCAGGAAAGTCGATGCCGTGTACTTGTTCTGCTCACTCAGGCTGAGCCCGGCAGCAACCGCAACCGTCACGACGGTTGTCACCAGGATGAGCAAGAAGCGGGCCCGGATGATGTCGAGCAATTGACCGAAGCTCATGGGAAATTCCTTGGTTGGTGGGTTTGGGCTCAGAACACGGCCGTCTTGACGTAGACGACATCGTTCGGCTGCAGCCGGGCACCCAGGTCCGTATCCGATGAACTCATGCGTCCAGCCTGCGGCCGGTTGAGTACGATGCCCTTCACGTTGCCGCGCGCCGTGATCCCGCTTGCGACGGAGACTGCCTGCATCACCGTCATGTCGCGCTCGAGCCGATAGCGACCCGGTCGCTGCACTTCGCCATAAATATAGAAGACGTCTGTTTCTGGAACGAGGACCACGTCACCGTGGATCAGTGGCACGTCTGCTTTCACATCGCCGTTGTGCAGCAGATTCATGAGGTCGACGTTGACTTTGTTGGTCTGCGCGCCGGTCTTGCGGATCAGGAAGCAGTGATCCGCTGCGCGATCCGTCACGCCGCCTGCCTGGGCCAGCAGCGTGATCAACGAGGTCACGGACCCTGCCGACTCCTGGTCCAGCGAATAGGTTCCAGAACGGCCCACCTGCCCGAGGATCGTCACGCTGTTGATGGGCTTGCTGCTGCGCTCCTGGACGAAGATGCTGACAGCCGCATTGGTCATGTAGCCGCCGCCGCGCAGGCGTTCCGCGATCCGCTTCTCGGCATCCACCGGTGCGAGTCCGCCGACTTTCACTTGCCCGACCAGCGGGAAGGTAATGGTGCCGTTCGGCAGGACCCGCGTGGTGGTCGTCAGGTCCGCGTTGCCGTACACCGAAATCTTGAGGACATCGCCGGCTTCGATCGTGGCGGCGGTCTGCGCGCTCGCTACCCTGGGCACTCCAAGCGTTGCCAGCAGTGCCAGCAGCAGTCCAGCCACCCACGTCCAGCTTCGTGCGTTACGCATGTTCACTTCTCGTTACTCCTCGTTGCATGGATCGCTTGCTGCCGGTCTGCCGCAGGCGCAATTCGGGATAGCGTGCGATGACGTCGCGGGCTTCGCTCCAGTCGCGCCCGTCCGGTGGCGTCCGCTTCGTGCGGTATTCCCATATCACGTAGTTGACGTGCAGCCGGTCCCGCGCAAACAGGAACAGCTCTTCCATCGACCAGAACTCTGGCTTGCCAAGTCCTGGAGTTGCCTTGCCGCGCGGATGGCGATAGCTGTCGTGCTGCATCGAGCCGAACAACTTGAGCTGGCCCTCGAATCGGTCGTACAGCGGATAGACGCGCTGCGCCAGCGCTTCGTTGTCCGGCAGGATGTCAGGACCACCCATTACTACGCCCGTGCCTGCGATGGCCTTGGCGATGTCGTCGAGGTACTGCTGTCCGCCAGGCAGGAAGTTCATGTACCAGAAGACCCGCGACCGCTGGAGACCCGCAGTCGCACCTTGCAACAGCCTGATCAGTGCGTCGCGGTATTTGTCCGCTGTGTACCCCGCCGCACGCAGGTCGGCCGGATCCATGCTCAGCGCCGTCTCCTGCAACGCGATGCCTTCGAAATTCGGATCGCAATCGAAGCGCTGCCCGATCGCCTCGGTCAGCCGGATCAGGCGATCAAGGACGTAGGGGTCCCAGCGCTTCGCGACGTGACCGCGCTTCGCCTGCAGAGTGTGTTCGCCGTGCAGGTAGGGCGGGGTCGGCTTCGTGCCGTCGAACGATTTGTCCTCGAGCAATGCGATAAGCTGCACGCCCGCCCGGGCCGCTACGGTCAGGTCGGCCTCGATTATTCGCAAGTCGTACACGCCCGGCGTAGGCTCGAGCTGCGACCAACGGTAGCGACGCTGCACACCGCTGATCCCCGGTGTCTGTGCCGCCGTGACGAGGTTGCCCGCCTCGGCGCGGCTCACCGCGACGTAATGACCTGGATTGAACTTCCGGTCGACGTCGGCGAGGCTCACCGCCAGCCGCGGACAGGACGCGGAAGGCTCTGCCGCGTAGCTCACGCAGCTGGACAAGGCCAGTGTCGATAGAAGGGCGATTCGTGCCAGCTTTAGCATCCTTGCTCCCACGCAGGATAGTTCTGGCAGCAACGATAGCGAGCCAAGCGAGCCACGCGCAGCCGCGCGTCCGCCGAGTTGGCACCATTCCAGCCATTCGTCTTGTCGGTCCGGTGGAAGCGCGCTGTCAGACAACGTGAGAGGTCGGCCGAAAAGGGGTTCAGAAGGCCGGTTTACGTGTCCCGCGTCAGACTTTGCCGACTTGTATGCTCGCTGCGCTTTGGCGGAGTATCGATCCAGCGAATTGCACACTAACTGACAGCCAAACCCACGCGTCACGCGTCGGAGGGAACCCTCGTGAGCTACCCGACTTCATGCCCGGCTCGCCCCACGACGCAGGCGTCGCGTGTCCTGTTCGTCGCGATTGCTGCGTGTTTGGCTGGCAACGCGACCGGCCAGACCTTGGCCAGTGATACAACGACGACCAACATCGATGCGTTCACCCCCTACGCATCGGCCCGCTACACGTACGACTCGAACCTGTACCGACTCGACGACAAGGCGCCCGAAATCGGCGATCGCGCCGACAATATGCTGACGCTGGCCGTCGGTGCGGATTCGGACATCTCCCGCGGTCAGCAGCGTTACGAGCTCGGCGCCGAAATCAATCACACGCTGTTCGAATCGCATGGCGACCTCGATTACACCGGGGGCCGCGCGCGGGCGCTGTGGAACTGGTCCAGTGGCAGCGGCCCGGACGGAACGCTTGGCTACGCCTTCCGGCGGTCGCTGCGCGATTTCACAAACCAGAGCGGCCTCGAACGCGTGAAGGATGTGCGCACCGAAAACAGGATCGAAGGCAGTGCGCTGATTCCAGTCGCCGGAAAATGGCGCGTGGGCATTCGCGGCGACTTTGCTGACATCGCATTCAGTGAGTCGGAACGTCTCGATCTGCAGCGGACCACAGCCGGTCTCAATGTCGGCTATGGGTCCGCGGCCGGCAGCATCATCGGCCTCGACGCCGAATTTGTTCAGGGCCGTTACGACATCAACCCGGCGGCGGATTTTGACGAGATCACCGTCGGACCGACGCTCGACTGGCGCCCCACCGAGCGGACGCGGGTCAAGGCTCGAGGCGGTTACACCAAACGCAACAACCTCTCCGTGATGCGGCCCGACTACGACGATTTCACGGGCGAGGTTGTCACTCAATTCGACAACCAAGGGGGGCGCAAGCTCGACCTGCGGGTCTATCGCGACATTACCAATCTCGGCGAGGAAACAGCTGGTTATGCGCTCGTGAACGGTATCAGCGTCGAGCCTTCGTGGCAGGTGACCGGGGCGATTCGCGCCCGGGTGCGCGCAGCGTACGAGCAGCGCGACTTCCAGGTTACCGAGGACGCGGCGGAACGAACCGACAAGCTCACGTCAGGTGGTGTCTTCGCCGACTGGAATCCTCGCCCCAATCTCACGGTGACGTTCGGCAGCGACGTTGGCATCCGTTCGTCCACACGCGCTCTGGAAGACTACGACTTCGTACGGGCACAAGTGCAGGTGACCGCGCGATTCTGATTGCACGGCGGACTCCGCACGTTCACGGTCCGCTTACTGTTCGCTTGGCTGTTCTGCCATGTGAGCGTTGACGCTCGCGCACCTGCAACGAACACTTCGCTTCGTTGCCAAAATCCAATTCACCCGAAACGCCCGCAAGGCTCGCAAGGCTAGTGCACCATTGAGACAGGCCGCACAACACCGCTTGTCAATCAGTGCAACAATGATTTAATCGGCAAGGATGCCACTGCGTAACGCTCGCTTCGCTTGCAGCGCTACGTGATCAAGATGCTGGCGCGATACGGAGGCCACGCCAGCCAGCAGTAGCAATCCTCGAGGACGACAGCTATGCGCTTCGCAATCACGGCCCTAGCCAGTCTCGTGCTGGCCGCTTGCGGTGGGGACGGTGCCGGCACATCACCCACGCAGCTGCCCAGCCCCCCGACCGCCACGACACCGCCTCCTGTTGCGACGCCAGTCGTCGACGTCGGCACACCGCGCATCGACCCGCCTCCGGCGCAGGCTCCGACTCCGACTCCGACTCCAGCGACGTCGGCACGGAAGGCACACTACGGACACTACTTCGCGGCCAATCATGCAGACACGCCTGACCAGGTGGCGATGCTGTGCGGACAGCCCGGCGTGAGCGGTGTCCTCTATCGTCGCGCCTGGAAGGAAGTTGAGCCCGCACCGGGCACTTACGATTTCAGCGCGTTCGACGCCGTGCTCAGCGCAATCGCGGACTCGCAAAACCCGCAATGCCAGCTCTGGCTGTTCATCGAGTTCAAAGGCTTCGTCAACAGCGCGAACCCCAATCCCTGTCCCGTATACCTGCAGTCCTCGCATTCGGCGCCCAACTCGTCGGGCGGCCAGGGCACCACTTGCTTCATGTGGGAACCCCTGGTGCGCGATGCCTATGCATCGATGATGCGAGCGGCCGGCTCCCGCTACGACGGCAATCCTCGCGTGGAAGGCCTGGTGCTGCAGGAGTCGGCGCTCGGACTCAACGGAGCGTATTCGCAGGACGTCGCGGACGGCGGCACGTACACCGCTATTGCATGGCGCGATGCACTGATCGCGTTGATCCAGTCCTGCAGCCAGTCCTTCCCCACCAGCCGCTGCATGGCGTTTGCGAATTTCCTGCGCAATGGCCAGCAGTACCTTTACGACATCTCGGCGGCCATCGCGGCGATCCCGGACAACAGGGGCTGCCTGTCGGGGCCGGATTTGCTGCCCGATGAGACGCCGCTGTACCAGTCCGATGCCAGTGTGTACGAAGTGCTGACGCGTCACGCGGGCTGCCGCGCCAACAGTGTCCAGCACGACTCGTACGCCGTCGCCGGTTGTGGACTCGACTGCATTTTTCAGTTCGGCGTGCGCGGGACCTACGGCGACTTTGCGCAGACAGCGCCGCGCGAGTCCGGCGTCTGCGTCAATTCGTACATTTTCTGGACTCACCGACTGGGTCGCAGCGCGACAGGCCTCAGCTGGCTCGATGCATTGCCAGTGATCGCCGCGTACCCCTATGGACCCGGCTGGCTCGAACGATGTGCCGGTGGTGGTGCTGCGCCATGATCTCTTTACATGAATCCGATTTGGAGGTTTCTAGGAATATTAAACGTCAATCAGTGCAAGTATGATTTCACTCGGCATGGATGCCACACCGTCGTAACGCTGGCTTCGCTTACAGCGCTACATGATTTCTACTTGCTGGCGGCGCCACGCAGAAAGCAACGCTCTCCAGCAGACGCAATTCGAGGAAGGCTTCTCATGCGCTTTGCACTCAAGGCTCTCGCCACACTATTCATAGTTTCAACCCTTGCGCCGACTCTGAACGCCGCGACAACGACCGGTTCACTGCTCGTGACGCGCCTCAGCACGGAAAAATGGCAGCTGCAGATGATCGGTGGCACGCAAGCATCACGCCTCAGCAGCGTCGTCGAATCGAGCGTTCCGGTTTACTCGCTGACCAGTTTAAGCCTCGAAACAGGTGACTCCGCCCGGATGGCCACGTCAAGTGAAGTGGCTCTGACGCTCAACGCTTACGCGGGCGGTACCGACACAGTGACATTCATGGTGCCGGCCACGGCCACGCTGTGCCTGCGCGATACTGGCAGCACCAACGTCAAGATCTATCGCGGCAGCACGCTGGCCGGTGCCACCGTGGTCACGGCTCCGGTGGCGTTGCTCGGCACCAATGCCTGTGGTGGCACGACTCCCCCGCCAGGCACGTCCAATCGCAAATACCATCCAGGGGCAATACGCTTCGCTGCTGCGCAGCCAGGGCTCGCAGGCCTACATGGCGACGGTCGTCAAGCCCGGCGTCACCGGGATCATGAAGCGGTACTCATGGCGGTCGCTGGAACCCACAGCGGGCAACTACGACTTCTCCGAGCTGCAATCGGACCTGTCGTGGGCACAGTCGCAGGGGGTACGTCTGATTGTGATGATCGAGGACAAGACTTTCGTCCCTGAGCGTGCCACGCCTGCGTACCTGGACGCGTACTCCATCCCCAACATCGGTGGCGGCTACAGCACGCTGCGCTGGAACCCGTACGTGATCTCACGCATGCAGCTGCTGCTGCGAGCGATGGGGCGTTTTGATTCAAATCCCTGGCTCGAAGGGATTGCGACGCAGGAGACGGCCATGAGTCTGCCGTCCACGGCGCTCGACGCCAACGGCTACACGCCTGAGAAGTACCGCGACTCGTACATCACCATGCTGAACACCGCGAGCACGAGCTTCCCGACGTCCCGGATCTTCTGGTTCATGAATTTCTTCCCCCGCAATCAGGCTTATATCGGCACGATCGCCACGGCGATGATCGGCAAAGGAGTCGTAATGGGAGGTCCGGACGTGCTCCCCGACGAGCCCGCCCTGCTCAACATGACCTACCCGTTCTACGACCAGTTCCAGGGCAAGTTGCCCCTGTTTGCGCAGATCGAGGACATCTGCTATCGCCACCTGCATGCGACAGCCGGCTACGCCACGAAGTACTGGACGCCAACGGAGTCATTCCGCTTCGCGCGCGACGAGCTTCACGTCAACTACCTGATATGGGTGAGGATCCCCGTGCCCTCCCCGAGCGATGCCTACTATTGGAACGACGCGCTACCGGTGATTGCAACTAACCCGACCTTCAACTAAGCCACGCCAGCGTCGCAGAAATGTTCTCCCGGCCGTCCCTCGTGCGCTGCTGCGCACGACGGACGGCCACTTTTTTACGTGCGATTCCTACAGCACACCGCGCCTTTGCGGAAACTACGTATCGAAGCGAAGCGGCCCCGCTTTAGTAAGCTCCCCCCTAGCGCCTGCCTGCCGATACGGCCACAGCCAAACCTGGCGCGTTCCAAACCTACCCGACCCACTGCATCCGTCGCAGCAGCGACATGGAGAGTGCTCATGCTTTTTTCGAAGTCGCGCTTGCGCCTGTCTTTGATCGCTTCTGCCTCGCTGTCGGTGATATTCACCGGCAGTGCCGCCCAGGCCGCCAGCGATCCACCGACAGCGGAGTTGGCGACTTCAGACAGCACAACCACGGCCACGACCACCGTCCGCAAATTCAACCCCGGGCAATACATCGCCCTGCTACCCGAGTATGGCAGCCAGGCTTACATGGCCGGATCGCTGAAGCCCGGCGTAAAGGGCTTCATGAAGCGCTACAAATGGCGTGATCTGGAACCCTCGCCTGGCGTGTACGACTTCGCGGAAATTCGCTCGGATATCGCGTGGACCGCAGCCTACGGCATGCGGCTGATCGTCATGATCGAGGACAAGACCTTCACGGCCACCCGCTCAACTCCGGCCTACCTTGATCGTTATAGCCTGCGCAACATTCGGGGAGGCTACACGACGGCTCGCTGGAATCCTTATGTGGCGGGGCGCATGTCGGCGCTGATGATCGCCTTGGGTCGATTTGACGGTGAGTGGAACTTCGAGGGCGTAGCCACTCAGGAAACTGCGTTGTCGCTTGCATCGAGCGTGCTCGATGCCAACGGATATACGCCGGAAAAGTACCGCGATTACTACATCAGCGTACTCAGTGCTGCTGGCAACGCCATGCCACGATCGAGGGTGTTCTGGTTCATGAACTTTTTCGCACGCAAGCAGGATTACATCGGGGTGATCGCGAACGCCGTCGTCGGCAAGGGCGTGGTGATGGGCGGACCGGACGTGATCCCGGACGACCAGCCGCTGCGCGACATGACGTATCCGTATTACGATAAATTCCGCTACAAGATGCCTTTGTTCGGCCAGGTCGAAGGCGAGTGCTACGCGGCGCCTCGTAAGGACTGCTGCTCTCCCACCATGTACTGGACGATGCCCGACCTGTTCCGCTTCGCGCGCGACGAATTGCACGTCGACTACATGTTCTGGGTGCGCGTGACGCGACCGGAGTTCTATAACTCCTACACGTGGAATAACGCCTTGCCCGTTGTCGAAAGCAATCCGACCTTCAATAACTGAGTTCTGCGAACGAACGTAGACGGCTGTCAACCGCAGCGAGCTGGACGTCCTCCTGCTCGCTGCGTGTCGGACGTATAGCTTTTTGTGGGCGCACACTGTCACCCATCGCCTCCGTCGTCGCACGCAAGCGCACCGTGCTGAGAGTTTCTGGCTGCGCTCCATACATTGAGAATGCATGCACTCGGGAAAGGACTCCCATTTGGCACATACTCGCGATGACCGGTCATGTAATCGTTCGTAACGGACTATCCCTCGGCCTGCTCGCGCTGCTGCAAACGGTCGTACCTGCCTTTGTTGCAGTCAGCTTCCTCTATTTTCTCGTCCTGTTCTTCGATGCCCAGCTCGAGCAGTATTTCAACGCCATGGCCGTGATGGTCGCCGTCATCATGCTCCTGCTGCCTCCCATCGAGCAGGACCCACAGCAACCATTTGGAACTGGGCACCTGCAGACGATCGTTGGTGTCCTCGCGCGCTGGGCCATCCTGATCGCGGCGCTGCTGGCCATTGCGTACGTCGCCAAGCTTTCCGGCTTCTACTCGCGTCGCGTCGTCTTGACCTGGGCGTTCGCGACTCCGGCTTTGCTCGTGCCGGTAACGTTCCTGCTGCAGGCCTGGACGCGGCTGGTAGTTTCCAGTCCATTGAACTCTCGCCGCACCGTCTTCGTAGGGTACAACGACGTCAGCAAGACGCTGGCTCGGCAGCTCCGCACGCGCAGCGAGCACTGCATGGCCGTGCAGGGCTTTTTCGATGATCGTGCGCATGATCGCCTTGGCCTCGAAGGCAACGATCGGATACTCGGGCGGCTCTCAGAACTGGCCAGGTGGGTCAAGGAAAACCGGGTCGAGGTGATCTTCGTCTCGCTGCCTGTGGGTCACCTGCCGCGCGTTACCGCCATGCTGAACGATCTGCGTGACACGACCGCCTCCGTCTATTACGCCCCCGACCTCGTCGTCTACGACCTGATCCAGGCGCGAACCAGCTGGATCAACGGGATCCCGGTAATTGCCATGTGTGAAACGCCGATCCACGGCGTGCGCGGCTTGATCAAGCGCATGACCGACGTAGTGGTCGCATCCCTGATGTTGGTCGCGCTGCTGCCCCTTCTGCTCGGCATCGCCGCACTGATCAAGTTGACCTCGCGTGGTCCTGTCATCTTCAGCCAGCGCCGCTACGGTCTCAATGGCGAGAAGATCATCGTCTACAAGTTCCGGTCCATGCACGTCACGGAGGACGGGACGGAGATCACGCAGGCGAGCCGCGCTGATCCGCGCATCACCGGGGCCGGCCGCTTCCTGCGCAAGTATTCGCTGGACGAGTTGCCGCAGCTCGTCAATGTGCTGCAGGGTCGGATGAGCCTCGTGGGTCCGCGGCCGCATGCCGTTGCGCATAACGAGATGTATCGCAAGCTCATCGACGGCTACATGGTCCGGCATAAGGTGCTGCCCGGCATCACGGGTCTCGCGCAGGTGAACGGATTCCGCGGGGAAACGCAGACGCTGGAGCAGATGGAAGCGCGCGTGCGCTGCGATCTCGAGTATCTGCGTAACTGGTCCGTGGCCCTCGATCTCCAGATCCTGCTGCGGACGGCACTGCGCGTCTGGAACGATCGGGAAGCTTTCTAGGCGGTGCTATCCGGGCTTCGACGACAAGATCATCGCGCTGTACGCCCGCGGCAGCACCCGCGACATCCAGGGCCACGTGCGCGAACTCTACGGCATCGAAGTCTCCCCGGACCTCGTCTCCGCCGTCACCGACCAGGTGATCGACGAGGTGGCCGCCTGGCAGGCCCGGCCGCTCAAGTCGTCTCTATGCGATCGTCTTCTTCGACGCCCTGCGGGTGAAGATCCGCGACGAGGGGCTGGTCCGCAACAAGGCCGTGTACCTGGCGATCGGCATGGACGCCGACGGCTGCAAGCACGTCTTGGGGATGTGGATCGAGCAGACCGAGGGCGCCAAGTTCTGGCTGCGGGTGATGAACGAGCTCAAGAGCCGCGGCGCTGAAGCCGATCGATCGAGAGCTTGGACGCCTCTGTTCGCAAGGCAGTGCGAAACAAAGGCCACTTCCCGAACGATCAGGCGACGAGGAAGCTGATCCGGCTGGCGCTTCGACACATCACGCAAAACTGGAAGCGGCCACCCCCTGCATGGCAAGCTGCCAAGGCCCAACTGGCCATCCAGTTCGGCGAGCGGTTCGTCTTTAACGACTGAGATCAATGCAACCGGCTCTCACACAAGATTTCTGACAGTCCCGCGCTATCCGATGACGATCGTCAGCGGACCACTGACGAAGGTACGGGGCCGGCCCACTTGGGTTGCGAGCGAAGAGTCCCTGACTCGCAACGTGAAAGTGTACGTGCCACTCCTGGTCGGCAGACCCTCGACCGAACCCGTAGCCGAATTGAGTGTGAGGCCTCGCGGTAGCTTGCCTGACTCAACCTTCCAGACGAAAGGCCTTACCCCACCCCAGGTCTTGAACTCGTACACGTAGGGAATGAATACACGACCGTTGGGAATCGCTTCGACCGGCAGGATCGCGAGACCCAGCAACTGGGTAGTACGCGCGGCCAGGCTGCCCATCAGCGTGGCCAGGCCCAGCTCAGCGTGGCGACTCTTCAACTCGAAGGGGTCAACCTCGAGGTTGTACAGTTCTTCCTCGCCCGTCCAGTGGCGAATGTATTTCCACTTTCCGCGCCGCACCGCCGACCAGACCGAGGCTCCCTCGTTGTCTGTACCGTACTGCTCAAAGAATAGCTCCTGGCGCCACGTCTGCGCTGGGTTACGCAAAAGGGGCAGCAGGCCGCGACCGTCGGATCTGCGCACCACTGCTGCAAGCTGGTACAGGGTCGGGGCCAGGTCCAGGCTGGCTGCGACCAGTTTTGGCTCCGTGCGCGGCGAGATACCTGGCATCGATATGATCAAAGGCACGCGCACCGATTCCTCGTAAGGGTACTTCTTGCCCCAAAGATAGCTGTGTTCACCCCACTGGAAGCCATTGTCCGAGGTGAAGACGATCACCGTCTTGTCGAGTTGGCCGATCTCCCGGAGCTTGTCGATGACTGCACCCAAGCCCCGGTCCACCGCCTGCAACGAACGCAACTGGTCGCGCACGGATTCGTCGTCGATCGACGTGGCCTTGCGGCGGCGCACCCAGTCCGGCTTATCGGCGAGATCGGCCTCGGCATAACCGCGACCGCGGTAGAGGTAATCTCCGAACAACGCTTCGTCGCCGGGCGCCGGCGTTGCCGCCAGGTGCGGCGCGGCCGCGCTCCAGAACACAAAAAACGGCTTGTCTGGCGTCGTCTGGCCCAGAAAGCCAAGAACCTGGTCACGTTCGTAATAGGCGAGGTACTGGCCAGCCAGCGTATACACCGTGCCATTCGTTGAGTCGCCTGTCGATTTGCCGATCACGTAATCGATGCCGTTGGACCAGTCCGCATTCTTCACATCTGACCGTCGCCCGACGAAGCGATTCCAGCCTGGAGGCACGTACGCGCCCAGCCGCCAATGGTCGTTGATCCATTTGCCGACATAAAAGGTCTGGTAACCCGCCGTCTGCATGACGCGGCCAAAGTTCATCGAGTCGTCGAACATCGTGGCGCCGCCGTTCGGCGCGGCGTTCTCGAGCACGCCGGTATTCTTTGCCAGGAACCCACCGCTGTACATCGACGCTCGCGCCGGACCGCACAGCGGCGTGGGCGCATACGCGTTGCTGAAGGTTACGCCTCGCGCAGCGAGATTCTGCACGTTAGGCATCTGCCCGATGGTGTCGAATCGCTGGTCGTCCGTCATGACGACGAGTACATTCATGCGCGCCGCGGCCGGCTTGCTGACGCCGAGCAGTACGCACAATGTCATGGCCGCGGCGAACATTGCCTTGGTGGAAAAAGCGCGCCCCGCGCGCAACGACACGCGTCTACACATTTTCGGCTCCTGCGACGTACATGACTTGCAACACACTAATGCTCGGTGCGGTGCTTGCCTATGATCACGCATGAGTACCCTGCGCGGCCTTGCACCACCGCATCGGCCAGTGCATTCCTACACGGTGCCATCGCTGGCTCACCACCTCGCTGCAATGTCAGACCTTGCTGACCTGTGCCCGGTTTGATGCTCACTGCGGCTACACTCCGGCCTCGACTCACCGCCAGGAACTGCCATGAGAAATCGCCTGATGCTGCTCGCAGCGCTGCTGCTCGCGGCGCTGGCCCCGGCCGTGCACGCGCAGATGAACGTGCTGGTCGTCGTAACCGACGACCAGCGTTTCGACACTGTCGACGAGATGCCGAACCTCGCGGGTCTCGCCGCGCAGGGCGTGCGATTCGACAATGCCTATATGCCGACACCGCTGTGCGGGCCGGCGCGCGCCAGCATGTTTTCCGGCGGCTACCTTACGCAGAACACCCTGGTACTCGAAAACGGCGCGCCGAACGGCGGCATCGATGCCTTCAACGACAAGGGCAACCTGGGCAGCTCGTTGCAGGGGGCGGGCTACCGCACGGCCTTCGTCGGCAAATGGGTGAACGGTTACGAAGGAAGCGGTCGCTACGTTCCGCCCGGCTGGACTCGGTGGGTCGGCCGGCGCTCCTTCGCGACGACCACCAGCTGGTTCAACTTCCAATACGTGCTGGGCTCGTCTGGAGCGACGACTCCGAGCACGGGTTCGGTGGTCAATGCACAGAAGTACACAACGTACTACGAGCGCGACCAGGTGTTGAGTTTCCTCGACCAGGGCAGTGCCAGCAGCCAGCCCTTCTTCGTGCTCTGGGCGCCGAGCGCGCCGCACGAACTCGCGACACCGGCCCCTGAGGATGCGAACGTCTACTCCAGTTATCTCTATCGCGATCGCGGCTACGGCGAAACCGACCTGAGTGACAAACCTTGGTGGGTCCGCTACAACACGGACCCGGACCAGACGGACGAATTCGTGCGCCAGCAGCGCCGCACGCTACGCAGCGTCGACCGCTCGCTCGGCGCCATCGTCGATCGCATCGCGGCGCAGGGCAAGCTGGACAACACACTGATCGTCTTCACCTCCGACAATGGCTTCATGTGGGGCGAGCACGGACTGTGGGGCAAGGACAAGATCTACGAGGAATCGGTGCGCGTACCGATGGTGGTGGTCATGCCAGGCGTGGCGCCGCGGACGGACAATAGTTTCGTCTCGCCGATGCTGGACCTCGGCCCGACTCTCTTTGACCTCGCGGGCGTGACCCGCAAGACGGACGGCACGAGCCTGCTGCCTTTGCTGCGCAATGCCGGCACGAGCTGGCGCAACGACATGTTCTTCGAGAAGACGGCTTCGGGTGCCTTCACCAACGCGCTCTGGGCGGGGATACGCAACCAGCGCTGGAAGTACGTCCGCTACTGGTCAGGCGAGGAGGAGCTCTACGACCTGGTCAACGACCCCTTCGAGTTAAAGAGCCGGCATCGCGACAGCACGCTCGGCACGCTGAAAGCGAGCCTGTGGGAACAGACGCGCCAGCAGATCGGCCTTGCCGTGATGCCGACACGTTCATTGGCAAATGGCAAGGTCGGGCAGCGATACAGCTATCAGTTCATGCCGTGGGGCGGCAAGGGGCCGTTTACGTGGACGGTGGCCTCCGGGCAGCTGCCGCAGGGACTGACGCTGGATCCATCAACGGGCCTGCTGCAGGGAACTGCGCTGGCCTCGGGAACCTATGCATTTGCGGTGCGCGTTACCGATTCGTCCTACGCCACACAAGCGAAGCGAGCCCGCTCTTTCGTCACCAAGCAGATGAAGCTGACCATGACATTCTGATGTGGGCTTTTCGGCAAGGCGGCACTCAGCCCTCCGCTTCCGAGTCCTTGCGGCCCTTGTGGCGACTGATCGCGAGCAGCCGCCCGCGCACCTCGACCGTGCGCAGGTGGGCCAGCGTCTGCTCGGTGATATCGGCGGGCAATCGCACCAGCGTGTGATCGTCGCGGATGCTGAGGCCATTGATCTCAGTCCCATGCAAGTCCCCTTCGTGCGCGAGCGCGCCGACAATATTGCCCGGCAGCACGCCGTGTTGGCGACCGACTTCCAGGCGGAACGTGGCCTGCGGTGCGTCACTCTTGCTGCGCTGGCGTGGGGGCCGTCGCGGGGATCCCTCATTTTCGCTGCGCCCTTCCGCCTGTTCACGTGGCGCCGCGCCTTCACCCTTGGTCTCGCGTCGCTTGCTCACTGCAAGCGACTTGCCGCCACGCGCCATCGCGGCGAGGGCCGCAGCGACGTCGAGCAGATCCGCATCGGTTTCGCGCAGATAGTCTTCGAGCACGCCGCGGTACGCGTCGCCGGCCTGCGACGAGACGGCATCGGCAATCTCCTGCTTGAACTTCGTTGCCCGCTTGGCGTTGACGTCCTCGAGCGTGGGCAGGCTCATCGCCTCGATCGGCTGCCGCGTCGCACGCTCGATGATGCGCAGCATGTTGCGCTCGCGCGGCGCGATGAAGAGGATCGCCTCGCCGCTGCGACCGGCCCGGCCCGTGCGACCGATGCGATGCACGTACGATTCGCTGTCATAGGGCACGTCGAAGTTGATGACGTGCGTGATGCGATCGACATCGAGGCCGCGCGCGGCCACGTCGGTCGCCACGACGATGTCGACCTTGCCCGCCTTCAGCGCCGCCACCGTGCGCTCACGCTGTGCCTGCAGGATGTCGCCGTTCAGCGCGGCTGACGCGAACCCGCGGGCCTCCAGTTTTTCGACGAGCTCGACGGTGGCCTGCTTCGTGCGCGCGAAGACGAGCATCGCATCGAAGGTTTCCACCTCGAGGATTCGGGTCAGCGCATCGAGCTTGTGCATCCCGGACACGACCCAATAGCGCTGGCGAATGTTGGTCGCTGTCGTGGTCTTGGACCGGATTGTGACTTCCTGCGGCGAGCGCAGGTGCTTTTGCGCAATGTTGCGGATCGGCTTCGGTAACGTGGCTGAAAACAGCGCTACCTGCCGCTCTTTCGGCGCCATCCCCAGGATCTCGTCGATCGCATCGACGAAGCCCATCTGCAGCATCTCGTCGGCTTCATCGAGCACGACGTACTTGATCGTAGCCAGGCTCAGCGTGCCGCGTTGCAGGTGGTCCATGACACGCCCGGGCGTAGCGACGATGACGTGCGTGCCTCGCTTCAGCGCGTTGAGCTGGGGGGTGTAGCTTTGCCCACCGTAGATCGGCAGCACGTGCAGCCCCGGCATCTTGCTCGCGTATTTCTGGAACGCTTCCGCCACCTGGATGGCGAGTTCGCGGGTGGGGACGAGGACGAGCACTTGCGGTTCACGGCGCGAGACATCGAGCATCGACAGGAACGGCAATGCGAATGCCGCGGTCTTGCCGGTGCCGGTCTGCGCCTGGCCGAGCAGGTCGATGCCCGCCAGCAATACGGGAATCGTGGCGGCCTGGATGGGTGAAGGCGATTCATAACCGACGTCTTTCAGGGCCGCGACGATCGGCTCCGACAGGCCGAGTTCGGCAAACGTGGGAATGGTGGGTTCGTCAGCTTCGTGGCTTGGCATGGGTGCTCTCGTGGGACCGGTATGCAGGCACGGTGGGTGACGTCCCACTCGAAATCGAACCGCACGCGAAAAATGCGCGGGCCCGGTCAGATTGACCGGAGACCTGCCGCCTCTTTCGAAGCGACCGGCCTGTGAACGGGTAACGAGGACGATGCGGCAACACGTGCCAGCACTCCTCACCTGCTCTTGAGTCCCAAACTTCGGCGCACAGGATACCCTTAAGGCGCCTGTTCCGCTGCGCTTTCGACTGCGGGTTCCCGGCGCGCTGTCACGACTCGTCAGTACGTCGGATCGCGGAGCTCGCCTTCTCGAACATCTGCGCCAGTTGCTCGCTCTGCTTCTGGTTAGGCTTCTTGCGTGCGACGCGGTGCTTGTAGGTCCACTCTTCCGTATCCGCGTGCCACGTCGCGAGCACCTTGTTGTGGTGACAGGCGATCTCTGTGACCGGAACCGACGACGCCCTGCTGACGCGCCAGCAACTCTCGCAAACCTGGTCTGGTCGTTTCATTTGATTACCAACACCTGCCTGTTGTGACGCGCGCAGCATGTGCCGTCGCCCGGGCCTGGCGCAACTGGACTAAGTAGATCAGCGGATTGCCGGCGACCGGCTTGAGGGGGAACGTCGCGCAACAACTGCACTCTGCGGGAGCCACGATGAACGCCAGGTTGCTGCGCTGTTTTGCTGCCGCGCCAGCCCTGCTGCTGCTTGCAGGCTGCGGGCGAGGGCCCGAAACCAGTTACGCCAGGGACGTGTCCCCCATCCTCGACAAGCATTGCAAGAGCTGTCATGTCGCCGGCCAGGCTGGATATGTCGTGAGCGGCTTTGAACTTGCGAGCTACGATACGCTGATGAAGGGCACGCAATATGGGCCGGTGGTGCTGCCCGGCGATCCCCTGACGAGCGTTCTCGTCATGCTGATCGAAGGACGTGCGGACCCGTCGCTCAAGATGCCGCACGGCGATGCCAAGCCCCTCGGTTCGGAGGAGATTGCGACCATCCGCAAATGGGTCGAGGAAGGCGCGAAGAACAACTGACGCGCGGGTCCAGCAACGAAGTTGGTGTTGCGTCGTCGCCTGCTGCTCAGGCTGCCAGATCCAGCTTGGTCTGTGCGACTACCGACGCGGGAGCAATGTCGGGATTCTGCACCGCCGGGCGACGCAGCTTCATTGTCGAGAACAACGCCACCAGCAACGCGGCCGCATAGGGCACCGCCATCACGGACAACGCGGCGACCCATACTACGTCGGCAGGGTCGTCAAACTGTGTGGACCATATGTTGCCGAAGATGGCGGCGACGGTGCCGATAAACAGCGCGGCTTCTGCCCTGGCGACCTTGAAGATCTGCGTCCAGGGGGCAGCGTTCTCGCACTTCGGGGTGCGCAGGAACGGCTTCGACGACGTGCACAGGCCGACGATCACACCTTTGCCTACCGTGTAGGACAGAGACAGCCCGCTGACCGCCGACGCCAGGGCGCCGCTGAAACCGGTGCCGACCTTGGCGCGATGCAGCCAGACGGTCTTCACGCTCTTGACCGTGAAGATGACCAGCGCCATTGCCGACAGTGCCGCCAGCGGCACGTCGAAATGCCTCGGCGCAATGATCATCAGGCCGCTCCAGACCAGGGCCAGGATCGCGAATACCAGCGCAAGGCCGTCGGCGAACCAGGGCATCCAGCCTCCCAGGAACTGGTAGCGCTGCTCCCTGCTCAAGGAACGCGTGCCGTCGGCCCTGCGGCCGAGGAAAATCGCCGAGGCATGGCGCTTCAGGATCTGCATGGCCCCGTAGACCCAGCGATAGCGCTGGCTCTTGTAGGCGGCATACGTGTCCGGCATCAGGCCGCGGCCCATGCTGGCCGGCGTGTAGAGCGCGGTATAGCCCGCCTCGAACACTCGCAGGCCGAACTCGGTGTCCTCGGTGATGCACCACTCGGCCCAGCCGCCGACGCGATCCATGGCTTCGCGCCGGATCACGCACATGGTGCCGTGCTGGATGATGGCGTTGTGTTCCGCGCGTTCGACCATGCCGATGCGGAAGAACCCGGTGTATTCCTGGTACAGGCATGCCTTGAACAGGCTTTCCTTGTCGTCGCGGTAGTCCTGCGGAGCCTGCACGATGCCGACCCGCGGATCCTCGAAGCCAGGCATGACGCTGCGCAGCCAGTGCGGCGCGACCTGGTAGTCGCTGTCGATCACGGCGATGAACTCCGACGACGGGTCGGTCAGTTCCAACGCCTTGTTGAGCGCGCCGGCCTTGAAGCCCCTGACGTTGTCGAGGTGGTAGAAACGGAACCTCGGGCCCAGCGCTTCGCAGTGGCTGGCCACGGGCCGCCACAGCGATTCGTCCGAGGTATTGTTGTCGAGCACGATCACTTCGAAGTTCGGGTAATCCAGGCGCGACAGCGAGTTCAGCGTCTGCATCACCATCAGGGGCGGTTCGTTGTGCGTCGGTACATGAATGGACACGCGCGGGAAGTGCGCGAGCTTGCCGGCAATGGCGGGCTTGCGCTGCTTGCGCCACAGCGACAACGTCCACTCGGCGGTTTCCGACAGGAGCAATATGCCGGTAAAAAGCGCCGTCGGCACGATCACCATCATCCCGCCGACCGTGCCCATGTCGATGTAGCGCAGGCTCGAGGCGTCGACGATGAACAGGCCGCCCGAGACCACCAGGCCGACGGTCCCCGCAAGCAGGAAATAGCCACGCACGCTCAGTGCGGGCACTGCCAGCATTACGGCCAGGCCGACCAGGAACGTCAGGCCGGCGGCGATGGGCGCAAAAACCTTCCACTGGCCGAACGACGACAGCGGACCGCTGAGGCTGAACTTCGCCTTGCCCTCGGCATCGAGCATGCCCCAGAACGCGCCGACTGCGCCTTCCCGGTCCGTCGAGCCCTTCCAGGGCTGGTCGTAGGCCTCAATGATGTAGTAGTCGTAATTCTTCTGTTCGGCGAGAGCAAAAAACTTGCGCAGGAAGGCCGCCTCGAACGCCGGTGACGGCACCGAGCCCTGCTTGATGCGGCCGTCCGACGGCCACCCGGCTTCGCCGATGACGATCTTCTTATTTGGATAGAGTTTGGCGATCTGCTCGAAGCCGGAGGTAACGTACGCCATCGAATCTTCGTAGGAGACGCCTTCCCAGTAGGGCAGCAGGTGGATCCCGACGAAGTCGGCACCGTCGGCCATCTCGGGTTCCGTCAGCCAGGTGGCCCACACTTCGGCGGTGCCGACCTGGACGGCGGGATTGTCGATGGCCGCCTTGACGCGCTTGATGTAGTCGCTGACTTCGCGACCCGTCAGTTCGTAACGCACGCCGACGGCTTCGTTGCCGACGAATACACGGTCGATAGTGCCGGGATTGGCGGCAATGGTCTTGATTCCGCGGGCAATCTCGATTTCATTGAGGGCCTTGTCGCGTCCCAACCAGAGGCCCAGCGATACCTTCATGCCAAATTCCCTCGCGATGAGAGGAATACGGTTGTAGCTGGAGCCCACCGTGTAGGTGCGGATGCGCTTGGTCATCTTCGACAGCTGCGCCAGGTCGCGCCGGATCAGCTCGTCGGTAACCTTGTTGTCCTTGTCGGATTCGGAGTAAAGGTGCGAGGGGCTATAAGCCAGCCCGCGGATCTCGCCCTTCCAGTCCGGCGCACTGAGCGGTCGATCGAGCGACGACCAAAAGGCCACCGACGCGACGCATGCGGCGAGGAGCGCAACTAGGATTCTCATCGGACTGCCTGTGCTGGAGTTCAGTGCGCCAGCACAATCACGGCCCAGGGAAGCAACGACAGACGCAGTGCCTCTTCAAGGTTATCAATCATTCTGGCGACGAGGATTTACGGCCACTCCACGCCTTGCCACAAGCCGTCATACCGTCGCCAATCGGCGACAGGCCCGCAGTTGCAGCCATCGGGACACGAACGGCAGCGGCCGGCTCTCCGACATTCACCCATTGGGCAGCGCCCGCAGGACGCCTCAGTCCACCGGCCCGAGGAGGGACTCAACGGCTTTCACCGCATCGCGACCGAAGCGCTGCGCCAACCGCTGCACTAACTCCACATCAATTGACGTGCGGTCCATATCGATGACCGCACGCGCATCCGCCAGGTCCACGGGACCGCCGGCGAATGCCTTCATGGCGATGCGGCGCTCGAGGCGATGCGTCGAGCCTGACGGGTTCCCCATAGCAAAACGGCCCCAGAGGGGCCGTTTACTTCGATTCGATGGTAGCGGGGGCAGGATTTCGTATTTCATAGTGCGCTTCGATCTAGCCTAACCCTGCCCGTCTCGGACCGCGTTCAGAACCGTGCCCACAAACGCCCCAGGCGCGAGGCCTGGGACGCTTGCCGAGCATCACGCGATCCTATTTACCCTCGACCGGCGTGGTGGACGTCGCAACGACCTGCCACTGACCGCTCTTCCGCGACCACACATGCATGCTGTAGTGGGCATCAGCGCCCTTGGTACCATGCGTCATGACTGCCGTGTCTTTGTCGAGAAAAGTCACCGTGAAGTCAGTTGGTTCGTATTGCGTGCCTGCGGGTGCAGGCTCGTTCGCAGCAAGCTCCCCCTTCTTGTCGGTAACGCCCTTGTTGCTGACCGAGACGAGATTGTCGGCGAGAATTTTCGCCACGGCCTCGGCATCGCCCTTGGTCCCCGCGGCGCCCCACGCCTTGTCACGCTCAATGAGATCGGCCTTATCGTCCGCGCTCGCGATTGCACCAAACCCGGCGATCAGCACGCCGGTCAGAGCCACCAATATCATTCTCTGCATGTGATCCCTCCCGAATACTGCTCGGACCCGGTCAATTCGGGGCAGCCATGGCTGCCGCCGGCGTCGCCAGCAGATGTTGTTGGATTGCAAGTGTCGCACGCACCATAGGCCTCGCTGCAGCGACCAGTCAATGCGGCGGGCTTGGTAGGAGGCATGCGTGCCTGCCAGCTTTGCCCGGCGTTGCAGCACGGCTTCAGGGGTTGCCGTCGCAAAGCAAAACGGCCCCAGAGGGGCCGTTCGCTTCGATTCGATGGTAGCGGGGGCCTGCTTTGGCTATTTCCGACGGAGCGTCCTGATCGCCTGAGGCAGGTCTGCAGCTACGCCGGCGTGTAACCGGGGCTCGTTGACGTCGGAGCAGCGGCCCACCGCGGGACTAACAGACGCCACGCAGCTTTCATTACGGAAAAGACCTGTGCTAGTTTTGAGAATCAGACCTGTAGTAACCGATCCGTCGGGAGAGGAAAATCCATGACTACGAGTTATGCGGGCGGCTGCAAACATGTGCACGTCACTGCTTCCGCCGAACCAATCGACAATCACGAATGCCACTGCAACGTCTGCAAGGCCGTAACCGGCCAGCACACGACGCATGTCGTCTTTTTCAATTACGACGACGTGAAGGCCGACCACCCAGAAAAAATGAAGCGGGTGCCCTTCAATGCCAACAACACGAACGGCCCGCTGGAAATCTGCCTGTGCACCGACTGTGGTGCCGTGCTGATGCTCGATGACAAGCAGAAGCGCATCCGCGTTGCCGTACCGAACGTGATGGGCTACGACGATCCCAGGTTTCCAAAGGCGACCTACCACGCTTTTTGGGACGAGAGCAAAGGCTACCCAAAGCCGAACGACGGTCGTCCGGTCTACGACGGCCTGCGTCCCGAATTTCAGTGGCCTGCCGGTGCTTGAGGCGTAGACAGATAACTTCGAGGCGCTGTTACTCGCCCTCGCCAGGGCGATCCTCGGTTGAACCTGGGAGCACCTCCCTTCGTCGGCGCCGACGCGCGATCCGCCCCATTCGCAGCGTCACGGGGTGACGCTGATGAGCGCCTCGACCACGCGGGACGCTAATCAGACAAAGCAAAACGGCCCCAGAGGGGCCGTTCGCTTCGATTCGATGGTAGCGGGGGCCTGCAACTCGTTCGGAAGTCATTGATTCCATTGGTGCCCGCCGAGCCTAACATCGGCAGGATGATTTATCGCTTCAACCTGATCCGGGAAACCCGCTTTCGAACTTGATGTAACAAGGCTGGCTTTTTCTGCGTGGCCGGCGTTTCGGGGTTTCGAATTTGGTTGCGCAATCTCGCGGCGGCCAACTCGAGCAACGCAATCGTGTCTTCCCGGCCAATCTCTTCCACAAATATCGCCAGGGCCTCGCGCAGGACTCGATCGACTTTTCCCTGGTTGGCCACGTGCGGCATCCTATGTCCGCCAGCCTTTGCATTCTCGGACGTAAGTTCTGTTTCTAGCCTTCAAATGCCACTTTCGGTTGTCTGGCATCCGCCAATGACAGTGGATGGAAACGACCAGATTCAGGCCAGCGTCACCGGGGCGTTCTGGACTTAACCGGCTGATCGCTCCTGGTAAGGGTGAGCGCCCTCGGCGCTAAGCGCGACCGCTACCAAGCGCCGTCGATGGTCTTGATGAACTCGTACGGATAGCCCAGGTCGGGCGCGCTGACGGCGTCGAGCCTCGCAATCACCTCATTTGACAGTGTCAGGTCGGCCGCGCCGAGATTGTCGTCGAGTTGTGCGACGGTACGGGCACCGATGATGACCGACGACACGGCGGGCCGTGCCAGCAGCCACGCCAGGGCCACCTGGCTCGGCGTCTTTTCCAATTCGTCGGCCACGGCGATCAAAGCTTCAACGACGTTCCAGTTTCGATCGTTATCGGCCCCCTTGAAGCGATCCTGCCACTGCGCAAGGCGCGACCCCTCAGGCGGTCTCTGCCCCCGCCTGTACTTGCCCGAAAGCAGGCCCGAGGCGAGCGGCGACCAGGGCAGGATGCCCAGGCCAAACCTGGCGCACAGCGGGACATGCTCGCGCTCGAGCGTGCGTGCCGCGAGGCTGTACTGCGCCTGGAGCGTGACAAAGCGATTGAGGTTGCGCTTGTCGGCCACCCACAGCGACTCCATCAAGCGGTAGGCGACGTAATTGGAGGCACCAATGTAAACCAGTTTACCCGCATGAATCGCATCATCGAGCGCGCGCAGCAGTTCCTCCTCCGGGGTGCGCAGGTCCTGCATGTGGATCTGGTAAAGATCGATGCGGTCGGTGCCCAGGCGCTTGAGGCTGTCGTCGATGGCGCGTGCGATGCGCATGCGTGATGCCCCCGTGCCATTGGGCCCCGGGGCCATCCGGAAACGCCCCTTGGTGGCGAGCACCACCTTGTCGCGCGCGCTGCGCGACGCGAGCCACTCGCCGAGGATGCGCTCGGACAGGCCGTCCTGGCCGTATACATCGGCGGTGTCGATAAAGTTGACGCCCGCCTCGAGCGCTCGGTCGAGCATGCGAAAGCTCTCTTCGCGGTCGGAGCCGACTTTGTGCATGAACGAGCCGGCCTCCGGCTCGCCGAAGGTCATGGCGCCGAGGCAGAGCTCCGAAACCTGCGTGCCGGTCTGACCGAGTTGACGGTATTTCATCGTTGGACTTTACATCACGCAGCATTGGTCTCGAACGAGCGACGCCAGATTTTTTTCTGCCGAGCACCTACTTTCGCTCGCCCGCGAGGTGGTCTTGCAAGGCAAGCGTGCGCGGTTCTACAGCGTCGTTGACCTGTCTCCTGCTGGAAGGCATGAAACACTGCGGTTCGGTTCTCGCCAGACCCTTGTAATATTGCTCTCCATGAAATGGATCGCCTTGTTCGCCATCGCTTCGTTTGTCATGTTCGCCGCCGGCTGCACCAGTGGCGCGTTCTTCATTGCGAACTCGGCGAGCCTGGCCGGTCACTACGACCGCTCGACGAATCACTCCTACGGACCCGAATCGCGACAGAAACTCGACGTCTATTCGCCCAAGGAAGCGAAGGATCGCCCGGTCGTGATCTTCTTCCACGGCGGCTCATGGACCGAGGGAAGCCGAGGGCTCTACCGCTTTGTCGGAGCGGCGCTCGCGGAGCAAGGCATAGTTACGGTGTTGCCCGACTATCGTCTCTATCCGCAGGTTAAATTTCCTGTATTCCTCGAGGACGGGGCGCTGGCGGTCGCATGGGTGCAAAAGCACGCGCAGGAATTCGGCGGCGATCCGCAACGGATCGTACTGATGGGCCACTCGGCGGGTGGACACGAAGCCGCGTCTCTTGCCTACGACCAGCGGTTGCTGCAGAAGGCCGGAGCGCATCCGGAGTGGATCGTGGGCCTGGTCGGTCTGTCAGGTCCTTATGCGCTGGATCCGGATACGAAGGTGTTGAATACGATCTTCGCCAGCCCCTACACCGAGGTCGACTGGCAGCCCATGCGCTTTGTGACGCCGCGGGCCCCTCCAACGTTGCTCGTGCACGGTACCGCGGATGACGTCGTCTCCATCAAGCATGCTGAAGTACTGCGCGACGTCCTGCAGGCGAATCACGTGCGTGTCGAAACGCACTTCTATCCGGGCAAAGGACACGCCGATACCGTGGCGGGGTTCTCCGTGCCCGCACGAGGACGCACGCCCGTCTTGGATCAGAGCGTGAGCTTCATCGAATCGGTGGCGATGAGCCGCTAGAAGTCCGCGTTCTTCGGCGAGCTAGGAAGCGGGATCACGTCGCCAATGTTCGCCATTCCCGTCACATATTGAATGGTCCGCTCGAACCCGAGCCAGAAGCCGCATGCGGAAAACGTTGGCCAGTTGTGATTTCATGCAGTGACGTGAAACCGGTGCGGCGGTGGTTTCAAGAAGCAGCGTGAATCTACCACGCTGTATTCCACACAGCCCGAAAAGCAAAACGGCCCCAGAGGGGCCGTTCGCTTCGATTCGATGGTAGCGGGGGTAGGATTTGAACCTACGACCTTCGGGTTATGAGCCCGACGAGCTGCCAGACTGCTCCACCCCGCAATCGAGCCGCCTATTATACATAGGCAGGCATTCTTATCAAATTATCATGCAGTGCCGGGCGGCCCTGCCCTACGGGATGACTCGCGCGCAGAGCGCAAGCAGCAGCCCCGGGAACAGCCCCAGCGCGAGCACCGCGAGACCATTGACGCTCAGCACGAGCCGCATCGCACCGCCGCCGCCCTGCAGCTCGGCGTGGTCCGTCGGCTCGTCGAAATACATGAGCTTCACGACGCGCAAGTAGTAGTACGCCCCAACCACCGAGAGCGCGACCGCGACGATCGCGAGCCACAGGCTGCCGATCTGCAGCACCGCCTGGATCACGGCCAGCTTCGCCCAGAACCCGACGAACGGCGGCACGCCGGCCATGCTGAACATCAGCATCAACATGACCGCGGCGAACCAGGGGCTGCGGGCGTTGAGTCCCTTGAAGTCGTCGAGGCTGTCGGCCTCGAAGCCCTGGCGTGACAGCAGTATCACCATGCCGAAGGCGCCGATCGACATGACCACGTACGTGATCGTGTAGTACAGCGCGGCCTCGTAGCCTGCGCTGGTGCCGGCGAGGATGCCGAGCAAAATGAAGCCCACGTGCGAGATGGTCGAGTACGCGAGCATGCGCTTGATGTTGGTCTGCGCGATTGCGACGACGTTGCCGACGATGATCGACAGCACGGCCACCATCGTGATCATGTCCTGCCAACCCGAGTCATGCACCGGCCCGAGCCCCTCGGCCAGTAAACGAAACGCGAGCGCGAACGAGCCGAGCTTGGGTGCCGCGGACAGGAACAACGTCACCGGCGTGGGCGCGCCGTGATACACGTCCGGCACCCAGGTGTGGAACGGCACGGCGCCGAACTTGAACGCGACGCCGACGACGATGAAAGCCAGGCCGAAAAGCAGGCCGATCTGCCCTGCCTCCATCTGCAGCGCCGCGTTGCTCACCACGCCGAGTTCGAGCGAACCCGTCACGCCATAAATGATCGACATGCCGTACAGCAGCGCGCCCGAAGCGATGGAGCCCAGCACGAAGTACTTGATCGCAGCTTCGGCGGCGATTCCGTTATCGCGGTCGAACGCGACCATCGCATACAGCGACAGCGCCAGCAGTTCGACGCCAAGATACAGGGTGACCAGGCTGTTGGCCGAGACCAGCACCATGATGCCGAGCAGCGCGAACAGGCCAAGCAAGTAGTACTCGCCCTTGAGGATCTTGCGCACCTGCAGGTAGTGGTGCCCGTAGAGGAACGCGACGGCAACGGCGCCGCAGGCCACGATCTTGAGCAGGGTCGACAGCGGATCGGCGACGTAGGTGCCATGCCAGCCGACGGTGCGTGCGTCGAAGCCGGTGGCCGCCGTCACCCAGGCCACGCCCGCCAGTGTCAGCAGCGACAGCACCAGCGTGATCCAGCGATCCTTGTCCTTCAGGAACAGGTCGCCAAGCAGTACGACGCAGGTTGCGCCGAGCAGGAACATCTCCGGCGCGGCGAGGACTAGGTCCAGCTGTGTGATTGATGCCGGGTTCATGGTCAGAGCTTCGTCACCATCATCTGCTGCACCAGTTGCTCGATGGTCGGACGCATGACGTCGAGCAACGGCGCGGGCCAAACGCCCAGCGCGAGCACCGCGACCGCAAGCACGCCCAACACGAGGAATTCACGACCGTTCAGGTCCTTGAGCTGCGCGACGTTGTCATTGCCGATCGGCCCGAACACGACGCGCTTGACGAGCCACAGCGTATACGCGGCGCCCAGGATCAGCGTCACGGACGCGAGGAAGGCGTACCAGAAGCTGGCCTTGAAGCTGGCCAGGATCACCAGGAATTCGCCGACGAACCCGGACGTGCCAGGCAACCCGGCGTTCGCCATGGCAAAGAGCACCATGAAGGCGCCGAACATCGGCATCGTGTTGATCACGCCGCCGTAATCGGCAATCTGGCGGCTGTGCATGCGGTCGTACAGCACGCCGATACAGAAGAACAGCGCGCCCGACACGAGACCGTGCGAGATCATCTGCACCATGGCGCCGTCCAGACCCATCGCCGCGCCCTGCAACTGGCCCGTATTGCGGAAGATGGCAAACGCGGCGAACGAACCCAGGGTCACGAACCCCATGTGCGCGATCGACGAGTACGCAATGAGCTTCTTCATGTCCTGCTGCACCAGCGCGACGAAGCCGATATACACGACCGCAATGAGCGAAAGCGTGATGACGAGCCAGTCGAGTTCGCGCGACGCATCCGGCGTGATGGGCAGGCTGAAGCGCAGGAAACCGTAGCCGCCCATCTTCAGCATGATCGCCGCCAGGATCACCGAACCGCCCGTGGGCGCCTCGACGTGCGCATCCGGCAACCAGGTGTGCACGGGCCACATCGGCACCTTCACCGCAAACGCGAGCAGGAAGGCAGTGAAGATCAGCACCTGCTCGCGCAACGTGAGCGGCATGGCTTGCAGGTCGTCGATCGAGTAACTGCCACCCTTCAGGTACATGTAGATGAGCGCCACCAGCATGAGCACGGAGCCCAGGAAGGTGTAGAGGAAGAACTTCACTGTCGCGTAAACGCGCCGCGGACCGCCCCAGACGCCGATGATCACGAACATCGGGATCAGCATTGCTTCCCAGAGCACGTAGAACAGCAGCGCGTCGAGTGCCGCGAACACGCCGATCATCACGCCTTCCAGGATCAGGAAGGCCGCCATGTACTGGTTCGGCCGCTTCTCGATGCCAGTCCAGCCCGCAATCACGACGAGCGGCGTGATGAAAGCAGTGAGCACGATCAGCGGCATTGAAATGCCGTCGACGCCCAGGAAATACCAGGCGTTGAACGCGCCGATCCAGGACTGCCGCTCGACGAACTGCATGTCGGCGGTGCCTGCGTCGAAGTTCTGCCACAGCAGCACGCTGACGACGAACGTGAGCACCGACGCCGCGAGTGCAATGACGCGGCCAATGGCGGCGTTACGATCGCCGACGAGCAGGAGCAGCACGCCCGCCGCGATCGGCAGCCAGACGAGGACGCTCAGGATGGGCCAGTCGAGTTGCATGATTCTTGGGTGTCAGCTTCGCCAGAGGAGCCACGCGAGCAGGACCGAAAGTCCGATGATCGTCGCGAATGCGTAGTGGTAGAGGTAGCCCGTCTGCAGGCCGCGGACCGCGTTGGCCACCCAGCCGATGACTCGGGCTGAACCGTTGACGGCCGCACCGTCGATCAGGGCCACGTCTCCGCCCTTCCAGAGCGCCGTGCCCAGCAGGCGACTGCCGCCGGCGATGACCTTCTCATTGAACCAGTCGAAGTAGTACTTGTTCTCGAGCAACGTATACAGGCCCCCTGCCCGCTCACGCAGCCGAGCCGGCAGGTCGGGGCGCTTGAGGTAGAGAAACCAGGCCAGTGCGACGCCCGCGGCGGCGAGCCAGACCGCCGGGCCGGTAAAGGCATGCAGCACGAACTGGGCCGGCCCGTGGAAATCCTTGCCGACTTCGCCCAGCACGTCGTGGTTCTCCGCCACCACGATGGCGCGGCCGAAGTAGCCGCCGAACAGCAGCGGGTTGATCGTGAACCAGCCGACCACGACAGACGGTATCGCCAGCAACACCAGCGGCAGGGTGATGACCCACGAGCCTTCGTGCAGGTGCTCCCGGGTATGCGCGTCCATGCGTTCCTCGCCGTGGAAGGTGAGGAACATCAAGCGGAACGAGTAGAACGCCGTCACGAACACGCCGACCACGACACAGAAGTATGCGTATCCAGCGCCGGGGATGTGCGATGCATGCACGGCTTCGATCAGCGCGTCCTTCGAGAAGAAGCCGGAAAAGCCGGGAAAGCCGATCAGCGCCAGCGTGCCGAGCAAAGCCGTCCAGTACGTGATCGGCATGTACTTGCGCAGCCCGCCCATCTTGCGCATGTCCTGCTCGTGGTGCATGGCGAGGATCACCGAGCCGGCTGCAAGAAACAGCAGTGCCTTGAAGAACGCATGCGTCATCAGGTGGAAGAACGCACCCGCATAGGCCGACACACCGAGCGCCACCGTCATGTATCCAAGCTGCGACAGCGTCGAATACGCGACGACGCGCTTGATGTC
>JANNGT010000249.1:0-2975 GCA_031404015.1 Gammaproteobacteria bacterium | reverse complement strand
CTGCGGTTGCTGTACGTGAAGCTCGGCGTGCAGCACTGCCCCGATTGTCACGTGCCGATCGAGCCACAGAGCGCAGACTCCATCGCAGCGCTGCTGCTGCGCGAAGCCAAGGGCCGCAGGATCGACCTGCTTGCGCCGCTCGTCGTGGCGCGCAAGGGCTACTACACCGATCTCGCGAAATGGGCGCTGTCCAAGGGCTACAACGAACTGCGGGTTGATGGTGCCATGCTGACGACCGCGCAGTGGCCGCGACTCGATCGATTCCGTGAGCACACGATCGAGTTGCCGGTGGGTACCCTCAAGGTCGGCGACGGGACGGAGGCGCCGTTACGCGCCGCCCTCGATCGTGCCCTCGAGTTCGGCAAGGGCGTGGCCCACATCGTCGATAAAGGTCGCACGCGCGTGGTCTCGACCAAGCGGGCGTGTCCGTCGTGCGCGCGCAGCTTTGCCGAACCGGATCCGCGCATGTTCTCGTACAACTCCAAGCACGGTTGGTGCGAGGACTGTTTCGGCACGGGACTCCAGATCAGCGGCTTCGACGAGGAGCAATCGGGCGAGGAAGTCTGGTGGAACGATTGGTTCGAGGGTGAAGCGACGGCCTGTGCAACCTGCGACGGCCAGCGTCTCAATCCCGTCGCGCTCAACGTCACGTTCAAGGACAAGTCGATCGCGGAGCTGTCGACGTTGCCGGTGGAACAGGCCCTGTCGTTTTTCCAATCATTGCGGCTGCAGGGCCGCGAGGCCGAGATCGCACGCGATCTGCAGGCCGAAGCGACCTCCAGGCTCGCCTTTCTGAATGACGTCGGGCTCGGCTACCTGTCGCTCGACCGGTCCGCGCCGACGCTGTCCGGCGGCGAGGCGCAACGCATCCGCCTCGCGGCGCAACTCGGCTCCAACCTGCAGGGCGTCTGCTACGTGCTCGACGAGCCGACCATCGGGCTGCACCCGCGCGACAACGGCATCCTGCTCGATTCCCTGCAGAAGCTGGCGGCAAAGGGCAACACGTTGCTGGTCGTCGAGCATGACGAGGAGACCATCCGTCGCGCGGACCATCTGCTCGATCTCGGTCCCGGCGCCGGAACGCGCGGCGGCCACGTCGTTGGCCAGGGTACGGTCGCGGACCTCATTCGCGCACCGCAGTCCCTGACGGGCCGATTCCTTGCGCAACCGCTGCGACACCCAGTCGTGCCGCGCCGCCCTGTCGGCCGTGCCGTACCAAGCCTTGTCGTTCGCGGCGCGAAGCTGCACAACCTGCGCAAGACGAAAGCGCGGTTTCCGCTGGGTCGGTTGTCGGTCGTCACGGGCGTTTCCGGCTCTGGCAAGTCGACGCTGGCGCGCGACGTGTTGCACGCGAACATGAGCGTGCGCGCGGCGCAGACACGCAAGCGCAAGGCCCCGGAGTGGGTCGGCTGCGATCGCATCGACGGCGCCGAGGCGATCGAGCGCGTGCTCGAAGTTGACCAGACCCCGATCGGCAAAACGCCGCGCTCGTGTCCGGCCACGTACGTGGGCTTCTGGGACGACGTGCGCAAACTGTTCGCCGGCACGACGGACGCGAAGGTGCGCGGCTACGGCCCCAGCCGCTTCTCGTTCAACACGTCTGGCGGTCGCTGCGAGGCCTGCGAGGGGCAGGGCGTGCAGACCATCGAGATGAGTTTCCTGCCCGACGTGAAAGTGCTGTGCGATGTCTGCGGCGGGCGGCGCTTCAACCGCGAAACGCTTGCCGTCACGTGGCGTGACCGCAGCGTCGGCGACGTGCTGTCGATGAGCGTCGACGATGCCGTCGGCTTTTTCGAGGCGCATCCCAAGGTGCACCACGCGCTGACGCTGCTGCAGGACGTCGGCCTGGGCTACCTGACGCTGGGACAGCCGAGCCCCACGCTGTCGGGCGGCGAGGCGCAACGCATTAAGCTGGTCACGGAGCTCGCGCGCTTGCGGCCAGGCCGGGAGCGCGCGGCGCAGACGCTGTATGTGCTGGACGAGCCGACCGTCGGCCTGCACATGGCCGACGTGGAGAAGTTGATTCGCGTGCTGCATCGATTGGTCGACGCCGGCAACACGGTCGTCGTGATCGAGCACAACCTCGACGTGATCGCCGAGGCTGACTGGGTGATCGACCTGGGGCCGGAGGGCGGGTCCGGCGGCGGTAAGGTCGTCGCCGAGGGCCCGCCAGAGCAACTGGCCGCCGCGCCGCGCGCGTCGCACACGTCGCGCGTGCTCGCTGAGTTCCTCGCTGAGCGTGGGTCGGGCTGAAAGGCACGTTGTAATGCGGCAAGATTCCATCCCATCCCGCCGGGGTTCGGGCCGGGACGCCGTAAATCCGTCCCTGGAGGCTCCGCGCGCAACGTCGTGTTGCTCGACGGCCCGGCCACGAACCCCCGCGGGACGGAACCCTGCCGCCAGTCACCCCGGGCTGTCACCCGACCTCGCGCTCGACGTGCTTCTTCGGCGCGAACCTCGATGTATGCGCGCAAGCTGGCGAGTGGCTGCGAAGCTCAGACGAATGCACTTGCCGTTTTGCAGGCGCCGGGGCGTGCGTACGCCGAGTTGACCGATACAGCCGAGCAGGCCGGCGACTGTGCGTCCCCTGAGTGCCGAGGCCGGGCCGTCGCGCAACACGACGTTGCGCGCGGAGCCTCCAGGGACGGATTTTCGGCGTCCCGGCCCGGCACTCAGGGGACGCCCGGGTGTGGGCCCACTACCAGTCCGCCAAATAACGCCGCACGTACAACATGCGCCGAATCGCGTTCCGCGAGCTGTCATGTACACTCGCCGCCTCGTGATTATGCGGCGCACAGAACGGCGATGAGCGGCATCCGGGCTATCATCTTCGATCTCGACAATACCCTCTGGGATGTCTACCCCGTGATCCTGCGCGCGGAACACGCGATGCACGACTTCCTGTTGCAGCGCTACCCGCGCGTCACCGAGCGGCACGACCTGCATTCCATGCGCGACGTCCGCGCACGCATGGC